>JAEUSW010000089.1 GCA_016788285.1 Flavobacteriales bacterium
CTATGAGTATATGGGCTTCCCCTATAGTTCCGTGGAGAGCATTGCGCCTGACCCGGTCAATGGAGGATTCTACATCTGCGGCGCCTACCATGGCTATGACGACGGCACGGTCAACGACAGCACCCAGCGCTTCGTGAGCCGGTTGTACGGGTTGGATGTGGGGGTGCGTGAGGTGGAGGAACCGGTGAAGCTGGAGGTGTACCCCAACCCGGCCCACACGAGCACCACGGTGCGGTGGGCACGGCCGGGCAACTACCAGCTGCGCCTGTTCGATGGGACCGGCCGTGAGGTGCGCCACTCCACGCATCAAGGCACCGAGGCCGTCCTCGACCTCACCGGCCTGCCCGCCGGGCCCTACCTCATCGGCCTCACCGATCGAACCCACCGCACATGGAGCCGAACGCTGATCGTGGAGCCGTAAGGCCCCCTCTAGGGATCGCTCAACTCCAGCCTTGCACACGAGAGTCCTCCGAAGCGTACTGAGTGCGGCTGTATCACCTCCACCTGGCCGATCCGAACACGTGGTCGGCCGGCACGAAGCTGGTGGTGGAGTGACCCTCCGAATGCTGACCTGGAGGTGTGCGCAGGAGGATCTGCCCCCCTCAACCACGAAGCCCCGCTCATCGCGGGGCTTCGGACCTCGAGTTGGCCGACCAGGGCTTCCCGCCACCGAGCGGCGGGATGAACTTCTCGCCCTGTCCGGCCCATTGAACACGAAGCCCCGCTCATCGCGGGGCTCCGGACCTCGAGTTGGCCGACCAGGGCTTCCCGCCACCGGGCGGCGGGATGAACTTCTCGCCCTGTCCGGCCCATTAAACACGAAGCCCCGCTCATCGCGGGGCTCCGGACCTCGAGTTGGCCGACCAGGGCTCGAACCTGGACTCTTCTGAACCAAAATCAGACGTGTTGCCAGTTACACCATCGGCCATCGGTGCACCTGGGCTTCGGGGGTGGGGTTCCGCCAAAGCGCGGCAAAAGTAGGCATTGACGCCGAACCCGGCGCAAGGGGACGGTCCGAGGCCTCGGGGGGGGCCCTGGCGCCCACCCGGTCCACCGCCGGAGCACCCCGCACGCCCCCCTCCCGCCGCCTTTCGGTACTTTCGCCCTCGCCTTGCCGGAACCCCCTGATCCCGTGGCGGGTAGGCAGGCCTCATCCCCCGGACCTTTCCCCGCATGGACTTCAAGCGCCTCAACATCATCACCGGCTGGCTCGTGTTCCTGGTGGCCGCCATCACCTACATCGCCACCATCGAGCCCACCAGCAGCTTCTGGGATTGCGGGGAGTTCATCGCCACGGCCTACAAGCTGGAGGTGGGCCACCCGCCGGGCGCCCCCCTGTTCATGATCCTGGCCCGCGCCTTCAGCGCCTTCGTCAGCCCCGAGCAGGTGCCGGTGGCCATCAACGTCCTGAGCGCCCTGGCCAGCGCCTTCACCATCCTGTTCCTGTTCTGGAGCATCACGCACATGGCCCACAAGCTGGCCACCCGCGATGGCGAGGCCCTCACCGCCGGCCGCACCATCGCCATCCTCGGCAGCGGCCTGGTGGGCAGCCTGGCCTACACCTGGAGCGACAGCTTCTGGTTCAGCGCCGTGGAAGGCGAGGTGTACGCCCTCTCCAGCTTCTTCACGGCCATCGTGTTCTGGGCCATCCTGAAGTGGGAGAGCGAGGCCGACCAGCCCCACAACAAGCGCTGGCTCATCCTCATCGCCTACCTGATGGGCCTGAGCATCGGCGTGCACCTGCTGAACCTGCTGTGCATACCGGCCATCGCCTTCGTGTACTACTTCAAGAAGCACAAGGTGACCCCGATGGGCGTGCTGTGGACCCTGGTGATCAGCGCGCTGATCCTGGGCGCCATCCAGGCGGTGATCATCCCGGGCCTGGTGAGCATGGCCGGCTGGTTCGAGCTGCGCTTCGTGAACGACATGGGCCTGCCCTTCAACACCGGCAACCTGGTCTACGGCCTGCTGCTGGTGGGCCTCATCGTGTGGGGCCTGCTGTGGAGCCAGCGCCAGGGCCGCGACATCGTCAACACCATCATCCTCGGGGTGTCCGTCATCATCGTGGGCTACAGCACCTACGCCCTGATCGTGATCCGCAGCACGGCCAACCCGCCCATCGACGAGAACAACCCGGAGAACGTCTTCAACCTGCTGAGCTACCTGAACCGCGAACAGTACGGCGACCGCCCCCTGCTGCTCGGCCAGTTCTGGGACAGCGAGCTGAGCAACGAGCGCGAGGACGGCACCCCGGTCCACACTGCCACCTGGCAGGCCACCAAGGGCGGCCGCCCCGTGAAGCAGTTCTACGACCGCTGGACCGCCCAGCATTGGCTGGAGGCCAATCCCGGCCACGAGATCGACCACGCCTACGTGATCACCGACCCCCGCAAGGGCACCGAACCCGTCTACGACCCGCGCTTCACCATGCTCTTCCCCCGCATGTACAGCAACCAGCGCGGCCACGTGGAGGAGTACAAGACCTGGAGCCGCTTCAAGGGCGTGCCCATCCGCACCACCGACCGCGAGGGCAAGCCGACGATCATCAACAAGCCCACCTTCGGGGAGAACATGCGCTTCTTCGTGGACTACCAGCTCAACTGGATGTACTGGCGCTACTTCATGTGGAACTTCGCCGGCCGCCAGAACGACGTGCAGGGCCACGGCAACATCGTGGACGGCAACTGGCTCACCGGCATCGACCTGATCGACGAGCAGCGCCTGGGCACCCAGAAGGACCTGCCCAGCAGCCTCACCTGGAACAAGGCCTACAACAAACTGTACCTGCTGCCGCTGCTGCTGGGCGTCATCGGCCTGGTGTACCAGCTCTTCCGTCACCTGCGCGACTGGACGGTGGTGATGCTGCTGTTCTTCTTCACGGGCATCGCCATCGTGATCTACCTGAACCAGACGCCGCTGCAGCCGCGTGAGCGCGACTATGCCTACGTGGGCAGCTTCTACGCCTTCGCCATCTGGATCGGCCTGGGCGTGTACGCCCTCTTCGATGCGGCGCGCTCGCTCAGCCAGCGCGACCTGCTGTACGCCGTGGGCGGCGGCCTGGGCCTGGGCCTGCTCAAGTTCCTGGTGGAGACCCTCAGCGGCGACGACCACGCCGTGAGCTACTCCATCTTCTACCTGGCGGTGGCCGGCGGCGCCGCCCTTGCGCTCTTCCACGTGCTGGGCAGGGCCACACGCGGCGAACGGGTGCCTGCCCTGCTGGCCTCCGCCCTGGGCCTGCTGGTGCCCCTGCACATGCTGGGCGAGGAGTGGAACGATCACAACCGCTCGATCCGCACCCCGGCGCGCGACCTGGCCAGCGACTACCTGAACAGCTGCGCCCCCAACGCCATCCTCTTCACCAACGGCGACAACGACACCTTCCCCCTGTGGTACGCCCAGGAGGTGGAGGGCATCCGCACCGACATCCGCATCGTGAACCTGAGCCTGCTGAACACCGACTGGTACATCGACCAGATGCGGCGCCAGGCCTACGAGAGCGCACCGGTACCCTTCGGCCTGGCCCCCGAGAAGTACCGCCAGGGCACCCGCGACATCGTGGCCGTGATCCCAAGCCAGAACCAGAAGGGCGTCTACGTGGACGTGAAGGCCGCCATGGACTTCGTGGCCAACGACCGCAACATGCAGACCCTGTTCCAACGAGGCACCAAGGACGCCTATTTCCCCACCAACCGGTTCCGCATCCCGGTGGACAGCGCCAAGGTGGTGGACAACGGCACCGTGGCCTTGAAGGACACGGCCCTCATCGTGGACAACGTGGACTGGCAGATCGGCAAGCAGGTGCTGCTGAAGAACCAGCTGATGGTGCTGGACCTGCTGGCCAACTTCAACTGGGACCGTCCCATCTACTTCGCCGTCACCACCGGGCCGGACAGCTACCTCAACCTGCAGAACCACTTCCAGCTCGAAGGCCTCACCTACCGCCTGGTGCCCATCTTCACCAAGAACGACAACCCCAACCTCAGCGGGCGCGTGGGCACCGATGTCATGTTCGACAACGTGATGAACAAGTTCGTGTGGGGCAACATGGACAGCCAGGAGGACATCTACCTGGACGAGAACATCCTGCGGATGACCACCAACCTGCGGCTGCAGCTCAGCAGCCTGGCCGACGCGCTCACCGACGAGGGGCGCAAGGAGGACGCACTGAAGGTGCTGGACCTCACCATGGAGAAGATGCCCGAGCGGAACGTGCCGTTCGACCGCATCATGCTGCCGGTGATCGAATCCTTCTACAAGGCCGGTGGCACCGAGAAGGCCAACGAACTGGCCGAGCGCCTCTTCACCATCATGGAGGAGAACCTGGCCTGGTACACCCGCTTGGAGCCGCGCTTCGCCGAGAAGGTGAGCAACGAGATGGCCATCACCCACGCGGTGATGGACCGCATCGTCACCGCCGCCAAGGTGATCCACAAGCAGCAGGAGCTGGCCGACCGCCTGCAGCAACGCATGGACGCCGCCGAGGAGGCCTACGAGCAGAAGCTGATGGAGCTGGAGGGCGCCGGGCGCAAGACCAGCAAGATGCGCTTCTGACGCCGTGGTGCCCACCCGCCCGCCCTGGCCGCTGCGCGCGCTGATGCCGGGGGTGCTGTGGCGCATGCCCCCGCGGGAGCGGGTGCTGTACCTCACCTTCGACGACGGGCCCGACCCGCAGGTGACCCCGTGGGTGCTGGACCAGCTGGCGGCGGTGGGCGCGCACGCCACCTTCTTCTGCCGCGGCGATCGCGCCATGGCACGGCCCGACCTGGTGGAGCGCCTCCGCGCCGAAGGCCACGGCGTGGGCGGCCACACCTGGGACCATCCCGACGGCTGGCGCACGCCGCTGAGGCCCTACCTGCGCAACGTGCTCCGCGGCCAGCAGGTCCTTGGCGGACCGCTCTTCCGCCCGCCTTACGGCCGCCTGACCCCGGCGCAGCTCGCCGCCCTGAAGGGCCGCTTGCGGGTGGTGATGTGGGACGTGCTCTCCCGCGACTATGATCCGCGCTGCACGGCGCAGGAGTGCCTGGACCGCACCCTGAGGCTCGCGCGACCGGGGTCCATCATCGTGTTCCACGATGTGCCGAAGGCCACCGATCGCCTCACCGGCCTTCTCCCGCAGGCCTTGGCCCGCTGGTCGACCGATGGCTATCGCTTCGCGTCCCTGGCGTAGGGCACGGTGGGCATGCCCGCCTCCTTCCAGGCGCCCATGCCGCCCACCAGATCGTACACCTCGGTGAAGCCGAGCTCCTTGAGCTGCCTGCCCGCCCGGTAGCTGCGGCCGCCCGCGGCGCAATAGACGTACACGGGCTTCGCCTTGTCCAGCTGGGCTGCGGCGGCCTCCTTGAAGCCGCCGGCGTTGAAGTCGATGAAGCGCGCGCCGGTGATCGTCCCGGTGGCCCATTCCTCGGGCGTGCGCACGTCGAGCACCTGGCCGGGCCGGTCGGCCATGAGCTTGGCGAACCGGGCCGGGTCGCACTCCACCCCGGCCTCCTGCGCGGGCAGGGCCACGCCGGTCAACAGCATGATCGGGGCGAGAAGAAGGCGCAGGAAGGCGTTCATGGTCAGGGACGGATCTCGGTGACGGTGTACTCCACGCGGCGGTTCTCCGCATGCTCGGCCTCGGTGCACTGCACCCCGGGCACGCAGTGGTTCACCAGGCGCATGCCACCGTAGCCCTTGGCGGTGACCCGGTCCTTCGGGACCCCCTTGGCCACGAGCTGGTCCACGATGGCCTGCGCGCGCTTCTGGGTGAGCTTCATCTGCGCCTCGCCATCGCCGCGCGCATCGCCGTGCACGGCCAGCTCCACCCGGAGGGAGGGGTTCACCTTCAGGCGTTCGGCCAGCTGGTCCACCTCGGTGCGCGCCACGGGGTCGAGCGCGAGGCTCTTGTCATCGGACCACTTCACGTACTTGAGGCGCACCGGTCGGCCCACCTCCACGGGCTCGAAGCTGAGGTCGAAGGCCGCGTTGAGGTCGATGACGCTGTTGCGGATGCCGATCGAGGAGACCGACACGCTGCGGCTGTAGTAGCCCGCCTTCTCGAAGAGCACCTCGAACTCCTCATTGGCCTGCAGCCGGAAGCTGAAGTCGCCGCCCTCGCCGGTCACCTGGCTCTCCGAATAGAAGCTGGTGAGGTTCACCACGCTCACGGTCATGCCCGGGATGAAGCCCAGCCGGTCCTTGTAACGCACCGCGCCCCGCAGCCACACCCCGGCATCGGGCACCAGATGGATGTCACGCGCCACGATCTGCTGGTTCTCGATCTGCTCGGTGCTGAGGTGCTGGCTGCCCTCGTAGCGCCCCTTCATGCGGGCCACCACGCGGTACTCCTTGTCCTTCTGCACCCCGAACGAGTATTCACCTCGGGCATCGGTGCTGGTGCTGGCCAGCACGGCGCCGCTCATGTCCTGCAGCTCCACGGCCACATCGATCACCGGTGAGCCGCTCTCGTCGTCGATCACCACGCCGGTGCACAGGAAGCGCTGCTCCAACGGACTGTGCATCACGAAGGCGTAGATGTCATCGTCGCCCATGCCTCCGGGCCGGTTGCTGCTGAAGTAGCCGGTCCTCCCGGTGGCGTCGATGATGAAGGCCAGGTCGTCCTTGGTGCCATTGAGCGGAGCACCCACGTTGATGGCCGTGGTGAAGCGGTCGCCGTCGGCCGGTGGCGCGGCGAACACGTCGAGGCCGCCCAGGCCCGGATGCCCGTCGCTGCTGAAGTACAGGGTGCCATCGGCGGCGATGAACGGCGTCACCTCGTTGTACGGGGTGTTGATCACCGGCCCGAGGTTCTCCGGTTCGCCCCACTGGCCGCCCAGGTCGCGGCACACATAGATGTCGCTTCCCCCCAGGCCGCCGGGCATGTCGCTCACGAAGTACAAGCGCCTGCCATCGGGGCTCAGCGCAGGATGGCCCACGGAGCACTCGTTGTTGTTGTACAGGAAGGGATCCACCCCGCCCCATTCCTGGCCCGTGCGTCGCGCCCGGTAGATCCCCAGGCGGGTGATGCCGTTGCGGCTGCGCACGCTGCTGTTGCGCGTGAAGTACATGGTGCTGCCATCGGTGCTGCACACGGCCGGCCCATCATGCAGGGCGCTGTTCACCTTGCCCTCCAGCAAGGTGGGGGCGCCCAGCGTCCCATCGGCCTGCCGGGCCGCACGGTACAGGTCCAGGAAGGGCTGGTCGTTCCACGCGGCGCGGCGCTGGATGCCGACCTTCTCATTGCGGCTGCTGGAGAAGATCACCTGGTCGGGACCGCACCAGGTGGCCGCCATGTCCGAATACCGCGTGTTGATCGTCAGCGGCGTGATGGTGAAGCGCTCCTGCTGGTCGGTGAACTTCCGGGCGAAGCTGGTGATGTTGCTGCGCTGGGCCCCTCCCTCGGGCGGGCGCGTGGCCAGGTAGCGGTCCATCCATTCCTCGGCCTGATCGTACTTGCCGTTGCTCTTGAGGGCCTGCGCGTACGCGTACAGGTCACGGGGTTCGCGGTTCAGGAACTTCACCACGATGGCGTACCAGCGCTCGGCCTCCTCGGAGTTGCCGAGCTTCATGTTGCATTCGGCGAGGCGCTTGGACACATGCTCGTTCACGGCCCCCAGGTCGGCGGCGGCGCGATACTCCTTCTCGGCGAGCGCGTAGGCCAGCTGAGCGAAGTGCAGATCCCCCGAGCGGATGCGCGCATCGGCGCCTCCCTGCGCCGACACGGCGCCCGCCGACAGCAGTGGCAGCAGGAGCATGAGGAGCAGGCGGAGCGGACGCATGGTTCAGAAGTAGCGTGGCGAGATGGTCCGACCCTTGGTGAACTTCAGGTCGTAGCTCAGCATCACCTCGTGGGTACCCGCGTTGTAAGCGCCCAACCGGGTGGTGGTGAGGTCGAAGGCGTAACCCGCGCGGAACTGTTCGTTGAACTGGTACTGTACCATCACGCCGAAGGCATTGCCCACGCGGTACATGCCGCCCAGCCAGATGCGCTCGCGGAGCAGGAGGTTGAGGTTCACGTCCAGCGACAGCGGCGCCCCGGCCACCGCGCGCAGCATCACCGAGGGCTTCAGCTTCAGGTCACGGCCCAGATCGAACACCGCGCCCCCGAGCAGGAAGTAGTGGCGGTCCTCCTGTGCGGTGGTCAGCACGGTGCCCTGTGCCTCGGTGAGGGTGTTCTGCAACAGCTTGGGAGCGGACAGGCCCACGTACCACCGCGGCGCGTGCCAGAAGAGCCCGAACCCGAAGTTCGGCAGCGCCTTGCTGCTGATGTTCACCGCGGACGGGTCCACCTCCACGGTGCTCAGCCCCGCGAGGTCGGCCTGGAAGAGGTTCACTCCGCCTTTCAGGCCGAAGGCCAGCCGCGAGCGCTCGCCGGTGCGGATGCGGTACGCCACGTCCAGGAAGGCGCCGGTCTGCCGCGTCGGCCCCACACGGTCATGCATCACCGTCCCGCCCAAGGCCAGTCCGTTCACCGGCAACGGCGAATGCAGCGTCAGCGTCTGCGTGCTGGGCGCCCCCTCGAAGCCCGTCCATTGGTGACGTGTAAGGGCCATGATCGTGAACACATCCGCGCTGCCCGCATACCCCGGATTGAAGGCCAGCGTGTTGAACATGTACTGGCTGTACAGGGGATCCTGCTGTGCATACGCGCGACCGGCCAGCCCGCCCATCAGGAGCAGCACGACCAGGAGGTGGGCGAACAGGCGGCGTATCATCGGTTCAGGTAGACGTATCCCTTCAGCGGTTCGCGCCCGCCGCCCAGGTCGATGACGTAGAAATACGTTCCGCTCGGCAGTTGACCCGATAGGCCCGCGCGTTGCGACGTGCCGTCCCAGACCACCGTGCTGTTGTCGTAGCCCGCGGCACTGTACACCTCATCACCCCATCGGTTGAAGATCACGACCGTGTTCTCCGGCCAGCCCTCGATGCCGGGCAGCTGGAAGGTCTCGTTCACCCCGTCCCCGTTCGGCGAGAACAGCCCCGGCACGAACACGTCGTCCTCGAAGGCGCAGGGGCTCACCCCATCCACGAGCTGCGGCGCACAGCCGTTCGCATCGGTCACCGTGCACGCGAAGCCCTGACTGGTGAGGATGGGCGCACTGGTGAAGGTGTAGGGCGCCACGGTGGACAAGGTGCCTTCAAGGCCTGTGACGGCATACGTGGACGGATCACCGCCACTGATCGTGAACTGCACGATGTAGGTGCGGTCCTCCTCGTTGCAGGTGCGCGTCAAGCCGCTCACGGACACCCCTTCGAGCAGGGTCACAGACACCGTGGCCGATACGGGCGTGCAACCCGGGACCTGCACGGTATAGCGGAACCCGTAGGTGCCCGGTCCCAGCAGGGTGGTGTTCAGCGCCGCGCCCGTCAGCGTGCCGGTCGAGTTGAGCTCCGTCCAGCTGCCGCCCACCAGCGGTTCGCCGGCAAGGGCTGCGAAGAGGTCATAGGCCGTTTCCGTGTTGCACAAGGTGACGCTGCTGTCCGCACCCGCACTGGCGGGTTGGTTCACGGTGATCGTCACCGTCGCCGTGGCATTGGTGCATGGCGCGGTCCCTTGGACCGTGTACGTGTAGGTGCCCGGCACATCGGTCGCGGTCTCGAACGACCCGTCGTGAGCGGCCCCCAAGGGGTTGGTCCAGCTGCCGCCCGGCTCCGGAGCGCCCGTCAGAGCGTCAAAGAGGTCCACGGTGCCTGCGTTCGCGCAGGTCTGCACCGAGGCGTTGCCCCCAGCATCGGGCGCCGCCGCCACATGGATGATGACACCGACCGAAACAAGTCCGCAGGCCACGGTCTGCACCTCATAGGTGAACGGATAGCTGACCCCGCTCGGCAACTGGGCGGCGTTGAGGATGGATCCGTTGAGCTGACCCGTCCCCGAATTGTCGGTCCAGGTGCCGGTCTGGATGGTACCCACCGGCAGCGAGTTGAACAGATCGTACGACGCGTTGCCGCAGATGGTGTCGATGGCCCCCGTACCGATGTCGATCCCGGCCGAGACCTCCACGGTGACCGTGGTCTGGACGTTCGGGCACGGGCTGGTGCCCGCGACCGTGTAAACGAAGGTGTAGGTGCCCAGACCCACCACGGTGGCATCGAACAAGCTGTCGGTGAGCGCGCCGGTCCCTCCTGGATCGGACCACACCCCGCCCGCATCGTAAGGGGCCTGCAGGCCCTCGAACAGGTCCTGGGCGGTCTCTGTGACGCATACCGGCAGGGTGAGACCGGTACCCGCCTGCGGCTCCGGCACCTCGTTCACCAGCAAGGTGGCCGTGTCGTTGGCGCACACGCCCGCACCCAGGATCACATAGTCATACGCGCCGGGCTCGTCCACGGCCGGGTCATAGCTGCTGCCATGCGCCTGGCCGTTGGGGTCCAGCCAGAAGCCGCCCTGTCCGGGATTGCCCCCCAGCTGTCCGTTCATGACGAACGCGGATTGCGAGGAGCACACCGTGACCGCATTGTCCAACCCGGCGTTCACCGCCGCGTTCTCGGTGATGTTCACCGTGGCCTGGTCAGGGAAGCAGAACAGGGAGCCCTGCACATTGTACACGTAGAGCCCGGGGTTGTGGATGGCGGGGTTGTAGATACCGCCGAAGGGCACGTTGCCCGGTGCCAGCCAGGCGCCATCGGTGTCCGCGCCGGGGAGCAGGGAGATCAAGGCCACGAGCGGGCCGTCGCTGCACACGCTCAGGCTGGTGTCCGGTCCGGCGAACGGAGCGGCCTCCACGGTCATGGTCACCGTGGCCTGGGCCTGCGGGCAGTTGCCGATGGCCGGCACCGTGTAGGTGTAGGGCCCGGAGGGATCCACCGCAGGATCGAACTGTCCGCTGTGGGGCAGGCCGTCCGGGTCCGTCCACGTCCCGTTCGCATCGGGGCTGCACCCGGTGCTCAGGAACTGGATCAGCAGGAAGGAGTTGGCGTTGCTGCACACCGTCTGCCCGCTGGAGCACCCGGCGTTGGGTCCCTCCAGCACGGTGACCACCAGCCTGGCCGTATCGCCCTCGCAGGCCGCGGATGGGGCCAGGATGTAATCGAACGGCCAGGCTCCTACGCCGGCCAGCGAAGCGTTGAACACCCCGTTGACCATCGCGCCCGAACCGGCCACGTCCACCCACGAACCGCCGGATTGAGGCGAGCCCTGCAGCAGGCTGAACAGCACCACCAGGCTCTCGCTCTCGCACACGTCGGCCGCACTGTCATCGCCGGCATCCAACCCCTGCACCACCTGCACCGTGACCGTGGCCGAAGCCGAGCTGCATGGGCTTGTGCCGGTGACGGTGTACGTGAAGTCATAGCTGCCCGTGGGCACGCCGGTCGCGTTCCAGATGCCGCCGGTGAGGACGCCCTGGCCACTGGTGTTGGCCCACACGCCCCCGGGGTCCTCTCCGCTCAGGCCTGCCGAGAGATCCACGGCATTGGCATCCACGCAGGCGGCCAACGAGCCCGACTGTCCGGCGTTCGGGGCGGGCACCTTGGTGATCTGCACGGTCGCGCTCACCGTGGCGCAGGGCGCCGCGGCCGGGATCGTGTACACATAGGCCCCCGGTGGATCGGTGGCCGGATCGAAGTTGCCCGTGGGCACCGGCCCGTTCGGGCCGCTCCAGGTGCCGCCCGGATCGGGCGAACCGTTCAACAGGGTGGACAAGGCCACCAGCGGGCCGTTGCTGCACAGGGTGCGCGCCGCGTCCACACCGGGGAAGGGCTGCTCGCTCTCGAAGATGGTGACCTTGGCCGTGTCGTTCACGCAGGGCGCATCGCCGAACAGGATGTAGCTGTACGTGCCCTCGATGGAGATGCCGGGCACGTAGGTGCCGGAGAAGGGACCGTTGTTCGGGTCCCGCCAGGTGCCGCCCGTCTCGGGCCCGCCTTGCAGCAGCGGGAACAGGGGGAAGGACGGCTCAGTGCTGCACACCTCGTCCACGCCGTCGGAACCGGCCCACGGCTGGTGGTTCTCGATCACCGTCACCGTGCTGGAATCGTTCGGACAGGCCTGCACGCCACCGACCCGGTAGGTGTACACACCGGGCGGGCTCGACCCGGGGAAATAGATGCCCACCACGATGGACCCGTTGGGGTCGCGCCAGGTGCCGTTCAGGTCCGGACTGCCGGTCAGCAGGCCGAGCAGACCGAAGGGGTTCTCGTCGTCACACACGATGCTGACACCATTGCCACCGGCATCCGGCGCATCGTTGACCACCACCGTGACCCGCGCGGTGTCGTTCGCGCACGGCGACTGCGCGGTGCGGATGTACTTGTACACCCCGGGGATATCAAGGCTCGGCTGGAAGAGCCCGTTGTGCGGCTGGTCCACCGGGTTCAGCCAATTGCCGCCCGGCTGCGGGTTGCCGGTGATCTGGTTGAACAGGTTGATGGTGGGTCCGGGACGGCAGACCACGGTGGTCACATCATTGCCGGCGTTCACGCTGGTGCTCACCCCGATGGTGACCGTGGCGGAGATGGCCGGGCACGGAGGCGGGCCGCTCACGGTGTACACGTAAACCCCGGGCGGGTCCTGACCCGGGCAGAACACGCCATCGTCCACCCCGTTCGGACCCGTCCATGAGCCATTGGCGGCCGGCGCACCGCCCAATTGCGTGAAGAGCGAAAAACACGGCTGGGACGAGCATACCGAGCGGGTGACACTGGTGCCGGGGCTCAACGGCGCGCTCACGGATACGATGACCACCGCCGAGTCCGCCGGGCAGGGGAACACACCGTTGACCTTGTACTTGTACGCTCCGGGCGGATCGTTCTGCGGG
Source organism: Flavobacteriales bacterium (assembly GCA_016788285.1). Taxonomy (GTDB): domain Bacteria; phylum Bacteroidota; class Bacteroidia; order Flavobacteriales_F; family PHOS-HE28; genus PHOS-HE28. The sequence goes on from JAEUSW010000089.1 coordinate 12,738, forward strand.
TTGAACACACCCCCATGCAGCTGCCCCAGCGGGTTGGTCCAGAAGCCGGTGTTGTCCGCCCCGCCCAGCAAGGGGAAGAGGTTCACCGACCCGCCCGTGGCACAGGTCGTCGTGGAGGTGCTGTTGCCGGCGTCCGGCCGGGGGTTCACGAACACGCTGGCCACCGCACTGTCCGCTTCGCAGGCCCCGCTGGCCGGCACCACGTAAGTGTAGTCGCCTTCGGGGTCCACCTGTGGGTCGAACAGCACATCGGTGATCGCCCCGTTCGGGCCCCGCCAGAACCCGCCCGCATCCGGCGTGCCGGTCAACACGGTGCTGAGCAGGAAGGCGCCCGCGTCATCGCACACCGTCACCTGACCATCACCGCCGGCATCCGGCTCCAGGGTCTTGTTCACGGTCAGCACGGCGAAGGCGTTGCTGCACGGGAAGTTCCCCGGAACGGTGTACACATAGGCCCCCGAGGGGTCCACACCGGGCACGAACAGGTTCGGGTGCACCTGGTTGCCGGGGTCCGTCCACGTGCCCGTCAGCTGCGGCGTTCCACCCAGGCTGTCCGTCATCACGAACGGCGCATCGTTCTCGCACACGCTCACAGGTCGCCCCTGGCCCGGGTTCGGCGGGGCCTCCTCCGCGACGGTCACCGTGGCGATGGAGTCCTGACAGGGCGGGTCGCCGTCCACCCGGTACTCGTACACACCCGGCAGGTCGTTCACCGGGTCGTAGCTCGGTCCGTGCGGCTGGCCGTTGAACTTCCAGGTCCCACCCGCTTCCGGCGTGCCGCCCAGCACCGTGAACAACTGGAACACCCCGCCGTTGCCACAGACCACGGTATCCGCGCTGAGGCCCGCGTCGGGTGCGCCTTCCACGTTCACGGTCATCACCGCCTGATCGTCCGGGCAGAACCCGCCACCGTCCAGGAAGTAGGTGAAGTCGTAGGTGCCCGGGGCCACCAGCGTGGCGTTGAACAGACCGTTGGCGAGCGCGTTCGTGTTGTCGTTGTCGATCCAGACCCCGCCCGGGTCGGGCCCGCCGTTGAGGTGCACGAACAGGTCGTACGCGGTCGCATTGCCGCACACCGACCGGAAGGTGTTGTTCCCCGCGTCGAGCTGGGGAACGATGGTGATCGATACCTGCGCCGTGTCGTTCGGGCACTGGCCCGAACCCGTGACCACATACCGGAAGAGATAGACGTTGTTCGGCAGCCCATTGGTCTGCAGCACGCTGCCGGACAGCTGGCCCGTTGTGCTCACGTCCAGCCAGGTGCCGCCCGCGGTGTACGGGGGCTGCAGCAGGGTGAAGAGGTCGATGGCACCGGAGTTCGTACAAACGGTCTCCGCCCCATCACCGCCGGCCGTGGGCGCATTGTTCACCACCACGGTGACGATGGCCGAGGCCGGAGCGCACGGTGCCGTACCCGCGACAGTGTAGGTGTACTGACCCGCGGGACTCGTGCCCGGGATGAAGGTGCCGTTCATCGCACCGCCCGGGCCGCTCCATGTACCGCCCGATGCCGGCGTCCCGCCCAGCGAACCGAACAGGCCGAAGGGCGCCGCATTGCTGCACACCGTGATGGTGTTGTTGGTGCCGGCGTTCGGCGGGGCCACCTCCTGCACGATCACCGAGGCGGTGGCGTTGGCGCAGGGCGGCACACCGGCCACGGTGTACGTGTACACGTCAGGAACGTCCGTCACCGGGTCGTAGATGGGGCCATGCGGCCATGTGCCCGGTCCGGTCCACGCACCGTTGGCATCGAAGGGCGCCACCAGCACCAGGCTCAACGCGAACGAGGACCCGTTCCCGCACACCAGGGTGTCCCCGTTGATGCCGGCGTTGGGCGCCTGCTGCACGTTCACCGTGGCGAAGGCAGTGTCGTTCACACAGGGCGCGGTACCGCTGACCACATAGCGATATGGACCCGGCAGGCTTTGGCCCGGGACGAAGTTCCCCGAGGGGACCAACGTCCCGTTCGGGTCGGTCCACACCCCGGTGGCCATCGGCGACCCACCGAGCACGGAGATCAATGGAAAGTTGCCGGTATTGCTGCACACGGTGGTGCTTCCGTCCGTTCCGGCCCTGGGCGCGATCCGGCGGGTGATCTGTACGATGGCCACGGCATCCGCGCACGGCGGGGCGCCCGCCACCGTGTAGGTATAGGTGCCGCCGACATCGGTGGCCGGGTCGTACTGGCTCGAGTGCGGCTGGCTCCCGGGATCGGTCCATGTGCCCCCCGGATCCGCGCCGCTCAGCAATGCGAAGAGGTCCACCACCGGATCATCGCTGCACACCGTGAGGGCGGCGCTCGTTCCGGCGTTCGGCGCCGTGGTCTCGTCCACGTCAACCGTTGTGATGGCGTTGGCGCACGGTGCAAGACCCGTCACCGTGTAGGTGTAGAGACCGGGCGCGGAGGTGCCCGGCACATAGGTCCCGGACGGCACGGCCACGGCATTGGGATCGGTCCAGGACCCGTTCACCGCCGGCGAACCGCCCAGGCTGTCCACCAGGTCGAAGGCCCCGTCGGTGCTGCACACCAAGGCGTTGCCCGAACTGCCGGCGTTCGGCGCCGGGGTCACGGCGATGGTCACCGTGGAACTCGCATCGGCGCACGGCGCCTGACCTTGCACCGTGTAGGTGTAGATGCCGGGGTCATCGCTCCCGGGGTCGAAGGTCCCGCCAAAGGGGTCCCCGTCCGGGTCCGTCCAGCTCCCTCCAAGGTCCGGAGCGCCCCCCAGCTCGCCGAACAGCTGCACGTCCGCATCCGTGGAGCACACCAGCAGGGTGGCGTTGGTGCCCGCATCCGGGGCGATCACCAGTTGCACGGTGACCGTGGCCACGTCCGGGTCGCACGGCGACTGGCCGGTGACGGTGTACGTGTAGGTGCCGGCCTGGCTGGTACCGGGGATGAAGGTGCCGTTGAAGGCCGCGTTGTTCGGATCCGTCCACGAGCCGGTTAGGTCCGGGGTACCGCCCAGGGAATCCACCAGCGCGAAGGAGCCCCTCGTGCTGCAGACCACCACCGTGCGGTCAATGCCCGCATCCGGCGCTTGGCGGATGGTGATGGTGAGCTGGGCCGACGCGTTCGAGCACGGGGGGATCCCCGTCACGGTGTACGTCCATACTCCGGCCGGACCGACGGCGGGATCGAACTGGTCGCCGAGGATCGGTCCACCGGGGCCCACCCATTGCCCGCCGGGATCGGGGGTCCCGTTGAGCTGACCGGTGAGCGAAAAGGGGGCGTCATCGCTGCAGACGGTGATGCTGCGATCGCCGCCGGCGTCAGGGGCCGCCTGTTCGCTCACGGTCACCGTGGCCGACGCGTCCACGCACGGTGGTACACCCGGGATGGTGTACGTGTAGATCCCGGCCGGGGACACGCCCGGGGTGTAGGTCGGCGGATGCGGGCCTCCGGGTCCGGACCAGCTGCCGCCAGCCTGCGCGGTGGGTCCCAACAAGGCGAAGAGACTGAAGGGAGCATCATCGCTGCACACCCCGATGCTGGTGCTCACCCCGGCGACCGGTTGCGTGTTCACCACCACGGTCACCGTGGCCGTGGCCACCGGGCAGCCACCACCCGCGTTCACCGTGTAGGTGTACGACCCTGAGGGGTCCGTACCGGGATCGAAGGTGGACCCATGGGGGGCGTTCGACGGGTCCGTCCATGTCCCACCCACATCCGGTGTGCCGCCCAACGCGGCGAACAGGTCCAGCGGGGCGTCCGTATCGCAGACGGTGATGCCGGTGGACGTACCCGCATCGGGGGCCGGGCCGATGGTGGCGGCCCACCCCCCGAAGGTGTTGGCCGCATCGCTCACCCAGCGGAAGGTGAGGCAACCGCTCGGGCCGGTGGCCGTGACCGTCTGCCCGTTCAGCGAGTTGGTGCCGTTGCCGGTGGCCAGCAGGGGGTCCGCCGTGCTGGTGCCGTTATGGATGAAGAGCTGGTCGGTGGCCCCGGGCTGCACCGTCCACGCGGTGAAGGTCACCGACACGTTGGAGCCCGTTCCAGCGCCATTGGTCGGGCACAAGGTGGCCGTCAGGTCCTCGTTGTTCCCGTAAGGTCCACCGGAACCGCCGCTGTCCAGGAACTCCCCGCTGCAGGCCTGCCAAGCGGCGTTGCCCATCACGAAGGTCTGGGCCTCCGCAGGAGCGGCGGACAGCAGCACCACCGCCAAGACCGCACCCCACGGGCGGATCGGTCCAAGGATCGGGTCGAAGCTCACGGTCGGGCGCAAGGGGGTGCAAGGTAGCCAAAAGACCCCTCGGAACGCCAGTCCAGCGCGGGTTTTCGCCCGGTCAAAGCCCCGCTGCGACGAGCGGCTCGGGCGTGTGGACCTGTCACCATCCTACGACGCGGGTCACGGAGCCGGGGGCACTGCCGGGGCCGCGGGGGCCGCCGTGGTGCGTGGAGCCGGTCGGTCCTTCCCGAACGTGAGGGCCAGCATCACCTCATGGGTGCCCTGGCTGTAGCGGCTCAGGCCCGTGGTGGTGAGGTCGAACGAATAGCCGAACTGGAACATCTTCTTCAACCAGCAACCGACCATGATCGGGATGGCGTCGTTGGACCGCCAGCCACCGCCCACCCAAAGGATGTCCTTGTAGTTCAAGGTGAGGTTCACGTCCAGTTTCGGAGGCACCGGGTTCACATACTTCACCAGGAAGCTTGGCTCCAGGCGCAGGTCGTCGGAGAACCGGATCCGGTACCCGCCGGTCGCGAAATAGTGCCGCTCCAACCGGCTCAGCGTCTCCTCCTGCTCATCGAAGAAGTAGATGCGGTTGTTGAACAACTGGGGGGCCGTGGCGCCGAACCAGTAGTTGGGATGATGGAGCAGGAACGCGAACGTGGCATCGGGCACCACCTCACCGCGCAACTGATCGTCCATCACCGGATCGCTGCCGTCGTGGAAGGTGATCTTGGACCCGTCGATGAGGAACTGGACCAGACCGCCGCTGAGGGACAGGCCCAGCCGCAGCTTTTCGGTGAGCTGTAGATGGTAGGCGTAGGTGAGCTGGAACCCCGTGCGGCGTGTGGGACCCACGTTGTCGGTGAACAGGAACCCGCCCAGGCCCATTTTGCGCCCCACCGGTGTGGTGGCGCTGAGCATGAAGGTGCGCGGGGCATCCTGCACCCCCACCCACTGGTAGCGGTGCGCACTGCGCAGCTCGAACCAGGGCCGCGATCCGGCCACGGACGGGTTGTAGAGGTAGTCCTGGCTCACGTACTGACTGAGCTGCGGCAATTGCTGCGCGGCCGCCGTGCCGGCGACCATCAACAGCGGAAGGACTTGGTGGCGCAGGTTCATGGCTTCAGCGGATGACGGTCAGCGGACCGGTGTAGGGTTCGGGGAAATCCGGGTGGTTGAGGCGGATGGCGTAGTAGTAGGTGCCCACCGGCACCAGCCCACCGTTGTAGCGGCCATCCCAGGGCTCCGTGTAGCCCACGCTTTGGAAGAGCAGCTCGCCCCAGCGGCTGTACACCTCCACCTCGCACTCGGGGAACATGTCGATGAGGTCGATCTGCCATGCATCGTTCCACCCATCGCCGTTCGGGGTGAACCCGGACGGGATCACCACCTCGGGCACCACGGTCACCAGCACCGAATCCACCGCCGAACAACCGTCCGGCGTGGTCACCGTGAGCACGAACCAGGTGGTGCCCGGTGGCGTCGACAAGGGGTTGGCCGCGGTGGGATCGTCCACCAGTGAATCCGGCTGCCAGCTGAAGGTCGAGCCCAGCGGACCACTGGGATCGCCGCCCAGCTCGGTCTGCGCGTTGAGGAAGATCGTGCGGTCAGCACCAGCGTCCGCGAACGGCGAGGTCCACACCTCCACCGTCACCTGATCCTGCGCCGAGCACGGCCCGTCCGTCACGGTCAGCGTGTAGGTGTATGACCCCGGGGCAAGGCCTGTCAGCGTCAGCACGGGCTGGGTGCCCACCACGTTGCCTTGACCATCGGTCCATTGCCAGCTCGACGCGCCGGTGCTCGCGCTGCCGTCCAGCGTCACCACCGCCCCTGAACAGACCTGCTGGCCCGCACCCGCATCGGCCGTCACGGTCACCAAGGCATCCACCTGGGCGTTGGCGCTGGCCGAGCAGCCGTTCGCGTCCGTCACCACCACGGTGTACGGACCGGGGAGCAGTTGCACGATGTCCTCCGCGCCGCTGGTGAACCCGCCCGGGCCGGCCCACAGCACGGAGTAGCCGCCCACCCCGCCACCGATCGTGATGGCGATGGAGCCGTCAGCCGCGGTGTTGCAGCTCGCCGGCACGATGTTGTCCACCGTCACCTGCACCGGTGAAGGCTCCTGGATGGTGAAGGTGACCGTGGTGTCGCAGCCGATGCCGTCGGCGATGGTCACCGACCAAGCGCCCGGGCATAGGCCGGTGGCCGAAGCGGTGCCCTGACCGTTCGGCGGCACCGGCGTCCAGGTGAAGCCGAAGTTCCCGAAGCCACCGGTCGGCGCCACGGTGATGGTGCCATCGCACGCGCCATTGCACAGCACATCCGCCACCACCTCGTTGGGCACGATGGGTGCGAAGGGCAGGATGGTGAAGGCCACCGTGGTGTCGCACCCCAGGCTGTCGGCGATCGTCACCGTCCAGTTGCCCGGGCAGAGGCCGGTGGCGTTCGGAGTGCCCTGCCCACCGCCCGGTTGGGGTTGCCAGAGGTAGGTGAAGCCGCCGGCGCCGCCCGTCGGGCTCACGCTCGCCGTGCCATCGCAGGGGCCGAAGCAGGTCTCGTTCGTGAACAGCAGGCCCGCATCGATCGCCGTGCCCTGTCCGATGGTGAAGGGCAGGGTGATCGTGCATCCGTTCGCATCAAGAGCGACCAAGGTGTAGTCGCCGGCGCAGAGCCCATCGATGAAGGTGGTGTCCTGCGCAAGGATCACGCCGCCTGCATCGGACCAGGTCAGGGTATAGCCGGGTACACCACCGCTCAAGATGGCCGTGGCCGTGCCCGCGCAATCCCCGAAGCAGAGGTTGTCCGTCGTGGACAATTGCGCTTCGAAGAGCGGGGGATCCACCACGGTGAAGGTGAGCGTGGTGTCGCAGCCGTTCAGGTCGGTGATGAGCACGGCGTAGCTGCCGGCGCACAGATCGAACGCCGCGTTGGTGCCGTCCCCGTTCGGCGGGTCCGGGGTCCAATCGAAGCTGTAGCCGGGCGTGCCACCCGTCACGGTGAGCACGATGCTGGCATCGCACGCGCCGGTGCAGCTCACCGGTTCCTCCACCGCGGTCACCGAGAGCGGTTGCGGCTCCAGGATGAGCACCGCCACCGTGATGCTGCAGCCGCTGGCGTCGGTGATGATGAGGTCGTAGGCGCCCGCGCAGAGGTCCGTCACCTGCGGGGTGCCGTCGCCGTTGATCGGATCGGGCGACCAATCGATCGTGTACGGGCCCACACCGCCGCTGATGCCCACGGTGGCCGTGCCGTCACACAGCCCCGCACAGGTCACCGGCGTGGTGCTCAACTGGGCCACGATGGGATCGGGCTCCACCACCGTGGCCGTGTCGATCGTGATGCAGCCCGAAGCGTTGGTGACCACGATGTAGTACGGACCCGCGCAGAGGCTGTCCAGGCTCGGCCCCGGTTCGTTGAGGTCGTTGCCGAGGGCATCCGTCCACACCGACGTGCAGGGGGGATCGCTGCAGGTGAAGGAGGCCGACACCTCGCCGTCGCATTCCCCCGGGCAACTGGTGATCCCGTCGGTCGTGCTCACCACCTCGCCGTTGCTGTCGGTGATGGGCACCAACAGGGCGGCCAGACAACCGTTGGCATCCTGCACCGTGGCCGTGTAGAGCCCCGCGCAGAGGTTCGTCAGCACGCTGTCCGCGCCCACCGGGGCCCCGTTGAGGCTCCATGCGAACGTGTACGGCGCTGTTCCACCGGTGACCTCCACCTCGGCCGCGCCGATGCACTGGCCGCACTCGCTCGGTGTCGCGCTCGCCGTCAGCACCAGCGGTGGCGGCTCGGCGATGGTGTAGGTGATCAGCGTATCGCAGCCGTTGGCATCGGTGATCAGCAGGTCGTAGCTGCCGGCGCAAAGGCCGAAGGCCGCGTTGGTGCCATCGCCGTTCGCCGGCACCGGCGACCAGGCATAGGTGTACGGGCCTGTGCCGCCCTGCACCGTCACCACGATGCTGCCGTTGCACAGGGCCTCGCACGACGCATCCTCCACCACCGCCGTCACGCTCAGCGGCTGGGGTTCCAGGATGAGCACGTTCACGAGGGTATCGCACCCCGTGCCCTGATCGACGATCTGCACCGTGTACACCCCTGCGCACAGGCCGCTCACCTGCGGACCGCCATCCCCAGCGATCGGATCGGGCGACCAGTCGAACGTGTAGGGGCCGATGCCGCCCGTGGGGCCCACGGTGGCCGTGCCATCGCAGGCACCGGCGCAGCTCACGGGCGTGGACGACAGGCCTGGCACGAGCGAAGTGCCCGGCGCCACCAGGGCCGTATCGATCGCGATGCAGCCCGCACCGTTCTCCACCGCCACGAAGTAGCTCCCTGCGCACAGGCCCGTCAGCACATTGATGTTCTGGGCCAGGGTATCGCCCTGGGCGTCCGTCCACGTCACCGTGCATGGCGGCGATGCGCACGTGAACTGCACGCTCACTTCGCCATCGCAGGTGTTGCCGCAGGTGGTGCTGCCGTCCACGACGGTCAGCGCCTCGCCGTTGGCGTCGGTCACAGGCACCACGAGGCTCGCGCTGCAACCACCCGCATCGGTCACCGTCACGGTGTACAGTCCGGCGCAGAGCCCCGCGATCGATGGCGCATTGCCCGCTGGCTGGCCGTTGCCATCGGTCCACTGGATGGTGTAGCCCGGCGTACCGCCGGCGATCGTCACCTCCGCCGTGCCGTTGCACACCTGGCACTGGCTGGGCGTACTGCTTCCCGAAAGCACCAGCGCGGTCGGTTCGGCGATGGTGAACACCACCGTGGTGTCGCAACCGTTCAGGTCGGCGATGGTGACCGTCCAATCCCCTGGACAGAGATCGAGCGCGGAGGCCGTACCCTGCCCGTTGGGCGGCACCGGCTGCCAGAAGTACGTGTAGCCCGGTGTGCCACCGGTGGGGCTCAGCACGATGCCAGCATCACAGCTGCCCGGGCATCCTTCCGGCGTGACCACGGCCACCGGATCGATCGGTGCCGGGGCCAGGATCAGGGCGCTCACCAGCAGGGTGCATCCACCCTGGTCCGTGATCAGCAGGTCGTAGCTGCCGGCGCAAAGCCCCGTGGCCTGCGGTCCCCCGTCACCGCCCGGCGGGTCGGGGGTCCAATCGAAGGTGTAGGGCGGCTGCCCCCCCACCGGACCCACCGTGGCGGTGCCGTCGCAACTGCCCGCACAGGTCTCGGGCGTGGTGCCCAGGTTGGCCACGATCGGCGGCGGCGAGGCCACCACGGCCGTGTCAATGCTGATGCAGCCCGATCCGTTGGTCACCTGCACCAGATAGCTGCCCGCACAGAGGTTGGTGGCGGTGTCGGTGGGCTGGCCCAGGTCCACGCCGAGGGCATCCGTCCACTGCACCGTGCAGGGCGGATCGCTGCACACGTATTGCACGCTCACCGAACCATCACAACCGCCCGGGCAGCTGGTGAGGCCGTCGGTGGTGCTCAGCACCTCCCCGTCGCTGTCCGTGATCGCCACGGGCAGGGAGAAGAGGCATCCGTTGGCATCGCTCACCAGCACGGTATAGAGCCCGGCGCAGAGGTTGACCACGGCGCTGTCCGTGCCGATGATCACACCGCCCTGCCCCGTCCATTGGAAGCTGTATGGCGGTGTGCCCCCCGCGGGCTCCACCTCGGCCGCACCGATGCATTGCTGACATTGGCTCGGCGTGGTGGCCAGGGTGGCCGTCAACGGCAACGGCTCGTCCAGGATGAAGGTGGCCGTGGTGTCGCACCCGTTCGCATCCGTCACAAGGACCACATAGGTCCCCGGGCACAGACCGAAGGCGCTGTTGGTGCCATCGCCGTTCGGCGGATCGGGCGTCCAGTTGAAGGAGTAGCCTGGCGTTCCACCGTTCACGTTCAGCACGATGCTGCCATCGCACTGGCCGTTGCAGGTGATGGGCGACACGGATGCGCCCGGATCGAGGGGCTGCGGTCCGGTGATCAGCACCTGCACCGTGGTGTCGCAGTTGAAGAAGTCGGAGATGGTCACCGTGTACACGCCCGCGCACAGGCCCGTGGCCTGCGGTGTGCCCTGGCCTGCGCCCGGAGCCGGCGACCAACTGTAGGTGTAGGGTGCTTCACCGCCCGTGGGGCCCACCGTGGCCGTGCCGTCACAGGCGTCCGCACAGCTCACCGGCGTGGTGCCCAGGTTCGGTACGATCGGCTGGAACGGCAGGATGGTGTAGCTCTCGGTGGTATCGCAGCCCAGCGCATCGGTGATGGTGAGACTGTAGGTGATGCCGGCGCAAAGCCCCGTGGCGATGTTGGTGCCCTGACCTCCACCCGGTGCCGGCGTCCACAGGAAGGTGTACGGAGCACCGTTCCCTCCCGTGGGGAAGGCCGCCGCACTGCCCGTGCACGGCCCGTTGCAGGTCTCGTTGCCCCACTGCAGGCTCGACACGATCGGAGGCGGCTTCACCACGTTGAAGGTGACCGTGGTGTCGCAGCCGTTCACATCCGTCACCGTCAGCGTATACAGGCCATCGCAGAGGCCCGTCACGCTCCCGGTGCCCTGCCCGGTCCCTGGCGCCGGAGACCAGAAGAAGGTGTACGGGCCCGTGCCACCGGTCGGGGTGGAGGTGGCCGATCCCGTGCAGGTCAACGCGCAGATCCCGTCCACGATCACCAGACCCACATCGATCGGCTGTTGCGGCAGGATGTCGAACGTGAGGGTGGTGTCACAGCCACCTGCATCGGTCACCGTGAGGGAGTAGGTACCGGCGCAAAGCCCCGTGGCGTTCGGCGTGCCCTGGCCGGCACCCGGCGTGGGAGCCCAGGTGTATTGGTAGCCGGGTTGTCCGCCGCTCACGGACACGCTCGCCGTGCCGTCGCACGGTCCGTTGCACGTCTCGTCCGTCACCGTCAGGACCGCGTTCAAGGCCGGTGGTGCCGGCACGTTGATCACCAGCACCGTGTCGCACTGCGCCTGATCGCTGATCACCACGGTCCAGTCACCCGGGCACAGTCCGCTCACGTTCGCCGTGCCCGCCCCCACCGGTGGCACCGGGGTCCAGGCGAACGTGTACGGCGCCAGGCCGCCCGTCACCACCAGGTCGATGGCCCCGTCGCACACATCCGCGCAGCTGGCCGGGGTCACCTGCGGAGTGGCCTGGATCCCGCTCGGCGTGCTGATCGTGAAGGCGATCGTGGTGTCGCACCCATTGGCGTCGGCCACCACCAGTGTGTATGCACCGGGACAAAGACCCGTCGCGTTCGGGGTGCCCTGACCTCCGCCCGGTGCCGGTGCCCATACGTAGGTGTAGCCCGGTGTGCCACCGTTCACCGTGGCCGTGGCCGTGCCGTCGCACGCACCTCCGCAGCTCGCCGGGGTGGTCGCCAGCTGCACATCCAGCGGGTCCGGCGCATCGATCGTGATCGCCAGGGTGGTGTCGCAGCCCAACGCATCGGTCACCAGCAAGGTGTAGTTGCCCGCGCAGAGCCCTGCGGCGTTCGAGGTGCCCTGGCCGCTGCCCGGGGACGGTGTCCAGAGATAGGTGTATCCGGGCGTGCCTCCGCTCACCGCGGCCGTCGCCGCGCCGTCGCACACATCGGCACAACTGGCGTCCGTCGGCGTCAGTTGCACATCCAGCGCAGGAGGAGCTTGCAGGTCGATCGTCAGCGTGGTGTCGCAACCACCGGAGGCGATCGTCACGCTCCAAAGGCCCGCGCACAGACTGGTGGCCTGGGGCTGGCCCTGTCCGTTGGGCGGCTGCGGGACCCAGGTGAAGGTGTACGAACCCGTGCCGCCGGTGGGCGCCAGCGTGATGCTGCCGTCGCACGAACCGGAGCATACCGGCTCCACCACCACCTCGTTCGGCAGGATGGCCACCGGGGCGTTCACCGTGAAGGCGATGGTGCTGTCGCACCCCAGCGCGTCGGTCACGGTCAACTGGTAGGGCCCTGCGCACAGACCGGTGGCGTTCGGTGTGCCCTGGCCTGCACCCGGTGCAGGGGACCACAGGTACGTGTAGTTCGGCGTGCCGCCTGTGATGATCACCCCCGCTTCACCGTCGCACACCCCGGGGCACGAGGCGTCCTGCACGTTCAGCGAGAACTGCAACGGCACCGCATCGAGGATGGTGAAGGGCACGGTGACCGAGCATCCGTTCGCATCCGTGATGAGCACGCTGTACGGTCCGGCGCACAGGCCCGTCGCGTCCGCCGTGCCCTGGCCTCCGCCGGGTGCGGGCGTCCACACGTAGCTGTAACCGGGCGTACCACCGCTCACGGCCACGGAGGCCGTGCCGTCGCACTGGCCACCGCAGGTCACATCGGTCTGCGTCGGAACGGCGTCCAGGGGTGGGGGCTCGGCGAGCGAGAAGGTGATGGTGGTGTCACATCCGTTCGCATCGATGATCTCGACCCAGTAACTGGCTCCACAGAGCCCGGTGTTCGTTGTACCGACGGCGCCATTGGACCAGGTGATGCCATAGCCGGGCGTTCCGCCGGACACCTGCACCGAAGCCGATCCATCGCAGGCGCCGGAGCAGCTCACCGAGGTGGTGTCCAGCACGATGGTGAACGGTGGTGGCGCGGTGATCGTGAACGCGATCAGCGTGTCGCACCCCGCTGCGTCGGCCACCAGCAGGCTGTAGGCGCCGGCACAGAGGCCCGTGGCGTTCGGTGTGCCCTGGCCCGTGCCCGGAGCCGGCGTCCAGGTGTACGTGTACCCGGGCGTTCCCCCGCTCACCACCACCCCCGCACTTCCGTCGCAGCTGTTCGCACAGGTGGCGTTCGCCGAGGTCAGCGCGGCCAGCAGCGGCGGTGGCGAGGCGATGGTGAAGCTCACCAGCGTGTCGCAGCCCGTGGCCTGATCGGTGATCAGTACGGTTCCATTCCCGGCGCACAACCCGGTGGCCGTGCCGGTACCCTGCCCGCTTCCCGGCGCAGGGGTCCACTGGAAGGTGAACGGGCCCACCGCCCCGGTCGGGGTGGCCGTGGCCGTGCCGTCGCAGGCATCGGCGCAACTGGCCGGGGTGGTCGCCAGGTTCGGCACGATCGCCGGCGGCGCCACCAGGTTGAACGCGATAAGGGTATCGCAGCCATTGACGTCGGCCACCAGCACCGTATAGCTGCCCGCACAAAGGCCGGTCACCTGAGGAGTACCGTCCCCGGCCGGGCTGCCCGGCTCCCAGTCGTACGTGTACCCCGGCGTACCCCCCGTGACGGTCACCTCCGCCGTGCCGTCGCAGTCCCCGGCGCAGTTCGGTGGTGTGCTCTGCAGCGTGGCCGCCAGGGGCAGCAGGGTGATCGTGAAGGTGGTGTCGAACACGCAGCCGTTCGCATCGATGATCTCCAACGAGTTCACCCCTGCGCACAACTGCGTGGGGTTCGGTACGGTCTCCGCGCCGTTGTTCCAGTCGTACTGATAGCCGAAGCCGGTGCCGCCGCCGGGGAACGTGATCGCCGTGCCATTGCACACGTTCGCGCAGGCCGGGGGGTTCAAGCCGAAGAAGACCACCCCCAGCGGGGGCGGCGGTGTCACCAGGATGGACGCGAAACAGCCGACGTTCTGGCCGAGGTCGGTGACGATCACCAGCTTGTTCCCAGCGCAGGTGTTCACCCACGGGAGGGATGTTCCCGTTCCGTTGGGGCCGCCCTGCCATTGGATGGCGAACGGCCCGATGCCGCCCTGGATGGAGACGTTCACCGCCGCATCGCACACCCCGTTGCAGCTCACCCCGAAGCCGTTGTAGTCGCTGGTCACCGCGGGGTTCACCTGGAAGGGCGTCTGCCCGGCCCCCGTGCCGCAATTCACCGCCATGCGCATCAGCTCCTCCTGCCCCACCGCCGTGCCGTCCCACCTCCGGGCGACACCGCTCACGAGCAGCGCGGTGGACGGCTGCCAGGCCACGCGCGGCGCACCCGCGCCCTCGAGGGCGTCCACCAGGACCGTGGCACCGTCGGCCTTCAACCCGCGCTCGGCCTTGGGGCCCACGACCAGTGTGCCGGACTTCAGCACCCCGCCGTGCAGGTGCAGCTCACCCCGCTCCAACCGCAGGGCGTGGGCCGCATCGATCGCCAGCGCGCTCATCAGGTCCCAGTTCCCGGGGCCGTCCAACACCACATCGCTACCCACCTCCACCCCGTGCAGGTCGATCACCGCATCGCCGGCGCGGCCCGTGAGCTGCACACCGCCCTGCACCTTCATCCCCGCATCACCCGCCATCACCCAGCCCCCGGCGATCGCCAGACGCGCCTCCGCACCTCCGTCCACGCGTACACGCGCATGGCGCGCGTCCACATGCAGCGAACGACAGGCCTCCGGTCGCTCCACCCGCACGTGCGCCGCGCGCTCACCACCGATGTGCACATCGGTGCGTTCGTCCGGCACGCCGGCACCGCCCGCTCCATCCGGTGTGGCGGACCACATGCGGGCATCGCTCCAGCCTCCATCGCCGCCGGTCCAGTAGAGGACATCCTGGGCGCGCACCACACCCCCCATCAGGAGCAGCGTGAGCAATACCAGGCGGAAGTGCGTTCGGGGTCGGTGGTCCTTCATGGGGTCCTATTCGAAGATGGGGCAGCTGACGATGCGCTTGCTGGGGTCGACCGGTATGCAGGGGGTGATGCCCAGGATCACCTCGTGCGTGTTGCTGCTCGCGGCCTTCAGGCGCGAGGTGGTGATGTCGTAAGCGTAGCCGAGGGTGAAGAACTTCAGGAAGCCGAACTTCACCATGGCCACCACCGCGTCCTGGTTGCGGTAACTCACCCCGATGCCCAGCACGCGGTTCCACTCCAGCATGGCGTTGACGTCCATGGCCATGGGCGACCCGCGTGAGAGCTTGATCAGTGCGTTGGGCGTCACCGAGGTCTTGCGGCCGATGCGCCACCGGTAGCCCGCGCTCAGCATGTAGTGCGGGCTCAGCCGCGAGTCGACCCCGATGCCGGGCACCCGGTTGTTCAGCAGCTGGTGCACACTCAGCCCGGCCCAATAGGTCTTGCTGTACAGCCAGATGCCGGGCGAGATGATCGGGAACACGAAGCTGGAGCTCCTGCTCGCCAGCACCGGGTCGTTGAAGTCGGCCACCAGCGTCTGCCCCACATCGAACTTCTGCTGCTTCACGCCCAGGAAGGTGCCCATGGCCAGGTAGTGGTCCATGTTCATGCGCACGTGGTAGGCATACGCGAGGTTGATGAGCGTGTAGCCCAGCGGACCCGTGTCATCGGCCTCCACGTAGCCACCGATGCCGTGCTTGCCCTTCAGGTAGGGCTTTCTCTTGTTGCGGATGGTGGCGTGCACACTGGCCCAGCCCGTGGTGGGCGCGTTCTCGAAGCCCACCCACTGCTTGCGGAAACCCAGCCGCACGTCGATGCAGTCCTTGCTGCCCGCCACCGCCGGGTTGATGTTGAAGTAGTTGAGGACGTTCTGCGAGTACTGCGGCACCTGCTGCGCCCGCACCCCCAGGGCGCACAGCACGACCGTCACCAGCAGCAGGCCCCTCATCGCACGATGGTGATGGACCCGGTGTAGGCCGCGGCGGACCCGCCCTCCCGGGTGTTGAGCACGATGTGGTAGTAATAGGTGGCCATCGGCAGCCGTGCGCCGCCGTTGGTGCCGTCCCAGGGTTCGGCGTAGCCCACATCGCGGAACACGCGCTGGCCCCAGCGGTCATAGATCGTCACCTCGCAGGCCGGGTAGTCCGCGATGCCGAAGATGGTCCAGGTGTCGTTGTGCCCGTCGCCGTTCGGGGTGAAGGTGTTGGTGGGCTGTATCCGGCGGATCACCTCCACCAACACCTCGTCGCTGTACGTGCAGCCGTTCAACTGTGTGGTCACCGTGTAGGTCGTGGTCTCCGACGGGTTGGCCAGCGGGTCGGCGATCGCGTCATCGCTCAGCCCGGCGTTCGGCGTCCAGGTGTAGGTGGTGCCGCCGGTGGCCTCCAGCTCCGCGAACTCGCCCTCACCGATCTCCACGTCCTCGCCCGCGCTGAAGTCCACCCCCACGATGTCCGCTCCAGGTCCGCCGATCGTGACCCCGAAGTCGCACTGCGCGCTGATCGAGGCCCCGTTGTCCGCCACCCCGCTCACCAGCACCCAATACTGCGTGTTGGCCGACAGGCTGTCGGTGGTCATGGTGAAGTCCACCGAATCCTGGGTGCAATCGCCCACCGCGGTGAAGCTGCCCGGCTGGCAGCTGCCGTCGCCGCTCAGCACGATGACGCTGAGCTCATTGTCCATGCCGGCCACCACCGGGCAGTCCAGGCCGTTGATGACCACGTTCACCGCCCCGCCCTGCGAATTGGTGGTGAAGGTGTACCACAGCACGCTGTTGGTGCCGGGGCAGAAGCCCGGTATGCCCACGGCCCCCGTGTTGTTGCCCGTGAGCGGCTGCTGGGCGCAGAGGGTCAGCGCCGACGCGCAATCGTCGTTCACCGGTTGGGCCCACAGCACAGGCCCGCCCGCCAGCAAAGGCAGCAGCACCAAGGCGATCCGCGGCAGGGTGGGCATGGACGGGGCAGGACGCACGAGCGGCCGCGCCGAAAGTACCCGGGGGGCCGGCCGAGGCTGGCCGTGGCCCCCTCCAAGTTGCGCACACGGACGTGTTGACGGGACGCGGTGCGGTGCGATCCCTTTCGAGCTGGGTTCCATGGCCTTTTCAACGCTCGCATCCCGCGTGAACGTGCGTCGTCCGGACCACGCCGCGACCATCGCGGTGCGGCCCGGGTCGCCGGCATGGGCCAAGCCGCGGATCACGGCGCGGCTCCCCATCTTTGCGCCCGCGCCGCCGAAGGGTTCCAGGGCGACCGCGACCACACCATGAGCCAGCAAGAAGACCGCCTCAAGACCCTCATCGGCCATGCCAAGGAGTATGGCTTCGTGTTCCCCAGCAGCGAGATCTACGACGGCCTCAGCGCCACGTACGACTACGGTCCGTACGGCGTGGAGCTGAAGAACAACATCCGCCGCTACTGGTGGGAGGCCATGACCAAGCTCCACGAGAACATCGTGGGCATCGACGCGGCCATCTTCATGCACCCCACCACCTGGAAGGCCAGCGGCCACGTGGACGCCTTCAACGATCCGCTCATCGACAACAAGGACAGCAAGAAGCGCTACCGCGCCGACGTGCTCCTCGAGGAGCACATGGCCAAGTACGCCGACAAGATCGAGAAGGAGGTGGAGAAGGGCCGCAAGAAGTTCGGCGAGGCCTTCGATGAGGCGCAGTTCCGCGCCACCAACCCCAACGTGAAGCGCAGCCAGGAGCGCATCGATGCGGTGGAGGGCCGCATGAAGGCCGCCCTGGAGGCCAACGACCTGGCCGCCGTGCGCCAGCTGATCATCGACGAGGAGATCAAGTGCCCCATCAGCGGCACGGGCAACTGGACCGATGTGCGCCAGTTCAACCTGATGTTCGCCACCGAGCTGGGCAGCGTGAGCGGCGAGAGCAGCACCATCTACCTGCGCCCCGAGACCGCCCAGGGCATCTTCGTCAACTTCCTCAATGTGCAGAAGAGCGCGCGCATGAAGATCCCCTTCGGCATCGCGCAGACCGGCAAGGCCTTCCGCAACGAGATCGTGGCGCGCCAGTTCATCTTCCGCATGCGCGAGTTCGAGCAGATGGAGATGCAGTTCTTCATCAAGCCCGGCACCCAGCAGGAGTGGTACGAGCACTGGAAGGCCAAGCGCATGGCCTGGCACCGCGCCCTGGGCCTGCCCGCGGACCACTACCGCTACCACGACCACATCAAGCTGGCGCACTACGCCGACGCGGCCTGCGACATCGAGTTCCGATTCCCCATGGGCTTCAAGGAACTGGAGGGCATCCACAGCCGCACCGACTTCGACCTGGCCAACCACGAGAAGTACAGCGGCCGCAAGCTCACCTACTTCGACCCCGAGGCCAACGAGAGCTACGTGCCCTACGTGCTGGAGACCAGCATCGGCCTGGACCGCATGTTCCTGGCCATCCTCAGCGCGGCCTACGACGAGGAGAAGCTGGAGAACGGCGAGGAGCGCGTGGTGCTGCGCATCCCGGCGGCACTGGCGCCCGTGAAGGTGGCCGTGCTGCCGCTGATCAAGAAGGACGGCCTGCCCGAGAAGGCCCGCGCCATCATGGACCGCCTGAAGCTGGACCACAACTGCCAGTACGACGAGAAGGACAGCATCGGCAAGCGCTACCGCCGCCAGGACGCCATCGGCACGCCCTACTGCATCACCGTGGACCACGACACGCTGACCGATGAGGCCGTCACCATCCGCGAGCGCGACAGCATGCGGCAGGAGCGCGTGCCCATCAGCGAGGTGGAGCGGATCGTGGGCGAGAAGGTGGACCTGAGGGGGTTGTTGAAGCAGCTCTGAGCTCGCGCCGGCATCCGTAGGTCCGGGCGGAGGAACGGTCCCTTGGTCGACCGTCCATGGTCAACCCATCACCTCTTGACCCCAAGGCCCATCAAGGTCGGGCGACGATGAAGCGCTGGCTGCTGACGGCCGACCCCGTGCGCACTTCGAGCAGGTAAGCACCGGCTTCGAACGCGCGGAGCGGGATCGTCATCCGACCGGTCGGTGGATGCTCCATCCTCCACACCTCAGCGCCCGTGGCGCTCACCACCCGCAGATGCAGCGCATCCGGCAGCACGTCCAGGAAAAGGAGTTCATTCGCCGGGTTGGGGTGGACCTGGGGTACCGTCATTCCGGCGACGTGCGTCGGTATGCCCGTGGGTAGCGAACAGGCCGTCCCGTTCTCCGGGAAATAGGTGGTGTCGGCCACGCTGTAACAGAAGCCCCAAAAGCTGCAATATCCGAGGTATGGAGGCTGCAAAAAGCCGAACCAACCGTTCCCGTTCCCGCTCCAGCCCACGCCTTCAATAAGGGAGAACTGGCCGGTCTGGTACCGCCTCCTGAACGAACCTTGAACGACCACGCTATCGATGGAAAGGACGACCGCACTGGGAAAGGTCCACATCACGGTCTGCACGACGGTATCACCCACCTCCAGGTCCATATCGTACAACAGTTGCTCCACGCCATTCAGCAGGCGATACATCGAACCCAGGGTGTCGCGGAGGAACAAGGACGGCACACCGTGGTGGTCAACGAACACCGTATCGTCGCAGGTCCCCGGGGGCACACCGCAATCCTTTTCAATGCTAAGGCTGGACTGAAAGACCTTTTTGTAGAGGTGCCCATTGATCACGGTGTCTCCATCCACCACACGTCGGTCCTTGACGGATTCACCGCACATCGGTGTGCCCGGAGGACAGCAGGTATATCCTTCCATCCAGACCGTGCCGTCGGCCAACCACACGTTCGACTGGGCCATCGTGGTGGCGCTCAACGATCCAGCGACCAGGGTCGTGGCCAGGGGTCGGATCAACCAACTGAACCAGTGGGACATGGGAGACGGTTATCGACGAACAAGATAGGTCGACCGCCTTCCTTCGCGTGATGTTGGTCCCATCCTCCGCTGGCGCCAAAGCATGGAACGCGTGATCGCCACCAGGTGGTGGACCGCATCATGTGCGCCAGGACCCATGCACCGTTGAAGCAGCTCCAAGCCGCTATCTTCGCGCTCCCCGAAAGGGTCCCCCCCACCCAGGTGGCGGAATCGGTAGACGCGCTGGTCTCAAACACCAGTGAAGCAATTCGTGCGGGTTCGAGTCCCGCCCTGGGTACCAGGAACATGCGCCCATGTGCTCATACGGGCATGTGGACATGGCCTGACCGTGCGACCTGTGCATTTGCCGGGCACACGAGCATGGGCACATGAAGGATCCATGGGCACGCAGGAGCAGCTGGTCTATTCCGACCCCAAGAAGCAGGAACGCTACGACCGCGCCTACATGCGCATGGCCCAGGAATGGGCGAAACTGAGCCACTGCACGCGCAAGAAGGTGGGCGCCCTCATCGTCAAGGAGGGCATGATCATCAGCGACGGCTACAACGGCACACCCACCGGCTTCCCCAACGACTGTGAGGACGAGAGCGGCATGACCCTCTGGTACGTGCTGCACGCCGAGGCCAATGCCATCATGAAAGTGGCCCGAAGCACCAACAATGCGCGGGGTGCGACGTTGTATCTCACGCATTCCCCCTGCAAGGAGTGCAGCAAGCTCATCCTGCAGGCCGGCATCAAGCGCCTCGTGTACCTCACCGCCTACAAGGACCCCTCCGGCCTGGACCTGCTGGCGCGCGGGGGTGTGACCCTGCAGCACCTGGAACCCGACCCCGCATGAGGGACCCCCGTACCATCCACCCCGCGGTACCGTTGCTGCTGAGCCTGGCGCTGGTGGCCGGCCTCTTCATCGGCCATGGCATGCGCCGCGAGCACATGCCCCTGCCCGCCCTCTTCGTGGCCCGCGGCACCAGCCCCTCCGACAAGGTGGACCAAGTGCTCGACCTCATCGACCGACAGTATGTGGACACCGTGGCCAAGACCCAGCTGGTGGAGGAGGTGATCCAGGACCTCCTGCAGCGGCTAGACCCCCACAGCTACTACATCAGCGCTGCCGAGCTGCGCGCCGCCCAGGAGCCCCTCGAAGGCAGCTTCGAGGGCATCGGGGTGGAGTTCGCCATCCAGCACGACACCGTGGTGGTGATCGCCCCGGTGGAAGGCGGCCCCAGCGCCGCATTGGGCATCCGCGCCGGCGACCGCATCGTGGCCGCCGACGGGAGACCCATGACGGGCATGGACATCACCAATGAGCAGGTGATGGAGCGCCTGCGTGGCCCGGGTGGGAGCTCGGTCACCGTGTCCATCGTTCGAAAGGGCCAGGCCCGCCCCTTCGAGGTCACCATCGAACGCGGCAAGATCCCCATCACCAGCGTGGCGGCCAGCCTGCTCCGGCCCGATGGCACCGGCTACATCAAGCTCGTACGCTTCGCGCGCACCACGCACCAGGAGTTCGTGGACGCGGCCCGCGCCCTGCAACAGGCCGGCATGCAGCGCCTGGTGCTCGACCTGCGCGGCAATGGAGGCGGCTACCTCAACGCGGCCATCGAACTGGCCGATGAGTTCCTGCCCGAGGACCGGATGATCGTGTACACCCAGGGCCGCTCGCATCCGCGCCAGGACTACCGCGCCACGCGCAACGGGCTGCTGGAGACCATGCCCCTGGCCGTGCTGATCGACGAAGGCAGCGCCAGTGCCAGTGAGATCCTGGCCGGCGCGGTGCAGGACAATGACCGCGGGACGATCGTGGGCCGCCGCTCCTTCGGGAAAGGCCTGGTCCAGGAACACCTTGACCTGCCCGATCACAGCGCCGTGCGCCTCACCACCGCCCGCTATTACACCCCCAGCGGCCGCAGCATCCAGCGTCCCTATGGGGAGGGGATCGACTATGCCGATGACCTGGCCGAACGCTTCGACCACGGGGAGATGCTCCACGCCGACAGCGCGCAGGTGGATTCCACCCAGGTCTACCGCACCACCAGCGGCCGTGTCGTC
Source organism: Flavobacteriales bacterium (assembly GCA_016788285.1). Lineage (GTDB taxonomy): Bacteria > Bacteroidota > Bacteroidia > Flavobacteriales_F > PHOS-HE28 > PHOS-HE28. The sequence goes on from JAEUSW010000089.1 coordinate 34,302, forward strand.
TACGGCGGCGGCGGGATCACCCCGGACCTCTTCGTGGCCGCCGACACCGCCGGCACCACCCGCTTTCTGAACGAGCTCTTCTTCAGCGGCACCCTGAACCAGTTCGCCTTCGATGTGGTGGACCGCGACCGTGCACGGTTCGAGGCCTTCGGCGACCCCCTGGTGTTCCGTGACCGGTTCCGGATGGACGATCGGCTCTGGGCCGATCTGGTCGCCCTTGCCACCAAAGAGGGCATCACCGACCGGCCCGGGGAACGCGCCCAGAGCGCAGCGGCCATCGAGCAACGGCTCAAGGCCGGCATTGCCCGCAACGTGTGGGGCAACGAGGGCTTCTATCGCATCCTGTTGGACAGCGACAGCATCTTCCTGAAGGCCGACGAACGCCTGCGTGCCGGCGGTTGAATCGGCCGGGCGCAAATGAGAAGGGGGCCTCGCGGCCCCCTTCTGCTGGATCTTGGGTCGGCTTAGTGGCCCACAGCCTTCTTGGCGGCGTCCACGGCGCCCTCCACCTTGGTGGCGGCGCTGTCCATCATGGCACCGGCGGTGCTGTCCACAGCAGCGGCAGCAGCAGCGGCAGCGGCGGCAGCCTCGGCGGCCTTGATGCTGTCCATGCGGAGCACATTGGCGATGCTGTCAGCGGTGGCCTTGGCCTTCGCCTCCAGTTCTTCAGCGCTCGGACCGCCGCAGGCGACGAGCAGTGCGGCCATGGCGGCCAGCACAGCGAACTTCTTGGTCATTGACGTGGTGGTGTTTTGGTGAAAGTGGCGGCAAATGTAGTGAGTTCCAGCACATTCCAAATCGACGTCGGCATTCGCCGTGGCTATCTTTGCACCCGTCGCCTTTCTCGGACCACCTAACTCACTGACCGCCATGCCCTTTCAGCTTCCCGAACTCCCCTACCCGCACGCCGCCCTGGAACCGGTGATCGACACCCTCACCATGCAGATCCATCATGGCAAGCACCACCAGGCCTACGTCACCAACCTGAACAAGGCCATCGAAGGCACCCCGCTCGATGGCAAGGGCATCGAGGAGATCCTGAACGGCCTCGACATGACCAACATGGCCGTGCGCAACAACGGAGGCGGCCACTACAACCACACGCTCTTCTGGTCCATCATGGGCCCCAACGCCGGTGGCACGCCCGCCGGTGCGCTGGCCGAAGCGATCACCTCGGCCTTCGGCTCCTTCGAGTCCTTCAAGGAGAAGTTCGGCCAGGCCGGCATCACGCGCTTCGGCAGCGGGTGGGCCTGGCTCTGCGTGCAGCCGGGCGGGAAACTGGACCTCTGCAGCACCCCCAACCAGGACAACCCCCTGATGCCCGGCACCGGCTGCGGCGGCACCCCGATCCTTGGCCTCGACGTGTGGGAGCATGCCTACTACCTGCACTACCAGAACCGCCGTCCGGACTACGTCGCCGCCTGGTGGAACGTGGTGAACTGGACCGAAGTGGAGCGTCGGTACGCGGCCGGACGCTGAGCCCGTCGGTCGCCGCCCGGATACCTTTGGCCGCATGGGCCGATGGGCAGGTGCTTGCGTGATGCTGTGGCTGCTGCTGGGCACCACGGCCTCCGCCACCGCCGCCGGCCCGTGGATGCCTGTGCACGGACCACGGCCGCCTGCGGACAGCCTTCGCCGGGAGCCCGAACGGTTGGTCGCCAGTGTGCTGGCCGTCGGCCTCGGAACGTTCGGGGCGCATCGCATCTACCTCGGGACCCGTCCGGGCGTGCCCATCCTCTACGGCATCACCTTCGGGGGCTTCGGCATCCTGCCCTTGCTGGACCTCGGGCATCTGTTGTTCACCAAGGACCTTGAGCCCTACCGCGACAACCGGCAGGTCTTCATGTGGGCCAAGCCCAGGAAGCCCACCACCGCGCCGTGAAGTGGGCCTGATGCCGCTGCGCGAAGCGAGCCCGGCTCATCCGATCCAGTGGGCGCAGGGCCGCACGGACCCATGAGCACATGGGTGTGCGCGGCGCCTACTCCACCGTCACGCTCTTGGCCAGGTTCCGCGGCTGGTCCACATTGCAGCCCCGCATCACGGCGATGTGGTAGCTGATCAGCTGGAAGGGGATGACGCTCAGCAACGGCACGAAGGGGTCGGGCGTCTCGGGGATGGGGATCACATGGTCCGCCAGGCCCTTCACCACGGTGTCGCCCTCGGTGACGATGGCGATCACCTTGCCCTTGCGGGCCTTCACCTCCTGGATGTTGCTCACCACCTTCTCGTAGCTGGCGCCCTTGGTGGCGATCACGAACACGGGCATCTCCTCATCGATGAGGGCGATGGGGCCGTGCTTCATCTCGGCGGCCGGGTAGCCCTCGGCATGGATGTAACTGATCTCCTTGAGCTTCAGCGCACCCTCGAGGGCCACCGGGAAGCTGAACCCGCGGCCGAGGTACAGGGCGTTCGCGGCGTCCTTGTAGATGTCGGCGATGTACTTGATCTGCGCCTCGTTGCGGAGCACGGCCTCCACCTTGCCGGGGATGGCGTCCAGCTCGTTCAGCAGCCGGTAGAACTTGCTGCCGCTGATGGTGCCACGCTTCTGGCCGATCATCAGGGCCATCAGGGTCAGCACGGTCACCTGGGCCGTGAAGGCCTTGGTGCTGGCCACCCCGATCTCCGGTCCCGCGTGCGTGTATGAGCCGGCATGCGTCACCCGGGCGATGCTGCTGCCCACCACGTTGCAGATGCCGATGATGGTGGCACCGCGGCCTTTCGCCAGCTCGATCGCGGCCATCGTATCGGCCGTCTCGCCGCTCTGGCTGATGGCGATCACGATGTCGTCCTCGTTGATGATCGGGTTGCGGTAGCGGAACTCACTGGCGTACTCCACCTCCACGGGGATGCGGGCCAGCTCCTCGAAGAGGTACTCGCCCACCAGGCCCGCATGCCAGCTGGTGCCGCAGCCCACGATCAGGATGCGCTTGGCCTGCACGAACTTCTGCTCGTAGTCCTTGATGCCCCCGAGCACCACCTCGCCCTTGGCCAGGTTGAGGCGGCCCCGCATGCTGTCGCGGATGCTGCGCGGCTGCTCATGGATCTCCTTGAGCATGAAGTGGTCGTAGCCCCCCTTCTCCAAGGCCTCCAGGTGCATCTCCAGCTCCTGGATGAAGGGGGTCTTCACCTGGTTCTTGATGTTCCGGATCTTGAGGCCCTGACGACGGTCGATCACCGCGATCTCCCCATCCTCCAGGTACACCACGTTCTTCGTGTGCTCCACGATGGGCGTGGCATCGCTGGCCACGAAGTGCTCCCCGTGGTCACCGATGCCGATCACCAGGGGCGAGCTCTTGCGCGCGGCCACCATCACGTCCGGGTCCTTGCGGTCAAGCACCACGATCGCATAGGCGCCCACCACGCTCTCCAGGGCCAACCGAACGGCCTCGGCGAGGTCCACCCCCTCGGTGCGCTGGATGTCGTCCACGAGATGCACCAGCACCTCGGTGTCCGTGTCGCTGCGGAACACATGGCCGCGGGAGAGCAGCTCCTCCTTGATGGGCGCGTAGTTCTCGATGATGCCGTTGTGGATCAACGCCAGATCACCGCTGGTGCTCTGATGCGGGTGCGCGTTGATGTCGTTGGGCGGACCGTGCGTGGCCCATCGCGTGTGACCGATGCCCACCGTTCCGGTGTGCGGGCGGCCCTCCACATGGGCCTCCAGGTCGCTCACCTTTCCCTGGCACTTGTGGATCGTCAGCACGCCACCGTCCAGCAGGGCGACGCCCGCGCTGTCGTAGCCCCGATACTCCAGGCGTCGCAGGCCGTTGATCAGGATGGGATAGGCCTGTTTGTCACCCAGGTAGGCTACGATACCGCACATGGCCGCTCAGTATGTGGTAAAAGTAAGGATGAGCCGCATGGGGTCCTCGGTGTCTTCCGGCCCCCGCAGCACCGTGCGGTCCACGGCCACGCCACCGTTGCCCGGCACGATGGACAGACCGGTGTTGCCATAGTCCCCGTTGAGCAGCCGCTGCATGTAGCGGGTGATGGCGAAGCGGTACACCCGGTCGTCCTCGTCCAGTTCGCCCCCGATCGAAAGGCCCGAGGTGAGTTGATCGGGCAGCAGCAGGTCCTCACCTTCATCGTTGCTGCGGAACAGGAAGAGCGTCGGCGAGGGCTCCAGCGCATCGGGCCAGTCCCCCCGCACCGGCACCACCAGCTCGGCCTTCGCCAGAGCGCGCAGGTCACGCTCGGGGTAGTCCAGCACATGCGGAAGGGCGATGCGTGTGCGCAGACCGCCGAGCGATTGCACGTAGCAGGTCCCGCCCAGGGTGGTGTCGGCCAGAGCTTCCGGAAGACCGGGCTCCACCGCCGCGTCATGGCCATGCTCCATCACCGTGTACCGCACGCAGTTGTCATTGATGAGCAGGTCGAAGCTGAGGGTGTCCTCGGCGCCCGGCAGGGTGTTGCGGTAGTACAACGTGAGCTTGCTTTCGGCCAGCAGCAGGTTCAGGTAGAGGATGCCTCCCTGGCCAGGCAACTGACCGGGGTTGTCCACGCCGATGAGCAAGCCCTTCAAGTAACCGAGGAAGGCCGCGTTGTCCACCATGTCCGCCGTGCCGAACCGGCCCAGCAGCCGTTGGCCGAAGGCCGGGTCGAGCGGGATCCGCAGCTGAGGCCCCAGGGTGTCGGCACCCACCACGGGGCGCACACCGGGCTGCGGCGTGATGAGACCGTCGTGGGGCCGCACCAGGTCGGTCGGCACCGTGCCGGGCACATCATCCACACGGTAGGTGCTGTCCAGGGACAGGGCCTCGGTGATCTCGTGCACGGTGAACCGCTGCGCGCTCAGGTCCCCGTAAACCGGGCCACTGTCCTCGAACCGGAGGGCCAGCACGGCCGAATCGATCACCAGCCCGGTGTTGTCCTGCCCGCTGCCCACGTTGTTCGTGCTCAGCCGCACCTGGGTGACGATGCGTGCACGCACCGTGCCGAAGCGCGGATCCACGTAACTACCGAGGGCGTTGCGGCTCAGGCCATTGGTCTTCACCGGCTCTTCGCGTACCGTCCAGGCCAGCAAGGTCGTGGTGTCGGTCACCACCAGGCCCAAGGTGTCGGCCGGGTCGATCAGGTCGCGGCCCAGTTCGTCCTCCGGCCGTTTGCACGCACCAAGGGTCAGGACCACGAGCACCCCGAGCACGAGGCGCCTGGAACGAAGGGGATGTGGGGAGGCCAAGGCGCTCACACCAAGGCTTCCTCCAGTACGCTCTGGTAGAACTCGGCGTGCGCCGTGATCAGGTCGGCCTGCGCCGGGCAGGACAGCACCGGCTTTTCACTGGCCTTGATGGCGCTCTCCAAGCCCTTGCCGAGCTTCGGGCTGCCCTTCACCACCGCATCGCTCATCTCGATGCCGAACTTGTACAGCTCCTCGGTGGTGGGCTTGCCCAGACCCTTGAACAGGTCCTTCGAGAAGCCTTCGAGCTCCAGCTTGCGCGCCAGGCCCTTGTCGAGGGGCTCCGGCTTCTCATCGTACACGCTGAACACCAGCTTGGCGTTCTCGAAGTGTGGATCGTCGCTGAAGTGATGCTTCACGTACAGGGGCACGAAAGCCGTCATCCAGCCGTGGCAGTGGATGATGTCCGGCACCCAGCCCAGCTTGCGCACGGTCTCGAGCACCCCGCGGCTGAAGAACAGCGCACGCTCGTCGTTGTCCGGGTGGAACGCACCGTCCTTGTCGTTCCACGTGCACTTGCGCTTGAAGTACTCCTCATTGTCGATGAAGTACACCTGCATCCGGGCGCTGGGCACACTGGCCACCTTGATCAGCAGGGCGTGGTCCGTGTCGTTGATGATGAGGTTCATCCCGCTGAGCCGGATCACCTCGTGCAGCTGGTGGCGCCGCTCATTGATGCATCCGAACTTGGGCATGAAGACCCGGATCTCGTTGCCGCACTCCAGAATGCCTTGCGGCAGCTGGCGCGTGGCCTGGGCCATCTCGTGCTCCTCCAGGAACGGATGGATCGACTGGGCGATGGTCAGGACTTTCGCGTTCTTCAGGCTCATTCGGAAGGGGTGGGGGGAAAACGGGTACAAAAATATAGACTTTCCGGCGGACCTTCAACCGCGTGTCCTAGCTTGGCACCGGCCCGGACGGGCGTTTCTCCCTGCCTGACAAGGACTTCCGCCGACATGGACCGACTGTCCGTCCCATCCGAAGCGGCCGCTTGGAGCGCCGCCCAGCGCCGCCAGGGGGGACGTGTCGGCTTCGTGCCCACCATGGGGGCCCTGCACGCCGGCCATCTGGCCTTGGTGGCGGAGGCGCGGCGCCAATGCGACCGCGTGGCGGCCAGCATCTTCGTCAACCCCCTGCAGTTCAACAACCCCGAGGACCTCGCCCGCTACCCGCGGCAGCCCGAGGCCGATGCCCGGCTCCTGGAGGAAGCCGGCTGCGACATGCTCTTCCAGCCCGACGCCGAGGGCCTATACCATGGGACCAGCCCATTGCGGTATGAGCTGCACGGCCTGGACCTGCACTGGGAGGGACCCAGCCGTCCCGGCCACTTCCAAGGCGTGGTGAACGTCGTCGAGCGCCTGTTCCACTATGTTCGGCCCGATCGGGCCTTCTTCGGGGAGAAGGACCGACAGCAGCTCACGATCATCCGCCACGTCGCGAACACCCTGCATTGGCCGACGGTGATCGTGCCCTGCCCCACCCTGCGCGAGACCGATGGCCTGGCGATGAGCAGCCGGAACCAACGCCTCGGTCCCGCGGATCGCGCCCGCGCACCGCTGCTGTACCGGGCGCTTCAGGCCGTGGCGGACCTCGCCTTCCACCACAGCGTGGAGGAGGCCCGCCAGGCGGGGCTGGACGTGCTGGCCGGCGACCCGGAGATCCAGCTTGACCACCTGGGCATCGCGCACCCGGACACCCTGGTCCCGCTCACCCACTGGGACGGGCTCGACCGGGCCGTGGCCTTGATCGCCGCCCAAGTGGGCCCGGTGCGGCTGATCGACAACCTGGACCTGCGTCGCGGATGAGCCGGTGGCGATACCTTTGCCGCCCGCATTCCGCGGACCGCCCATGACCATCGAAGTCCTCCGCGCCAAGATCCATCGTGTCCGTGTCACCGAGGCTGACATCAACTACATCGGCAGCATCACGCTGGACGAGGACCTGATCGATGCCGCCGGCCTGGTGGAAGGCGAAAAAGTGCAGGTGCTGAACGTCAACAATGGCGACCGCTTGTACACCTATGTCATCAAAGGAGCGCGCGGCACCGGGGTGGTATGCCTCAACGGCCCGGCCGCCCGGCGCGTGAGCGTGGGCGATATCGTGATCGTGGTGGCCTATGCCCACATGACCCTGGAGGAGGCCCGCGCCTACCGCCCCACCATCATCTTCCCCGACGAGCGCACCAATACGCTCAAGCCGTAGGACCCATGCGCAAGGCGGTCTGGGGCACCCTGAAGGTGGCGGTGCCCGTGGCCTTGGGCATCTGGCTCGTGCTCCACTTCTACCGCCAGCTGGACGATGGCCAGCGAGCGGCCCTCTTCGAGGCCTTCGGCCGCGCCTCGGTGCCCTGGCTGGTGCTCAGCAACCTGCTGGGCTGGCTGAGCCATGTGAGCCGCGGATGGCGTTGGCGTTACCTGCTCCGCCACCTGGGCCACGAGCCCGGGTTCTGGTCCTGCTATCATGCCGTGATGGGCGGTTACTTCATGAACATGCTGCTGCCCCGCGCCGGAGAGGCCAGTCGGGCCGCCATGCTCTACCGCACCGAAGGCGTGCCCTTCGAGAAGGGGTTCGGCACGATCCTCGCCGAACGGGCCGTGGACATGGTGATGCTGCTGGGCATCGCCGGCGTCACCCTGCTGCTGCAGGCCGACAAGATCGACCTCTTCCAGGCACGCATCGCCGCGTTCCGCGCACAACAGGCCACCGGCCCCGATGGTCAGGGCCTGGGCTGGTGGGTGCTCGCGCTCGGGGTCATCGGCGCGGCCGTGGCCGCGTTCCTGGTGTTCACCCGTCCCAACTTACGTGCACGGGTGATGGACGGCGTCCGCGGTTTCGTGGAAGGCGTGCGTTCCATCCTGCGCACGCCGGACAAGGGCCCGTACCTCTTCCATACCGCCTTGATCTGGGCGCTGTACGTGGCCATGTTCTGGGTGGGCTTCATGGCCCTCCCCGAGACCCGGGACGTGCCCCCTGCCGGCGTGATGGCCGGGTTCATCGCCGGCTCGGTCGGCATCGTCCTCGTTCAGGGCGGCATCGGCGCATACCCCGCCTTCGTGGCCCTCATCGTCAGCGTGTACATGTCCGGCGGCGAGGGCGGCGTCATCCGCCCCGAGGCCCTGGCCATGGGCTGGCTGCTGTGGGTGGCCCAAACGCTCATGATCATCAGCCTCGGCGGCCTCTCGCTACTTTTGGTCGCCCGCAAGCGCAGCACCCCATGACCACCGATCTCGCACCCGCCAGCGTTCACCCCCACGTGACCGACCGCGTCGGTGCCGTGCGTCTGGCCCACGTCTGGCGCGTGAAGGGCGACCGCATCGTGTTCACCAACGGCTGCTTCGACCTCCTGCACCGCGGCCACGTGGAGTACCTGGAGGAAGCGGCGCAGCTCGGCGACCGCCTGGTGGTGGGCATCAACAGCGACGCCAGTGTGCGCCGTCTGGGCAAGGGCGCCGATCGACCCCTCAACGATGAGGAGAGCCGCGCGTTGGTGGTGGCCGCCCTGCGCTGCGTGGATGCCGTGGTGGTCTTTGACGAGGACACCCCGCTGGAGCTGATCACCGCCCTACAGCCCGACGTGCTGGCCAAGGGCGGCGACTGGCGGCCCGAGCAGATCGTGGGCGCCGACGTGGTGAAGGCCCGCGGCGGCAGCGTGCACAGCCTGAAGCTCGTGGACGGCTTCTCCACCACCGCCCTGGTCGAGAGGATCCGCAATGGCCGCTAAGGTCCGCTCCCAGTTCGTCTGCCAGAACTGCGGCTCGGCCTTTCCGCAGTGGCTCGGGCAATGCCCCAGCTGCAAGCAGTGGAACACCCTGGTGGAGGAGGTGCGCGACCGCGTCGAGGAGAAGCGCGGCACACCGGCCAGCGTGAAGGGCCGCACGCCGAAGCCGGTCGCCATCGGCGACATCCCCGCACAGGACGGCCCGCGGATCCCGCTCAGCGACCGCGAGCTCGCCCGCGTGATGGGCGGTGGCCTCGTGCCCGGCAGCATCACGCTCATCGGCGGTGAGCCCGGCATCGGCAAGAGCACCCTGCTGCTGCAGACCGCGCTGCGCAACCCCCATCTGAAGACGCTGTACGTCTCCGGCGAGGAGAGCGAGCACCAGGTGAAGATGCGCGCCGAGCGCTTGCAAGTGGCGAGTGGCGAGTGTCGAGTGGCGAGTGAGCCCACTCGACACTCGTCACTCGAAACTCGCCGCTCCGAAAGCTGTTACGTCCTGACGGAAACGAACACGCAGAACATCTTCAAGCACATCGAGGCGCTGGAGCCGGGGCTGGTGGTGATCGACAGCGTGCAGACGCTTCACACCGCCACGCTCGATGCGAGCCCGGGCAGCGTGGGCCAGGTGCGTGAGTGCACCGCCGAGATCATGCGCTTCGCCAAGGCCACGGACGTACCCTTCGTGCTCATCGGCCACATCACCAAGGACGGCTTCATCGCGGGCCCGAAGGTGCTGGAGCACATGGTGGACTGCGTGCTGCAGTTCGAGGGCGACCGCGACCATGCGTACCGCCTGCTGCGCCCGTTGAAGAACCGCTTCGGCAGCACCAACGAGCTCGGCATCTACGAGATGCACGGCACGGGCCTCGCCGCCGTGGAGGATCCGAGCCAGGTGCTGCTCGGCGACCGGCGCGAGCGCCCCAGCGGCGTGGCCGTGAGCGCGACGCTCGAAGGACAACGCCCCTTGCTGATCGAAGTGCAGGCCCTGGTGAGCAGCGCGGTGTACGGCACGCCGCAGCGCAGCGCCACCGGATTCGACCTGCGTCGCTTGAACATGCTGCTCGCCGTGCTGGAGAAGCGCTGCGGCTTCCGGCTCGGGCAGAAGGACGTGTTCCTCAACCTCGCCGGCGGCTTCCGCGTGGAGGAGCCCGCGATCGACCTGGCCGTGGTGTGCGCCGTGCTCAGCAGCAACGCCGACATCGCCATCCCCATGGACACCGCGTTCTGCGGCGAGGTGGGCCTCACCGGCGAGATCCGCCCCGTGACGCGCACCGATCAGCGCATCGCCGAAGCGCAGAAGCTCGGCTTCGCCCGCGTGTTCGTGCCCAAGGGCACCAAGGGCATCGGCCCGGTAAAGGGCATCGAGCTGGTGCAGGTGGGCCAGGTGAACGAGGTGCTCAGCGCCTTATTCGGCTAGGCGACCTGGCCGCTCCCCGCGCAACGCTTCCGCATAGACCGCCGCGCGCGTTTCGGAGTAGTGGTCCACCACAAGACCGGTGGCTGCGAAGACCATCAGACCCACGGCGATGCCCGAGGTGGTGGGGTTCCGCCAGAACAGCATGAGCGCCGCCGCGGCCAGCAGGCACGCCGCATAGAGGTAACGGTATGTGGCGTAGTTGCGGTTCACCACGGCCATGCGCGCACCTTCATCCGCACGCACACCGGCCTCCTCACCTTGTGCCAGCCTCTCGCGCAGCCGCTCGGCATGCGGGCCATCACGCAGCAGCAGCGGCACCGCCACGCTGAACGCCACCACCGCGATCAGACCGAGCGTCATGGACAGCGCACGTGCAAAGCGGTCCGCCGAGATCCACAGGAGCGCGGCGGCCACCACCAACGCACCACCGAAGACGAGGAAGGCGATCATCTCGGCGCGTTCGCCGCGGAAGTAGATGTCGATCGCGGAGCGAAGGGGTTCGGACATGGGGTGAAGCTAGTCCGCTCCGTCGGTCGGTCCACAGGCACCCCCGGCAGCTGGCGCGGCATGTGATCGTTATTTCTTGTGAATGAGGGAGTAAGCCTCATTTCGTATGCACGCATACGATTACCTTTGCCGCCATGAACGGACATCCTTCCCTGATCGACACAGCGACGGCCACCGTGGAGCGTGTCTCCGCGGAACTGATCGAGGTGCGCTTCAAGCCGGATGTGAAGTTGGATGTGGAGGGGATCGGCGAGGTCGTGAGCGCGAAACGTACCCTCTGCGGGGTCGACAGCCCCGATGTGCTGGCGGTGATGCCGCCGGAGGTCGACTTCGAACTGAACGTCCTGAACGTGGACCACAGCAAGGCCAACGGCGGCTGCCCCACGCGCCGGTTGGCCTTCGCGGGCCAGAGCGCGCTGAACGAGCGACTGGCCAACCTCTACTTCAGCTATTTCCCGCGCCACGGCGAGACACGGGTGTTCAACGATGAGCGCGAGGCCCGCCAGTGGCTGGATCAGCCCGCCGAGGTCGTCCCGGTCCCCTGAACGAGGTCATCGGCCCACGACAAGGCCATCTTGCCCAGCGTGCGGCCCGAGCCCAGCGCGCGCAGCGCTGCGGGCAGCTGCTGCGCGGGCAGCGTGGCGTGCACGTGCGGCCTCACCATTCCTCCTGACGCGGCGTGCACGATGGCCTGAAGGCATTCGGCCACGAGCTCGGGCCGGTGGTCGCCGAGCTTCAACATGTTGATGCCGACGATGCCCTTGCTGCGCATCATCAGGAAGATGGGCACCACCAGGCCCATGTCCCACACGAAGCGCAGGGTGGCGAACGGACCCGCGCCGCTGCCGCGCTGGGCACCACCGAAAAGCACGACCGTGCCGCCGCTGCCGATCAGGCTCATGTCCGTGCGGAAACTGCGCCCCGCCACGGCGTTGAAGCTGACATCGAGCCGCGCGCCGGCGAGCGCGGACCGCACGGCGGCATCGTAAGGCCCCGCCAGCCGGTCGATCGGATGCTGCACGCCCAGGGCCCGCAAGTGGGCCACCTTCTCCGCCCCGCCGGCCACGGCGAACACCGTGCATCCGCTGTGCAAGGCAAGCTGGACGAGCAGCTGCCCCACCCCACCGGCGGCGCTGTGCACCAGCACCCGCATGCCGGCGCGGAGCGGCACGGCCATGCGCGCGGCGTACCAGGCCGTGCAGCCCTGGGTGGCCAGCGCGGCGGCCACGCCCAGCGGCAGTTCATCGGGGACCGGAGCGCACGCCCGCCCATCCGCCAGCGCCAGCTCCGCATAGCCGCCGAAGCGCGTCAACGCGACCACCCGGCGTCCGTGCAGCGCGGCGGAGGCGCCCGGCCCGCACTCCACCACCCGGCCCACCACCTCATAGCCCAGCACGCTGGGCAGCGGCGGGGCCTCGCGGTAGAGGCCGCGCACGGCCATCACATCGGCGTAGTTGATGCCGAAGCCCTCCGCACGGATGAGGACCTGCCCCGGCCCGGGCCGTGGATCGGCGAGCTCCACGAGCCGCAGGCCGCGCTCGGGATCACCGTGCCGATGAAGTTGCCACGCGCGCATCCGGGGAAGGGTCGGGGGTGAAGGTCGGTGCGATCTACTCTCCCTCCAACATCACCTCGAAGTCCACCACGCATTGGCGCGTGCGGTCCAGGTCGTCCGCATCACCGATGCAGGTGAACAGGGGGGTGTACTGCGGATGCGCCGCACGGAACCTCCCGCTCGCCGACCGCTCATCGCCTTCGCGGAACACCGCTGGCACGATCGGGCCCTCCAGGTCCTTGCTCACGTACGACCGATGGCCCTGGCCTTCGGCGAACATGACCTGTTCCAGCCGCTCGTGCTGCATGCGCAGGTGGGCGTGCCCGTTCTCGTAGTAGCAGATGCCCCCGTGCGTCCACAACCGCACCGGGGCGTGGCGCTCTTCGGGGTTGATGCGGTAGACCACATCGCCGTAGCTGAAGCCCCAGAGCGTGGAGCACGCCACCTCGCGCCGTGCACCGTCCTTTTCCACCGTGAGCCGGTGGCCCCGCCCGGCAGGCACGAGCTCCACGAAGCTGCCCACCGGCTCGCCCGCGCGGGTGCGGTAGGCGTCCGCGGAAGGAAAGAGAACGACCTGCGCCTGCACGATGCCGGCGAGGACCATGAGGATGGTCGGCAGCAGGGCGCGCATGCCCCACGAACGCAGTGGGCTCCAGGTCATGACCCCGGAAAAGTAGGGTCCAGCTCAGCGCCGCCGACCCCGCAGGGCGGGGATGGATGAACATGCCGTGGTGGGAGGGCACCTCAGGGAGCACCGCCCACGCACACCACGAACTCGCCACGCGGCGCGTGCGCGCTGAAGTGCGCCTGCAGCTGTGCGACATTGCCACGGACGTGCTCCTCGTGCAGCTTGCTGATCTCGCGGCTGGCGCAAGCGGGACGATCCGGGCCCAGCACCCCGGCCAGTTCGTCGAGCAGCCGCATCAGCCGGTGGGGGCTCTCGTACAGCACGATGGTGCGTGGTTCGTCACGCAGCGCCTCCAGGCGGGTGCGCCGTCCCTTCTTCTGGGGCAGGAAGCCCTCGAACACGAAGCGCTCGCACGGCAGGCCGCTGCACACCAGCGCGGGAACGAAGGCCGTGGCGCCGGGCAGGCACTCCACGGGGATGTCGGCACGAAGGGCCGCCCGCACCAGCAGGTAACCCGGATCGCTGATGCCCGGCGTACCGGCATCGCTCACCAACGCCAAGTGCTCGCCCCGTTCTAGCCGTGCGATGAGCTGCTCCACCATGCGGTGCTCATTCACGGTATGGAAGCTGAGGAGCGGTCGCGCGATGCCCAGGTGTTGCAGCAATCGGCCGCTCACCCGGGTATCCTCGGCCACCACCGCGTCCGCCTCCGCCAACACACGCTGGGCGCGGAGGGTGATGTCCTCCAGGTTGCCGATGGGGGTCGGCACCACGGTCAATCGGCCGCTCACTTCAACCCGTTGATGAGGTCCACCAAGGTGAGGTACACATCGTGATACTCGGTGAGCGGCAGCGTCTCCGCATGGTCGAACACGTCGTGGTAGGCTGCGATGCCGCCCAGGGTGTAGATGAAGATGGCCGGCACGCCGCGCTTCACGAACGGGCAGTGGTCGCTGTTGCAGGCCGGTCCGCGCGGCTTCACCTGCGCCAGACGGCCGGTGGCGGTGTTGCCCGCCACCATCCGATCGAAGACCTCCTGGTGCGCCGTGGCGTTCACGACGGTGATCCCTTCCTCACCGGTGCCCAGGAGGTCGAGGTTGATCAGCAGCTTCACGGCCCCGAGGTCGAACGCACGGTCCACCGCGCACCACTCGCTGCCCACCAGACCGGCCTCCTCCCCGGCGAACGCGATGAAGAGCACATCGCACCACGGCTTCTCCTGTGCGTACCGCGCGGCCAGATTGAGCAGCATGCTCACCCCGCTGGCGTTGTCGTTGGCACCGGGGAAGAGGACGTCGGGCCCCATCCGGCCCAGGTGATCGTAGTGGGCCGAAACCACCACCAGTTCCTTGCTGCTCCGACCCTTCACCAGGCCCCACACGTTGCGCGCGTCGTGCTTCCGCATGCGGTTGGCCACATGAAGGTCGATGGTCGCGGCGCTGTCGTTCCACACCTCGGCCCGGAGCTCCAGCAGCGGAAAGCGCGCGGCCTGCTGGGAGACGCCCCACGTGAGCTTGCCGGCCGACCTGCGCAGCACTGGCCCGTAATGGAGCAGTTCATCCTGGACACTGCGCACCAAGGCCAGGGAATCGGCGCTGCGCACCACGGGCAGATGCAGGGCGATGGCCCGGCCGGCGACCACGCCCATGGTCATGGCCCTTCGTTCCGGTGTGGCCAGGTCGCTGAGCGTGAGGTGCACCACCTCGTAGCGGCCTTTGGCACTGCCCGAGGCGGGGTCGACCAGGAAATCGAGGCCGGCCCGCAGGGGTGCTCCGTCCACGGCGAGCTTCACACTGTCCGGAAAGGTGTTCACCGTGAAGCTGAAGGGCTCGAACCGGCTGTCGCGGACCCGGAGCAGGCCCAGGCGGTCGAACTCGGCGGCGATGAGCTCGGCGGCGAGGCTGTCGCCGCCGTTCACATAGCCCCGGCCGTGCAGCGCAGGCGACGCGAGGGTGTCCACCCACCGGCGGGCATTGGCGAGCACGGTGGCGGCGTCCTGTGCGGCAGCGGGCAGGGCCGCGAGCGCCAGGAGGGGAAGATGGAGGATTCGCATCAGCGGTGTCGACGTTCCACGAGGTCCAGGAAGGCCTGCAACGCCTCGGGGTCCGGGGCCTTCTTTAACCGGGTGAGCTGCTCCTCCACCAAGCGACGGGCCTCATCACCCCCGGACGCGGCGTTGATGGCCTCGACGCCCTGCTCAAAGGCCACGCGGTCGCCCCCGAACAGCTCCGCCACGAACCAGAACTTCTGGCTCAGGGCGATGGCCTTGCCCAGATCGGGGATGGGGGCCTGGCCCAGCTTGTCGGCCACGCTCTTGGGACGGTCGGACGCTGCTTTCGCGGGCTTCTGGCCGCGGGGCAGTGCGGGGGTCGCTTCCGTTTCGGCGATGGCGTCGATCAGGGAGGTCTGCCGGATCTCCGCGCGCGTGTCCAAGCGGATCACCGGGGTGGCGAGTGGCTCGGGCGTCCTCGGTGCCGGGTCCTCCTTGGGCGCGGGGGCGGGCACCACGGCCGGCGGCTCGGCCGCCAACGCCAGCGATGCGGCCGGCGGTTGGGGTCGCTCACCCTCGCGGGCCTTGTGGCGCAGCACCACCAGGCGCTCATACAGCTCCCGCGCATCGTCACAGGCCTGCTCCAGGCCCGGCACGTTCAAGCTCCCCTGCTCCAAGTCGCGCTCAGCCTCGGTCAGGGCCTTCACCAGGTCCTGGATCCGCTTGTACCGCTTGTCATCCACCTTCTGCATGGCCCTAGGTCCAACGCGAAGATGCCTATTTTCGTGCCGGGGTGCAAACCCGTATGCGCCCCGTCCCCCTAGGCCCCGCCGCAATGTTCCTGGAGCGCGTCCGCAGCCAAGCCCCCGGCAAGGGCTGGATCGAGGTGATCTGCGGATCGATGTTCAGCGGCAAGACCGAGGAGCTGATCCGGCGCCTGCGCCGCGCCGAATTCGCCCGCCAGAAGGTGGAGATCTTCAAACCCAGCGTGGACACGCGCTATGCCGATACGGAGGTAGTGAGCCACGACGCCACCAGCATCCGGAGCACCCCGGTGCCCAACAGCAGCAACCTGCTCCTGCTGGCCGCCGACATCAACGTGGTGGGCATCGACGAGGCCCAGTTCTTCGACGAGGGCCTTCCACAGGTGTGCGCCCAGCTGGCCAACAGCGGTGTACGCGTGATCGCCGCCGGGCTGGACATGGACTTCCAAGGACGGCCGTTCGGCCCCATGCCCCACCTGATGGCCATCGCCGAACACGTCTCGAAGGTGCATGCCATCTGCGTGCACTGCGGACAGCTGGCCACCTTCAGCCATCGTACGCACGCCAGCACCGACCTCATCCACCTCGGGGAGACCGACAGCTACGTGCCCTTGTGCCGCGGCTGCTTCGAGGCGGCCCGCCTGGACCAGGACGCTCCGGCCCGCCACGCGGCCGCCCGCCGATGATGGGCCCGCATCGCCTGAGCCGCATCGCCGAGGCCGTGGGCGGGGTCCTGCACGCCCCGCTGGGCGATGGACCCGTGACGGACCTGGTCCTGGATTCGCGCCGGCCGCACCTGCAGCCCGACACGCTGTTCGTGGCGCTCCGGGGCGAACGCCACGACGGGCATCGCTATCTGGCCGACCTGGTGGAGCGCGGTGTGCGACATGCGCTGGTGAGCACGCCTCCGGCCCCGGAGCTGCGCGAACGGCTGAACACCATCCTCGTGCCCGACACCCTGGAGGCGCTGCACCGACTGGCGGCCTGGCATCGCGGACAGTTCCACGGGCCCGTGGTGGGCATCACCGGCAGCAACGGCAAGACGGTGGTGAAGGAGTGGATCGCGCACCTGCTGGGCCGGGAGGAGCACATCGCCCGCAGCCCCGGCAGTTGGAACAGCCAGGTGGGCGTGCCCCTGAGCGTGTGGGCGCTGCGCGAGGGGCACAGCCTCGGGGTGTTCGAGGCCGGCATCAGCCGTCCCGGTGAAATGGCCCATCTGCGACCCATCATCCGCCCCACCATCGGGGTGTTCACCAGCCTGGGGCCCGCACACGGCGAGAACTTCGCCGATGACCGGGCCAAGGCCCTTGAGAAGCTCGAGCTCTTCCGCGATGCCCAGGTGCTCGTGTACCCGCAGGACATCACCACGCTGCATGCGGCGGTGAAGGAGCTCCATCTGGACCAGCATCTGCTCACGCGCACCTGGTCGCGGGAGGGATCGGCCTTCCTGCACCTGCTCAGGGAGGAGCGCGTGGAGGGCGGGGTCCGGCTCACGGTCGCCCACGGCGCCGAGGTCTTCGCCGTGCAGCTGCCCTTCGACGACCATGCGAGCGTGGCCAACGCCATGACCTGCATGACCCTGCTGCTGCACCTGGGCCGCACCCCGGCCTGGCTGCAGGAACGGCTGCCGTTGTTGCATCCGGTGGCCATGCGCCTGGAACTGCTGGACGGCGTCAACGGCAGCCTGCTGATCAACGATGCGTACAGCAACGACACGGCCTCGTTGGCCATCGCCCTGGACCACCTCTCCGCGCACGCCACCGACCGGGAACGGATCGTGGTGCTGGGCGACATCCACGAGAGCGGCGAAGCGCCCGCAGGTCTTTACGACCGGGTGGCCGGTCTGCTGCAGCGGGCCCGGGTGGAGCGTGTGCTCGGAGTGGGGCCCCAGCTCACCGCCCATGCCGCGCGGTTCGGGCCGCAGGCCCGCTTCTTCCCCGACGCGGACGCCTTGCTGCGCGAGGTGCCCACGGATGCCCTGCGCGATGCCGCCGTGCTGGTGAAGGGTGCCCGCAGCCTGGGCCTGGAGCGCGTGGTGGAGCGCTGGCAACGGCAGGTGCACGGCACGGTGCTGGAGATCGACCTGGAGGCCGTGCGGCACAACCTCAACCACTTCCGCGGTCTGCTGCGGCCCGGCACGGGCGTGCTGGCCATGGTGAAGGCCTTCGGCTACGGCAGCGGCGCCACCGAGCTGGCCCGCCTGTTCGCCTACGAGCGGGTGGACATGCTGGGCGTGGCCTACGCCGACGAGGGCATCGCCCTGCGCCAGGAAGGTGTCGCCCTGCCCATCCTGGTGATGAACCCAGAGCCCGTGCCCCAGGAGGTGCTGCACCGCTTCCGCCTGGAGCCCGTGGTGTACGACCTGCGCTCGCTGCACGCGGCCATCGACCATGCCCGGTCGCATACCGACGCCCCCGCGGTGCACCTGAAGATCGACACCGGCATGCACCGCCTGGGCTTCGACCCCGACCACTTGGGACCGGCGATCGACGCGCTCCGGCACGCTCCCTTCCTGCGGATAAGCACCGTGTTCAGCCATTTCGCCGCCAGCGAGGACCCCGCCCACGATGCCTTCACCCGCGACCAACTGGCCCGCTTCACCACCGCCGCCGACCGGGTGGAGGCCGTGCTGAAACAGCGGCCGAAGCGCCACATCGCCAACTCGGCCGGCATCAGCCGCTTCCCGGAGGCCCACCTGGACCTGGTGCGGCCCGGCATCGGCCTGCACGGCGTGGGCTTCGACGCCGGCGAGAGCGCCAAGCTCCGGCCCGCGGCGCGCCTGCTCACCACCATCGCCCAGGTGAAGGAGCTGAAGGCCGGGGACAGCGTGGGATACGGTCGCCGCCACCGGGTGCAGGCCCCCCAGCGCATCGCCGTGCTGCCGATCGGCTATGCCGACGGCCTGTTCCGCAGCCTGGGCCACGGTGTGGGCCATGTGCGCATCCACGGGCGACCCGCACCGTTCGTGGGCGGCATCTGCATGGACATGTGCATGGTGGACGTCACCGCCATCGCCTGCCAACCCGGCGACCCGGTGACGGTGTTCGGTCCGGAACGGCCGCTGGCGGACCATGCGCGGGACATGGGCACCATTCCGTACGAAGCGCTGACCGCCGTGAGCCAGCGGGTGAAGCGGGTGTTCGTGCACGGATAGGCGCAGGCTTCCAAGGTCAGGGCGCAGCCGGTCCGATCCCCAGGCAGCCCATCGGTGTTGTTCAGGCGTCCTTCGGGTACATTCGCGGCCCGGAACCACGCCCCTGACATGAAGAACCTGTTCCTCACCCTCGCCACGGCCCTCTCGATCCCCGCCCTGCTGCCGGCGCAGGACCAGCAGCCCGCCTACCTCCCCGGCGATGTGCTCGTGATGCTCCAGCCCGGGGCCGATGCGGCCTCCATCGCCAACGACCTGCGCGTGGTGGACGGTCTTCCCACCGGCCTGCGCGTGGTGGAGGAGGTGAGCGCTCCGCTGCGCACCTGGATGCTGCACTACGATCAGCCCGCCCTGCCCCAGCCCGTGATGCTCCGCGCCGTGCAGCGCCATCGTGCGACCCTGCTGGCCCAGAACAACCATGTGGTGACCGATCGCGTGGTGCCCAACGATCCACAATTCGGGCAGCAGTGGCACCATGTGAACCCCAACGATGCCGACATCGACAGCGACCTGGCCTGGGACATCACCACCGGCGGGGTGACCGCCGCGGGCGACACGATCGTGGTCTGCATCATCGAGAACGCCGACCTGCCCCACCCCGACCTGATCGGCAACGCCTGGTTCAACCACCTGGAGATCCCCAATGACGGCCTTGACAACGATGCCAACGGGTACGTGGACGACCACCGTGGATGGAACCCCAGCGGCAACAACGACAACGTGTACGGCGGGGGCCACGGCACCCAGGTGGCCGGCATGATCGGGGCCAAGGGCAACAACAACACCTCCGTGAGCGGCGCCAACTGGAACGTGGAGATGATGGTGGTGACCCGGCAGGGGGTGAGCGAGGCCCAAGTGCTGGCGAGCTACACCTATCCCCTGGTGATGCGCCGCCTGTACAACCAGACCGGTGGCAACAAAGGAGCCTTCGTGGTGGCCACCAACGCCAGCTGGGGCATCGACTTCGGTGACCCCGCCGACGCGCCCCTCTGGTGCGCCATGTACGACACGCTTGGTACGGCCGGCGTGCTGAACTGCGGCGCCACGGCCAACCAGAACATCAACATCGACGTGGAGGGCGACCTGCCCACGGCCTGCCCCAGCCCCTTCATGGTGAGCGTCACCGCCACGAACAACAACGACCTGCGCACCTTCAGCGGCTTCGGTGCCACCACCATCGATGTGGGGGCGCCGGGCGAGAACGTGGTGACCACCAGCATCGGTGGTGGAACGGGAAGCACCAGTGGCACGAGCTTCGCCAGCCCCCTCACGGCCGGGGTCATCGCCCTCTTGTACAGCGCGCCCTGCGCCACGCTCGGCGCCCTGGCCCAGGCCGATCCCGTGGCCGCCGCCCTCTACGTGCGCGACAAGCTCTTCGAAGGTGTGGACCAGGTGGGCAACCTGCCGGGCAACACCGTCACCGGCGGCCGCATCAACGCTTTCAACAGCCTGCAGGCCATCATGGCCGGTTGCGGCCCCTGCCCACCGCCCTACGACCTCAACGCCGAGAACGTCGCCATCGGTGATGTGATGTTCTCCTGGGGCAGCACCGCCAGCGGCCCCTTCACCGTGCAGTACCGCCCGGTGGGCAGCAGCACCTGGACCACCCAGGCCGGATTGATCAACCTGGCGTTCATGGCCTCCGGGCTCACTCCCTGCACGCCGTACGAATTCCAGGTGATCGCCGAGTGCGATACGCTGACCAGCGACCCGAGCGCCCTGTTCACCTGGACCACCGAGGGCTGCTGCGCTCCGCCGGACGGCCTTGGTGCGGGCTTCGCGGGGGACAACGTCGCCAACGTGTTCTGGACCGCCGTGCTGGCCGCGTCGTCCTATGAGGTGGAGGTCAGCCCCGCCGGCGCGGGCAACTGGACCAGCACCACGGGCATCACCGCCACCAGCTTCGAGATCGTTGGACTGACGCCCTGCTCGGCCTACGATGTGCGCGTCCGGTCCGTGTGCAACGGGACCCCCACCGCCTGGAGCGCCACCATCACCGTGCAGACCTCCGGATGCGGGTCCTGTTTGGACAACACCTACTGCCCCTCCGAAAGCGCTGATGCCAGCGAGGAATGGATCGCGAACGTCACCCTCGGCACCATCAACCACACCACCGGCACCGACGGAGGCTACGGCGACCACACCGCGCAGTCCACTGCGCTGAACCTGGGCGCCAGCTACCCCATCTCCCTCACCCCGGGCTATGGTGGTTTCACCTACGACGAGTACTTCACGGTGTGGATCGACCTGGACCAGGACGGCGACTTCACCACCACCGGAGAACTGGTGTACAGCTCCCCGGTGGCGAACGGGACCGTGAGCGGCACCATCAGCATTCCCGCCTGGGCCAGCATCGGCAGCACCCGGATGCGGGTGATCATGGTGTACGACCAGGCCGCCTCCTCCGGCTGTGAGGACGGGTATGACTTCGGCGAGACCGAGGACTATTGCGTCACCGTGGTGGATCCGAACACCGGCATCGCGGAGCTCTCCGGCGGTGCGATGGTGCAGCACTTCCCCGACCCCGCGGACCGGGATGTCTTCTTCAATGTGTACGGCGCCATCGGGCAGGGCCCCGTGACGATCGAGCTGCTCGACAATGCGGGACAGGTGGTGGAACGCCGAAGCTCCACGAACGGTCGCATCACGCTCACCACCGCCTGGCTGGCCGACGGTCTCTATTTCTATCGGGCCGTGCAGGACGGGCGTGAGCTCGGCCGCGGCAAGCTGATGGTGGCCCACTGAGCACCGGGCGCCCGGAACGGTCGGTTAACTTCCGCCCGATGGGCATCTCGGCCGTCATCATCACGCGCAACGAGGAAGCCAACATCGCCCGCTGCCTGACCGGCCTGGACGGTCTGGTGCAGGAAGTGGTGGTGGTGGACGCTGAAAGCACGGACGGCACCCGACGGATCGCCGAAGCGCATGGCGCCCGCGTGGTCACGCGCCGCTGGACCAACTACAGCGACCAGAAGAACTTCGCGAACGACCTGGCCACCCACCCGCACATCCTGAGCGTGGACGCCGACGAAGTGCCCTCCCCCGAGCTGGCCCGGTCCATCCGCAACGCGCAGAAAAGCGGTCTGCACGGCGCCTACCGCATGCATCGGCTCACCAACTACTGCGGCACCTGGGTGCGGCATGGCGGATGGTACCCCGATACCAAGACGAGGCTCTTCCCGAAAGGCGGGGCGCGCTGGACCGGCGACCATGTGCACGAAGTGCTGGAGCTCGCCCCAGGAACATCCGTGCAGCTTCTCGAAGGTGACCTGCTTCACTACAGCTATCCTTCCCTCGAAGCCCACCGCGAGCGCATCGACCGGTACAGCGACCTGCACGCCCGGGCGCTGCACCGGTCGGGCCGGCGCGCAGGAGCGGTCAAGCGATGGTTGTCGCCCGTGGCCAAGTTCCTTCAAGGCTACGTGCTGCAGGCGGGTTTCCTGGATGGAAGGGCGGGCTGGCACATCGCCACCCTCAGCGCCCGCGCCGTGTGGCTGAAGTACGCGAAGCTCCACGCCCTTCAGCATGAGGCCACCGCCTGAGCACATCGTCCTGAGCCGCCCGGACAGCATCGGCGACGTGATGCTCACCCTGCCCATGGCGGGCCTGCTCAAGGAACGGTTCCCCGGCGTGCGCATCACGTTCATCGGCCGCGGTTATACCGCGCCCGTGCTGCGGTGCTGCCACCATGTGGACCAGGTGCTGACCCTGGAGGACCTGATGGCCGGCGATGCGGTGCGCATGCTCTCCGCCCTGCGCGCGGATGCCCTGGTGCACGTGTTCCCCCATCGCTCCGTGGCCCGATGGGCCCAGGCCGCCGGGATCCCTGTCCGCATCGGGACGTCACACCGTTGGTGGCACTGGACCACGTGCACACATCGTGTGGCGTTCAGCCGACGCCGGAGCCCATTGCACGAAGCCCAGTTGAACACGATGCTGTTGCGTCCGCTCGGCCTGGAAGGTGTGCCCTCCCTGGCGCAGCTGAGCGAACGCACCGGCTTCCGCGCGCCGGCGCACGCGGTCCTTCCGGCCGACCTGGCCCCGGCCGCGGCGCGCACGGTGATCCTCCATCCCGGTTCGCAGGGCAGCGCGGTGGAATGGGGGCTGGACAACTTCGCTGCACTGATGCGCGGCCTGAACCGGCTCGGCATCCGCACGGTGGTCACCGGCACCGCCACCGAGGCCGACCGCTACCGTCCCCATCTTCCGTGGAGCGACCCCCTGGCCATCGATGCCGGTGGTCGGCTGAGCCTGGAGCAGCTGGTGGCCCTCATCGGCAGCGCGGACGGACTGGTGGCGGCGAGCACAGGCCCGCTGCACATCGCTGCGGCGTGCGGCATCCGGGCCGTGGGCCTGTTCGCCCCACGCCGCCCGATCCATCCGGGACGTTGGGCCCCGATCGGCCGCGATGCCCATGCGCTGGTGTACGACCCGTCCTGCCCGACCTGCCGCGCCGGTCGCCCGTGCGACTGCATCACGCGGATCGCTCCGGAGCGTGTGGTGGCGCTGCTTGAAGGCCTGCCTGCGCGTTGAGCCAGCGCCCGCCGAACACGAAGAGGGCGGCGTACAGGGCGAAGAAGGTCGCCCCCGTCTGGGTCTCCAGGGTGTCCTCCGTGAGGCACGACACCAGGAAGATGGCCGCCCACGCCGCGAAGACCGGGTGCCGCCAGGCGCGGAACGCCACCACCGGCGCCACCCAGCCGGCCAGGATGAACAACAGGCCCGGCAGGCCGAAGCTGATGAGCAGCGTGAGGAACTCGTTGTGAGCGCGGTTCCGCCAGGCGCTGTCCAGCGGGCTCTGCAGTTCCGCATAGGCCTGTGCGAACGCCGGCCGCGTATCACCCGTGCCCACGCCCGTCCACACGTGCTGTCGGGCGATCCACCAGCCCGTCCGCCAATAGGCCAGCCGCATGGTGAGGCTGTGGCCGTTGGGATCGCCGATGGCCCGGTAGCGGTCGAGCTCCATCCGCAGTTGTTCCAAGCGGGCGACCAGGAGTGGCTGGCGCCCGGTACGCACGCTGGGCACGCCCTGTTCGATGCGGCGCACATCCTCATCGGTCAGCCCCAGAAGGCCCACCGAATCCTTCCTGAGCCCTTTGCTGGCCATGTAGCGCACCAAGGTGCCGCGCAGGAGCTGTCCGCGGGCGTCCTTGTCGTAAAGTCCCCTGCGGCTGCGGCGTGCCCAGCCCCGCTCGAGCTCCTCCTTGGCCACGTGCACCCACACCGGGTGGCCGTTCTCCCATTGCGGGTCGGCGACATCGTGGTAGTAGGGCTCGCCGCCGGCGCTGCGCTCTCCGAGGTCCTCGACCCGCAGCGGGGTGTACGGGCGTGGCCGGAGCATGCCGAACAGGATCGACAGCGCTGCGACGGGCACCAGCACAAGCGCCGCCCGGATCGACCAGCGGACCAGTGGGCGTGCACCGCCCACACCGCGCCACGCCAACACCACGAGCGCCGCGCACAAGGTGCTCAGGCCGCTGAGGCTGCCGATCCCCAGCAGGAAGCCCACGGCCCAGGTCGCGCCGAGACCATGCACGGCGCGCAGCCACCGCTGGGGCGGACGGTCCAGGATGAACACGCAGCCCGCGAGCGCTAGGAGCAGCCCCAGCCGCACATGGCTGATGAAGATGCTGACCGCGCGATGGTCACCGCTCTGCAGATGGCCGCCCGCCACGACCAGGCACACCACCGTGCTGGCCACCACGCTCCAGGCCCCGGTGCGCAGCACATCGCGGATGGCCCGTTCACCCATGGGCGGCGAAGTGGACAGCACCACGCCGAAGACGAGCACAGGGAGGAGGATGCGGGTGAGGTCGAACGCCCAGGCGCGGTCCTCGGACCAGATAATGCCCGCTGCGTGCAGCAGGAAGGTGCCGATGAAGGCCAGCGTCCAGGGTCCGGTGAACGCCTGGCGGAAGCGCCTCCCTAGGGAGCGGGCGGCCAGGCCCTCACCCAGCCAGCCCAACACCATCAGGATCTGGGCGTTGCTCAGCAGCACGTTGTTCCACGGCAGGGCGGCCGCCGCGATGAACAGGCCTGCCATGCGCACCAGACCGAAGCGCCGGACCCAGGCATCCGCCGGGCTCGCAGCGGCCATCCGCCGCATCAGCTCAGGGCTTGCCGCCGGAGAGGATCCCGGAATAGCCACCGTCGGTCAGGACCTTCACCGCGGCCTGCACATAGGGATCGGTGACGAGCGCCGCCTTGGCCCGGCCCGTCTGCAGGTCGTACCGGGACACGATCTCGTTCCGCAGCATCTCCTCCACATCCGCCCGGAACAGGTCGAGCTCCTCGGACGGGTCCGGAGCGAGCTCCTTCTTGAGCTCCTCAAAGGCCTTTTGCGCGTGGCCGTAGTACCGCTCCTTGCGCGCCACCTCCTCCAGCTTGGCATAGGCCTCCATGCTCTCGGTGTCGTAGGTGAAGCTGCGCGACCGGGCGAACTCCGTGAACCGGTGATAGAGCTCGTCGCTGATGGCGAACCGCTCCGGCGGGCCGATGCTGTCGTGCGTGCGCCGGTAATCCGTGGCGAAGTCGAACAGGATGTCCTCCGCGTACAGGCCGCCCACCACCTTGGCCAGCTCGGGCTCGGTGACGGGCACATCGGGCAGGATGCCCCGACCGTCGTACACCGTGCGGCCGTTCCGGGTCTTGAAGGCCACCAGGTTCGTGTCCGTGCGCACGGTGGCCTTGCCGCTGCTGTCGCGGTGGGCATAGTCCAGCTTCTGGATGCAGCGTCCGCTCGGGATGTAGTACTTGGCCACGGTGACCTTCAGCTTGCTGTTGTAGAACAGGTCGCGCGTCTGCTGAACGAGCCCCTTGCCGAAGGTGCGCTCGCCCACCACCACGGCACGGTCCAGGTCCTGCAGCGCGCCGCTGACGATCTCGCTGGCGCTGGCCGAGCCACCGTCGACCAGCACCACCAGCGGCATGGTCGCGTCCTCCGGCTCACTGAGCGTGCGGTAGCTCTTGTCCCACTCGGCGATGCGGCCTTTGGTCTCCACCACCGGCTCGTTCTTGGGCACGAAGAGGTTGACGATGTTCACCGCTTCGCGCAACAGGCCGCCGCCATTGCCGCGCAGGTCGAGGATGAGGTGGCGCGCCCCCTCCTGCTTGAGCTGCTTCATGGCGCTGCGCACATCGGCGCTCGCGGTCTGGGTGAAGCTGTTGAGCTTGATGTAGCCCACCATGTGGGTGGCGTCCACGATGCCCTTGTAGGGCACGTCCGGGATCTTGATCTCCTCCCGCGTGAGCAGCTTCTCCGATGGCTCGGCGGTGCCCCGTTTGAGCAGCACGCGCACCGGGGTGCCGGCCTGCCCCTTCAGCAGCTTGCTCACTTCCTCGGTGTCGAGGCCGCGCACCTTCCGGCCGTCCACCTCCAGGATCTCGTCGCCGGCCCAGATGCCCGCCTTCGCCGCAGGGAAGCCCTCGTACGGCTCGCTGATCACCATGCCATCGCCCTGGCGCTTGATGAGCGCGCCGATGCCCCCGTACTGCCCCGTGGTCTGGAAGCGGTACTCCTCGATGTCGCTTTCCGGGATGTACTGCGTGTAGGGGTCCAGCGAGGAGAGCATCGCATCGATGCCCGTCTTCATCAGCGTGCCGGGCTTGGTGTCCTCGACGTAGTAGACGTTGAGCTCCTTGTAGAGCTCGGTGAAGATCTCCAGGTTCTTGGAGATCTCGAAGTAGTTGTCGCCCGCAGCGATGGTGAGGGCGCCGGAAGCGGCCAAGGCGCCACCGATGATCCAGGTGCGCAGGCGGGGGTTGCGGGGAGCGTTCATGGGGAAATGGGGCTTCAGGGGACGGGGTCGTGGCCATGCCCGCCCCAGGGATGACAAGATAGGAAGCGCTTGAGGGTGAGCCAGCCGCCGCGGAAGGGACCATGGCGGCGGAGGGCCTCCACGCCGTAGGTGCTGCAGCTGGGTGTGTACCGGCAGGCGCCGGGCAGCAGCGGCGACAGGGTGAACTGGTACAGGCGGATGAGGCCGATCATGGCGGTGGTGAGCAGCCTACGCATGTTCCTTGAACCAACGGTCGAGCGCGCGGATCATTTTGCCCTCCACCTCGGCATAGCCCGGCACGGCCCGGCCCTGGAGCACGAAGAGCCAGCCGCATGAGCGGCCGAGCTGGCGCAGCCGGTCGTGGTAGATGTGCTTGTGCAGACGGTAGGCCTCCCGCATGCGGCGACGGGCCCGGTTGCGGTCCACCGCCCGCGGAAGGTTGCGCTTGGGCACGGCGAAGGCCACCTGGGCGGGTACGGGGGCGTCGAGCTCCATGAACAGACCGATGAGGCGGAACGGGGGCATGTGCACCGAGCGTCCCTCGGCGATCAGCCGCTGGATGCGCGGACGGCCACGCAGTCGCTCCTGCTTGGGGAAGGTATGACGCTCCATGCCGGACTGGTGGGCCCGGAAGGCCGGGACGTTAGCCCCGTGACGTCCGGGGCTTATTTCTTCTTGCCGAGCCTCTTGATGTACAGCTCGATGGCCCCCGTCATGCTCGGGGCCTCCGGCAGGGGGGCCTCGATGTCGAGCCGCAGACCGGCATCGCGCACCGCCTTGCTGGTGGTGGGACCGAACGCCGCGATGACGGTGCCGTTCTGGTCGAACTTCGGGAAGTTCTTGAACAGGCTCTCGATCCCAGCAGGGCTGAAGAACACCAGCATATCGTACTTCAGGTTCTTCAGGTCGCTGAGGTCGCTGGCCACCGTGCGATAGAACACCGCGTTGGTGTACTTGACCCCTGCTTTGTCCAGCAGCGCGGGGATCTCCGCCTTCTGGATGTCGCTGCACGGCACCAGGTACACCTCGTCCTTGTGCTTCTTGATCACGTCCAGCAGGTCCTGGAAGGTGTTCTTGCCGATGAAGACCTTGCGCTTGCGGTACACGATGTACTTCTGCACGTAATACGCCACGCTCTCGCTGACGCAGAAGTACTTCATGCTCTCCGGCACCGTGAGCCGGAGCTCCTTGCACATCCGGAAGAAATGGTCCACCGCATTGCGGCTGGTGAGCACGATGGCCGAGTGGTCCAGGATGTTGATGCGCTCCTGCCGGAAGTCCTGTGCAGGAACGGCCTCCACCTTGATGAACGGCTTGAAGTCGATCTTTAGGCCGTACTTCCTGCCGAGCTCGTGGTACGGGGACTTGACGTCCGTGGGTTCCGGCTGCGAAACGAGGATGGTCTTGATCTTCAAGGCCGCTCGGTTAGTGAAGTTGGAACGCGGATGGGCCGGAACGCTGGAGGGTCTGGAGAACGAGGAACACCGGCAGGATCTCGGCGGCGCAAAGGTACAGGAAAATGTGCCTGAACGGGACCCCCGCCGATCGCCCGATGAGCCCTGCCCGGCCCCACCGGAGGAGCACGATCACCGAGGCGATCACCCCGCCCATCGGCAGCAGCACGGACCTCATCTCCGGCCGATAGGCCACCAGCACCGCCACGGGCAGCAGGGCCGCCCCCAGCACCAGATGATCGATCACCCAGGTGTAGGTGTACTCCTGCAGCCCGCCATCGCCCTGGAAGAGCCAGCCCAGTGCACGGAGCAGGAACACCTGAGCGAGCACCATCACCAGCAGCAGGGCCACCACGATGACGTAGCCCCCCGGACCCGCGTCGGCGATGCCGCGGATCACCAGCACCTGATGCAGGAACAACCCCAGGCCCGCCAGCAGCGCCGCCAGCAGTCCCAGCATCGAACGGTCCTGGAGGTCGATGTCCTCGCGCAGGCTCCGCCGACTGATGCGTGCGCCGAACGCCCCGTTGAGGAGCAGACCCCATTTGCGGGGCGACACGACGTTCGTCCACGCGAGCTGCATCAGCACGGCCAGGAGCACGAGCACCACCCAATCGGCGCTCAAGGGGTCGTGGATCCGTGGTTCACCCATGGCCGGCGGGCAAAGGTATCCGGCGGCGCCGGGGGTGGGCGTGCTACTTTTGCGGCCCCGGTGGGCGGCCAGGCCGACACCGCGAACACCCCCGCAGCATGTCCACCACCTCCGCCAACGGCACCGCGGCCAAAGCCGCCACCGATCTGTTCCAGCACCACGACCACTACCTGGTGGACGAACTGCTCACCGAGGAGCAGAAGCTGATCCGCGACACGGCGCGCAAGCACGTGAGCAAGCACCTCAAGCCCATCATCGAGGAGCGCTTCGAGAAGGCGGAGTTCAGCAAGGACATCATCCCCGGGCTGGCCGAGATCGGCGCCTTCGGCCCCTTCGTGCCCGAACAGTACGGCGGCCCCGGCCTGGACCAGATCAGCTACGGCCTGATCATGCAGGAGATCGAGCGCTGCGACAGCGGCCTGCGCAGCCTGTGCAGCGTCCAGGGCTCGCTGGCCATGTACCCCATCTGGAAGTACGGCAGCGAGGAGCAGAAGAAGAAGTGGCTGCCCGACATGGTGCAGGGCAGGAAGATCGGCTGCTTCGGCCTCACCGAGCCCGACTTCGGCAGCAACCCCAGCGGCATGGTCACCACCTTCAAGGACATGGGCGACCACTACCTGTTGAACGGCGCCAAGATGTGGATCAGCAACGCGCCCTTCGCCGACCTGGCCATCGTGTGGGCCAAGGCCGAGAACACCGAGGGCCGCATCCACGGCCTCATCGTGGAGCGGGGCATGGAGGGCTTCACCACGCCCACCACGCACGGCAAGCTCAGCCTGCGCGCCAGCCCCACCGGCGAGCTGGTGTTCGACAATGTGAAGGTGCCCAAGGGCAACCTGCTGCCCCACAAGAACGGCCTGGGCGCCCCCATGGGCTGCCTGGACAGCGCGCGCTACGGCATCGCCTGGGGCACCCTGGGCGTGGCCATGGAGTGCTATGACGTGGCCCTGCGCTACAGCAAGCAGCGCATCCAGTTCGGCAAGCCCATCGGCGCCTTCCAGCTCACCCAGAAGAAGCTGGCCGAGATGATCACGGAGATCACCAAGGCCCAGCTGCTCACCTGGCGCCTCGGCGTGCTGCGCAGCGAGGGCCGCGCCACCACCCAGCAGATCAGCATGGCGAAGCGCAACAACGTGCACCTGGCGCTCACCGTGGCGCGCGAGGCGCGGCAGATCCTCGGCGGCATGGGCATCACCAACGAGTACCCCATCATGCGCCACATGATGAACCTGGAGAGCGTGGTGACCTACGAGGGCACGCACGACATCCACCTGCTGATCACCGGCGCGGAGGTGACCGGCATCCCGGCGTACAAGTAACGTCGAACAGGCATCCTGCCGGTGCCGATCGTTCGCTCGTGCAGGGCCTCCCTCCGGGGGCCGTGCGCGTTGGCCATGGACGGCGGTCCACATCCGGTTGTTCGTGCGTGGGTCCCGGGCACGGTAGCGCGGCATTCCCACGGCGCGAGCTTCACGGTATGAAACACCTTGTCGCCGCCGTGGCACTTCTGGTGCTTGGCCTTCCGGCCAGGGCCCAGGTGACCCTCACCACCTACTATGTGATCCCGCCCACCAACGGCTGCGATGGGCTCGGGGCCTTCGGCCCGGCCAGTGCGTTGTACCCCGGCGGCTGTTCCGCTCCCTATCTCTATGAGGTGATCCCATCAGGATGCGCGGAGTCGCCGTGGGGATGGCCGCCCTTCTGGGTGTCCAATGACACGGTGTACACGAACCTCTGCTCCACTCCCTGCTCCATCACGATGTGGGACTCCGGCGGGCTGCCCTGCGTGATCCTGTGCCAGCTGCCCGGTGGTCTGGGCCTTTCCACGGCTGCGGACGGACAGGAGGTCGGGCTCAACGTGGCCCCCAACCCGGTCAGCGCCACAGGAGGGCCGGTGGAGCTGAACCTGCGCGGCGAAGGCTCGGTGACCATCTCCGTGACCGATGGGCTTGGGCGCGTCCTGTTCGCCACGAGGGCGACTTCCGGAACGACCCTGCTCCCCACGACCAGCATGCGACCGGGCATCCACCAGGTGCATGCGAGCTGGCCCGATGGACGGAGCGCCACGCTCAGGCTGGTGCTCCAGTGATGCGAGCGGCCATCACCCCTCCTTCTGGGTCACTTCCGCCAGCTGCAGTTGCAACCACCGGCGCGCCTCGGTCTCGTCGTTGAACACGCCCGTGCGGAACACCGTGGGGAAGTAGGTGAAGAACAGTTCGGTGACCATCTCCGCCATGCTGTCGTGCACCACCACGGCCAGGGCACGCAGGGTGTCCTGTCCGCGCTCCGGTCCGAAGTGGTCCACGCCCGTGACCTCCATGTCGAAGTCCATGTCCTTGGGGATGATGCTGAGCATGACGCACGGCATGCCCTGGGCCAGTTCGAGCCGCGCGCGCTTGTTCTCCGCAAAACCCGGCAGGTCGATCCGCTCACCGAGCTTGTAGCGCTGCTCGATGAAGCCCGGGTGCACCAGGGTGATCGTGGCGATGCGGGTCTCGATGCTCCGCGGCGTGTCGCGCATGGTCTACGAAAGATACGGTGCCTCATCCCACGGACCTTCGGGTAGCTTTGGCCGGACATCCCGCGGTCCACACCCGCCCGAACCCGCCCCCGCACCGGCCCGTAGAAGCCGTTCCGCGCGCTCCACCGCATGCTGTTCAACTCGATCGACTTCGCGGTCTTCCTGCCGATCGTGTTCCTCCTGTACTGGGGGCTCTTCCGGCGTTCGGTGGCCTGGCGCAACGCCTTCCTCATCCTGGCCGGATGCGTGTTCTACGGCTGGTGGGACTGGCGCTTCCTGGGCCTGTGGCTCTTCACCGCCGGGGTGGACTACCTGGTGGCCCTGGCCCTGGCCCGCACCGAGGCCCCCGTCGGCCGCAAGCTGCTCATGGGCCTGAGCCTGACGGCCAACCTGGGGCTGCTCGGCTTCTTCAAGTACTACGACTTCTTCCTGCAGAGCTTCGTGGACGCCTTCACGCTGCTGGGCCGGCCGATCGATGCGCGTCCGCTGGGGCTGGTGCTTCCCGTGGGCATCAGCTTCTACACCTTCCAGAGCCTGAGCTACACCTTCGATGTGTACCGCAGGCAGCTGCCCGCGGTGCGCGAGGCCACCACCTTTTTCGCCTTCGTGAGCTTCTTCCCCCAGCTGCTGGCCGGCCCCATCGAGCGGGCCCGCCACATGCTGCCCCAGTTCGGCACCGAGCGCCGCTTCGACGAGGCCGCGGCGTATGATGGCGTGCGACAGATGCTGTGGGGCCTGTTCAAGAAGGTGGTGGTGGCCGACCACTGCGCCGCCTTCGTGAACCCCGTGTTCGGCGCCCACGAGACCCACGACGGCAGCACCCTGGCCCTGGCCGTGCTGCTCTTCGCCTTCCAGATCTACGGCGACTTCAGCGGCTACAGCGACATCGCCATCGGCTGCGCTCGGCTCTTCGGCTTCGAGCTGATGCGCAACTTCGCCTATCCCTACTTCAGCCGCGACATCGCGGAGTTCTGGCGGCGCTGGCACATCAGCCTCAGCACCTGGTTCCGCGACTACCTCTACATCCCCCTCGGCGGCAGCCGCGGCGGCAAGGCGCGCACCGTGCGCAACGTGCTGATCATCTTCCTGGTGAGCGGCTTCTGGCATGGCGCCAACTGGACCTTCGTGGCCTGGGGCGCGGTGAACGGCCTGCTCTTCCTGCCGCTGCTGCTGCGCGACACGCACCATGCGATGAGCGATACGGTGGCCGCCGGGCGCCGGTGGCCCAGCGCCCGTGAAGCCCTGCAGCTGCTCGCCACCTTCCTGCTGGCCTGCTTCGCATGGACCTTCTTCCGCGCCGAGAGCATGGGACAGGCCGTCGACATCCTGGGCGCCATCGCCTCACCGGGCCTGCTGGAGACGCCGCAGGTCGCCGACCGCAAGGGCCTGGCCTTCGCGCTGCTCGGCATCGGCATCACGCTCGCCCTGGAGTGGCTGGCCCGCGAACGGCAGCACGGGCTGCACCTCGACGGGCTGCTGCCCCGACCGGTGCGACGACTTGTGTACTACGGCCTCATCGCCGTGCTCACCCTCACCGCACCGCTGGGGGGCGGCGAGTTCATCTACTTCCAGTTCTGATGGTGGGCCGCTTCATCCTCCGCTGCGTGCTGCTGGGCCTGCCCGCGCTGGCGATCCCCGCCGCCTACCTGCTGCTGCTGCGCGACACCGTGCCGGCCCCGCGCATCACCAACAACATCGCCCTCAACGAGAAGCTCGCCTTCGTACGCGAACGATACCCCGACGGGGTGGACGTGCTGGCCGTGGGCTCCTCGATGACGCTCAACAACCTGGCCAGCGATGGGGTGATCGCCCACTTCGGCACGGACCGGTACGTGAACGCCGCCGCCTGGGGCCTGGGCGCCGCCGAGCTGCCCGTGCTCGGCACCCTGCTCACCGACCGGCTGCGGCCGCACACCGTGCTGGTGGCCACCAACCTGATGGACTTCCGCAGCGCAGGCCGGCAGCTGGGCACGGACAGTGCGGCCATGGCGCGTTTCCTGGACGGCGGTCCGCTCGTCCTGAGCTACCTGCGGCATTGGGATGCGCCCTATCTGCTGCGGCAGGCCGAGGCCAACCGCATCCGGTCCCGCGATCCCGGCAACTACGAGTACCTCGGTTTCGACGACCATGGTGGGGCCACACTGGACGTGCCGGCCGACCGCATCGACCGCACCCGCTTCAACGAGGCGCCCCCGACCGCCGAGCGGCTGGATGAGGCCCGTTACGACGCCTTCGCCCGCTTCGCGCACTGGTTGCAGGCCCGCGGGGTGAAGCTGGTGGTGGTGCAATGCGCCTACCGCGACGGCCTGCGGACGCCGGCGCTCGACGCGTTGCAGCAGGCGCACGTGGCGCGGTTGCGCGCCCTGCTGGAACCCCTCGGCCACATCGTGATCGACGGCAACGCCCACCGCTGGGCGGACGACCTGTACGTGGACGGCAGCCACCTGGGGCGTGCCGGTGCGGCGCAGTTCACCGACATTTGCCTCCCGCCGCGCGGCGCCGGGGGCCGATGATCTTCAACTCGATCGCCTTCCTGGTCTTTTTCGTGGTGGTGACCACCGCGTACCACCTGCTGCCGCATCGCTGGCGCTGGCCGATGCTGCTGGCCGCCAGTTGCTGGTTCTACATGGCCTTCGTGCCGGTGTACATCCTCATCCTGGCCTTCACCATCGTGGTGGACTATGGGGCCGGGCTGCTCATCGAACGCCACGAAGGCATCGCCCGCAGGCGATGGCTCATCGCCAGCATCGTGGCCAACGTGGGTGTGCTCGCCATCTTCAAGTACTACGGCTTCCTCACGGAGAACATCGAGGCGATGGTGCGCGCCGCGGGCTGGAGCGGCTACAGCATCCCCGACCTGGGCATCATCCTGCCCATCGGCCTCAGCTTCCACACCTTCCAGAGCCTGAGCTACACCATCGAGGTGTACTACGGCCGCCAGCGCGCCGAGCGCCACCTGGGCATCTTCAGCCTGTACGTCATGTTCTATCCGCAGCTGGTGGCGGGCCCCATCGAGCGCCCGGGCAACCTGCTGCGCCAGCTGCACCTGCCCATGGCCTTCGACCCCGGCCTGCTGGCCAGCGGACTGCGCCTCATGGCCTGGGGCTTCTTCAAGAAGATCATGATCGCCGACCGCGTGGGCGTGATGGTGGACCATGTGTACGACGCCCCGCACCTGCACGACGGCCCGGCGCTCATCCTGGCCTCGCTGCTCTTCGCCGTGCAGATCTACTGCGACTTCAGCGGCTACAGCGACATCGCCCTCGGCGCCGCGCGCTGCCTGGGCATCGACCTGATGCGGAACTTCCGCACGCCCTATGCCAGCACCAGCATCAGCGAGTTCTGGCGACGCTGGCACATCAGCCTCAGCACCTGGTTCCGCGACTACGTGTACATCCCGCTGGGCGGCAACCGCGTGGTGACCTGGCGCCGGTACTACAACCTGCTCATCACCTTCCTGCTCAGCGGCCTGTGGCACGGCGCGGCCTGGACCTACATCATCTGGGGCGGCCTGCACGGTCTGTTCCTCATCGGCGCCATCGTCACCGAAGGAGGCCGCACGCGCCTCGGGCAGCTGCTCGGGCTGCACCGCTGGCCGCGGCTCCACATGGCCCAGCAGGTGATCACCACCTTCCTCCTGGTGGACCTGGCCTGGATCTTCTTCCGTGCCAACAGCGTGCAGGACGCGTTCCACATCGTGGGGAACCTGTTCATCGGGCTGGACGGCCTCCTCACCGCCGACGCCTTCAGCCTGTGGGCGCCGCTGGTGGGCGCAGGGCGCGGTGAGATGTTCCTGGCCGTGGCCGGCATCGCGGCCATGGAAGGGGTGCAATGGCTGGACCGGCGCAGGGGCGCCACCGCCTGGCTGGCCGAGCGCAGCGCCTGGCAGCGCTGGGCCCTGTACACCGGCCTCATCGGCAGCATCATCTTCCTGGGCAGCTACTACCACACCTCGCCCTTCATCTACTTCCAGTTCTAGATGACCGTGCGCCGCCTACTCCGCTGGATCGCCGCGCTGGCCCTGCCCTTCGCGCTGGTCTTCGGCACCGTGCTGGTGGTGGACCCCTACAACTACTTCGACCGCTTCCACGCGGTACCCGACACGCTCAAGCGGAAGAACCTGTACCACGATGGACGCACCATGCCGTTCAGCAACCTGTTGTGGAAGCTGATCGAACTGCGGCGCACCCCGCAGGACCGGATCCTGCTGGGCGATTCGCGCCTCTCGCATTTCGACCTCGACCACCTGGAGCGCGTGAGCGGCCAGCGCTACTACAACCTGGGCGTGCCCGGCGGCAACACGCGCACCCTGGCCGACCTGTTCGGCTTCGCCGCCCAGGCCCCGCTGAAGGAGGTGGTGGTGCAGGTGTCGTTCCGCGGCATGAACCGCGGCATGGACTGGGACCTGTACAGCGAACCGCGCCTGCTGCTGGACCAGCCCTTCCTGTACCTGAGCAACCGGCGCGTGCTGGAGGCCACCCTGCTGAACCTGCGCAGCGCCTGGTGGCCGTCCACCGTGCACTATGATGCGCTGCCGCCGGACCACTGGCAGCGCGTGCTGGAGATGGAGCGCGCCAACGCGGCCGACTTCACGCTGGACAGTGCCGCCTTCGGCCGCCTGGAACGCATCTCCGCACGATGCGCGTCCCAAGGATGTTCGCTCCGGTTCGTGGAATACCCCACGCATCCCGAGGTGCAGCGCATCTATGCCGACGCCGGCCTGCAGCCCCTGCGTGCGGCCTACCTGGACCGGATTCGCGCACTGGCCCCGCTGATCGACCTGGACCGCCCCGGCCTGTTCCCGACGGACCGTGCCTTGTGGCGCGACCCGCTGCACCTGACCACGACGGCCCAGCGCGCGGTGATCGACACGGTGTGGGGCGGCGGAGCGCGTTGAACCCGCTCCGCCGCGCGCACCACCGCGCTTACTCGCAGAGCTGGTCGTGGATGAAGACGTGCTCGGCGAAGTCCTCCAGCCGCATCTTGTCCCCGCTGTAGAACTCCACCATCACCTTGCAGTCGCCGAACACGGTGGTGAGCGCCTCCTTCTTGTACATGTTCCTCTTCACCTTGATGGCCTCACCGCTGCCCGCCTTCACCACGAAGTAGGACTTGTCATCCCCCCCACCGGTCTGTTCGGCCATCGGGTCCTGGAACACCTTCATCTTTTTATCGAAGCCCGGGTTGAGCAGCTGCATCATCACCTTCTTGTCCTTGCCGGGCGGCGAGGTCTGCACATAGAACACCCACTCCCGGTTGAGCACTTCGCCGAAATCCTGCTTCAGGAACTTGCTCATGTTCGGCTGCGAGAGCATGGTGCTGACGTTCTGGAACTTGGAGGGCTTCACGCGCACCTCGGAGAGCTCCTCCGCCTTGAACTTGATCTTCTCGCCGGCCTCGTTCTTGATGGTGAGGGACTGCAGCTGGCCCATGTTCAGCATGCAGGCCGGTACGGTGCCGACCACATCGCGGCCGTCGAGGGTGATGGCATGCACTTCCTTGGAGGTCATGATCCCCGTGGCATCCATGGGGGTGATGAACTGCTGCGCGGACGCGGATGCGCCGACCAGCAGGGCGCCGGCCAGGACGAGGGTCGAAGGTCTCATGTTCGGATGGGTGTTGGTGAGGCGAAAGTGAGGGATCCCGAGGGAACCGGGGTCATTGAAATCAATGAACCGATGGCGGTACAGGGCCCTTCTCCAACCCACGACCCGCATCACCCGCCCACCTTTCCGCCCAGCGTTCGCACCGATCCGCACGACCGCACGGGCCCCGGTCCGGGGCGGTGCGCATCTTGGGTCCACGAACCACTCCCATGGCCCACATCACCCTGCGCAACGAGGAACTGCCCGGCATCGTCGGTCTCATGCACTTCCGCCCGGAGACCGCCGAACCCCTGAACGCCCTGGTGGAGGTGCTGCTGCGCGGCCCCTCGACCCTGTCCAGTGGGGAGCGCGAGATCATCGCCTCCTCGGTGAGCTGGTGGAACAACTGCCACTTCTGCCACAGCTGCCACGGCGCCGCCGCGGCCGCCCACCTGCAGCGCGGGCCCGACCTCATCGATGCCATCAAGGCCGGCCTGCCCGATGAGCCGCTCAGCCCGAAGATGCGCGCCCTGCTGGCCATCGCCAAGCACGTGCAGGAGGGCGGGCTGAAGGTGACCGAGGCCGACGTCGCCGCCGCGCGCACGGCCGGCGCCACCGATGTGGAGATCCACGACACCGTGCTGATCGCCGCCGCGTTCTGCATGTTCAATCGCTACGTGGACGGCCTGGCCACCTGGCGCCCCGAGCCGAAGGAGGCCTACATGGGCATGGGCGAACAGCTCGCGCACCAGGGCTACCTGAACTCGATCCCGGCCTGAGGGGCGGCTTACTTCAACCGGTGCGCGATCCACGCCGCGCCGAAGGCCTCCACCAGGCTCCAGGGCACGGCCACGGGCAGGATGCCGACGGGCAGCACCCCGAGGTTGCCGATCACCACCCACATGAGCACGAAGCCCATCCACCACGCGGTGAGCCCGGTGGCCCAGAGCGCGAGGCGCTGGCTCAGCCACACCACGGCGATGGCCAGACCCAAGGCCCACAGCCCCCAGACCGCGCCGTTCAGCGGTGCAGCGGGGAACTCGAGCCCAAGGGCGGCATAGTGCGTCGTCCAATGCTCCACCAGCACCACCTGGTTGCGGACGAACTCATTGATCGAGACCCAGGCGGTGATGGCGAGCACGGCCACCACGGTGCGAAGTGCATCCCAGCGCATCGCCGAATGTAAAGGACGTCGTGATCCCGACCTCGATAACGCTCAGCGCACCTGGAACGCCCTGACCCGGCTGCCGTGGGCGTCGGTGACGCGCAATACGTAATGGCCCCAAGCCAGCTGCCCCACGTCGACCCGGTGGGTGGCCGCGGTGGCCCGCATCACCGGAAGGCAGCGGCGCCCGGCCACATCGACCACCTCCAGTTCGGTGCTTCCGGGAGTGAGGCCCGACACCCTGAGCTCATGCTGGGCCGGGTTGGGCGCCAGGTGAAGCTCGGGCCGTTCCGTGCGCGGCACGAACGCTGTGAAGTCGGGTGACCAGCAAAACACAAAACCCGGGCCGGGGTCGGCTTCGCGTCCGGTCAGGAACAGGCGGTCACCCGAGCTGACCACATCCTCCAGGGGGTGCGGCCAGCTGCCGCTGAAGGTGATGGTGCCCGTGCTGTCGGTGCCCTCCAACCGACCTGTCGCACCGGCCAGGCTCACCCACGCGGACCCGTTCTGGTCCACCGCCAGGCCCGTGAGCGACCATCCGGCGCCTACGGTCATCGACCGGCTCCACTGCACGGTACCCAAGGTGTCCACCGACCCCATGTCCAATTCGCCGCCGCTCTTCAGTACCGCGTAGTACAGCTGACCACCCACACGTTCCAACCGCTCGCCCACCACCGTCCCTGAGCTCGGGATCGGCAGATCGGAAAGCCAGGACAACGGATCACGTTCGTACACCCTGATGTCAGGCGGCCTCAGCACGAATACCCGGTCGCTCGAAACGGTCATGCGCGCCCAATCCGGAACCGTGGACAGGATCGTGTCACGCGGCCACAGCTTGGGCGTGTAGGTGCGAAGGCTGCTCTCCTCCAGCACCACATGGCCCAGTTGGTCCCAATGGGCATCGTACACCCGGCTCTGGCTGCGCTTCATTCGCCGCGAACCCCCACCGACGTCGAGCATCCTGACCGAAGAGAACTGACCCCCGAACGGCACATCCGATCGGTAGATCAGCACCACTGAATCGTTGTGGGAGATCAAGCGGACCAGCATGCGCTGATCGTAGAGCAGGTCGCCGAAAAATGCGATGTGCTCCGGTGGCACCGTGTTGGCGTGCGGCAAGCCGTCCGCGGTCAATGCTTCGAATGGGAAAACCTCGTGATCCGTCGTTGCATGGATGGCCAACAGGCGCTGCAGCTCCGGGTCCCAGGCCAGGAGCGGGGCCGTCCACGCGCTCGGAAGGGGAACGCTCCAAACGGGTTGCAACGGTACCTGTGCCGGCATCAGGCCTGCCCAGGTGACACTGGCCGCGGTCAGTATACCTCGTATCATGGGGTGGCCTTTGCGTACATCAGGAATGCCTGCGATCCGGACAGGCCGAACAGGAACAGGTCATCGTGCCAGCCTTTCAGGTCCTTGAACTCCGTGGCGTAGTTCGTGCTGCTCCATGTCCCCGTTGACCGATCCAACCAGATCAACTGGTCGTTCACGGCGGTCCAAAGGTGGCCGTGGCCATCCACGGCAAGTCCCACCGGATGGTGCATGAACGGCAAGGTGGTGCTCCATAGCGGTCCCTGTCCCATGCGATAGGCCCCTACCTGCAGTTGCGCCCCGCCGAACTGGGCCGCCCAGAACAAGGTATCCCCGGAGATGGTGGCCTCGCCGATGTTCAGCGAATCGCCCATGTACAGATCAAACTCCCCGAGGCTCGCGCCGGAGCTCAGATCCAACCGGGTCACGGTCGGAAAGCCGACCGCCAGGACCGTATCGCCGTGCAGCAACACCTTGCTGAACAGATGAGCTACAGGTACGCACCACTGCTGCGACGGAGGAGGGTAATCGACGCGGTAGACCACTCGTATACTGTATCCCGGTTCACTGGTGGCATAGACCACCGTTCCCGGATAGCCATACGCGCTGACGCCCCCCTGCCCGGTGGGTGTACCCATGCAGTTGGCCGTATAGGGTTCATTCCATATGGTGCCTGGAAGGGATAGCATCGCTTCCTGAACAGGCCACGAATCTCCTATGAACCCGACCCCGGAACCCGAATCCGTCATGCTCTCGATAGGATAAGAGCCCGTAAGCGTAAAGCAGGTGAACCCCAAGGGGGTGATCTGGTCACCTTGAGGATCGAATGAGACACCCTGATATTCGTAGTCGCATCCCTCAAACGTGTTGTTGCCGGGAAAAGCAACCGATACCCGATAACTGGAGTTCGGGTGATAGAACAACATCCCTGTTGGCACCGCCCATAGGAATGGATCGTGGACATACTGCACATCCAGCGGTGGCTGCGCCGCAACATTACCGCCGGCGATGGTCAGCGCCGAGGCAAGGACGATCGTTTGCATGCTCCGCATGCGGGGAAGACGACCGGGCCGCCTGTGGGTTGCCTTGAACGGTCACCCTTCCCGGGCAGGGCCGGCGAGCGGCTGGGCACCTACTTCCCTCCGGCCGTTGCCCCCGCCGTCCTCCCCGTTGCCCGATCCAGCCCCACCGTTCAACTAGGTTCTTCGTTCATCAACTAATTCTTTCGTTATTCTTGTGCCATGGAACGGTTGACGCGCGCCGAGGAGGAGGTGATGCAGGTGCTGTGGCGCATCGGTCCGGCCTTCGCCAAGGACATCCGCCAGGCGATGCCCAAGCCCCGGCCCGCCATCACCACCGTGAGCACCATCGTCCGCATTCTGGAGGCCAAGGGCTTCGTGGACCACGAGGTGCTGGGCCGCAGCCACCGCTACACGGCCCGGGTGCACAAGGCCGACTACGCGCACCGCAGCGCGCGGCGCCTGCTGAAGGACTACTTCGCCGGATCGCCCCAGGCCCTGGTGTCCAGCTTCATCGAACGCGCCGACATCGACGCGCGCGAACTGGAGGCGCTGCTGGCCCTGCTGAAGCAACAACGCAAGCGCTGACATGGCCCTCCTCCCCTTCTACCTGCAGGCCAACATCGCCTTCGCGATCCTCCTCGCCGCCTATGCCGTGGGCCTGCGCCACAGCCCGCTGCTGGGCGCCCGCCGCGCCTTCCTGCTGCTGAGCCCCGCCGGTGCGTTCGCTCTTCCGCTGCTGCCCCGCATCCCGGTGTCCTCCGCCCTGGCGCCCGTCACCCTTCCCCTCATCACCGTGAGCCCGGATGCCGGCACGCCGCTCGATCCGGCGGTGAGCCTCATTGCCGTGCACGGCGGCGTAAGCCTCGTGCTGATCGCCCGCCTCCTGTGGCGCATCGCCGTTGCCGGACGCACAGTCCGCCAGGGCGGGCCCGTCGCGATGGCCTTCCTGGGACATGTGCATCTGCCTCCGCATCTGGCCGGAGCGGAGCGCGAGGCCGTCCGGCAGCACGAGCTGGCGCATGTGCGTCTCGGTCACTCGTACGACCTGATCGTCTTCGAGCTGCTGGCCGCGCTGTGCTGGACGAACCCGCTCTGGTGGTGGGCCCTGCGCGAACTGCGGCTGGTGCACGAGCTGCAGGCCGACCGCGCCGCGGCGCGGACCGCTCCGGACTACGCCCTCACCCTGCTCGCCCAAGCCCTGGGGACCGACCCGCGGCACCTGCTCCATCCCTTCAACCGCTCCTTCCTCCAAACCCGCATGCTCATGTTGACCACCTCCTCTTCCCCGCGCCGGGCCCTGGTCCGCGCGCTGCCCACCCTCGCCCTCGCCGTGCTCGGCCTGGCCTGGATCGCTGCCTCCCCCCTTCCTGTTCCCGCCAGTGAGGCCGTGGTGCTTCCGGGGTCCGACCGCAGCGCGGAATATCCCGGCGGCATGCCGGCCCTGGCCGCCTACCTCGGCAAGGCCATCACGTATCCCGCCGGCGCACGTGCCGAGGGTGTGGAAGGCACGGTGTACGTGGGCTTCACCGTGCAGGCGGATGGCCGTGTGACGGATGCCGCGGTGAAGCGGGGCGTGCGCAACGACATCGATCAGGAGGCCCTGCGCGTGGTGGGCTCCATGCCCGCCTGGACACCGGCCGCGAAGGACGGCAAGCCCGTGGCCTCGCAGATGACACTGCCGATCGCCTTCCAGTTGGGCGGCCAGTAACGGAGCGCGGCGGGGTTGCCCGCCGTGGGTGCGCTCAAACGGTCTGACGAGCCACCACGCGCTCCACCTCGGCGATCGCCCGGCGCGTCTTCAGCAGCGAGTCCGGCGTCACACTGATGGAGTCGATCCCGAGCTCCACCAGGAACTGGGCGAAGTCCGGATGGTCGCTGGGGCCCTGGCCGCAGATGCCCACCTTGGTGCCGGTGCGTTTGGCGGTGGCGATCAGCTGCTCCAGCATCCGCTTCACGGCGGGGTTGCGTTCGTCGTACAGGTGCGACACCAGCGCACTGTCGCGGTCGAGCCCGAGGGTGAGCTGCGTGAGGTCGTTGCTGCCGATGGAGAAGCCGTCGATGTACCGGCTGAACTCCTCGGCCATGAGGATGTTGCTGGGGATCTCGGCCATCAGGTAGAGCTCCAGGCCCTCCTTGCCGCGTTCCAGGCCGTACTCCTTCATCACCTTCTTCACGGCGAGCAGCTCCTCCACCGTGCGGCAGAAGGGGATCATCACCACCACGTTCTTCAGGCCCATCTTCTCGCGCACCCGCCGGATGGCCTTGCACTCGAGCCCGAAGGCCTCCTTGTAGGCATCGCTGTAGTAGCGTGAGGCGCCGCGCCAGCCGATCATCGGGTTCTCCTCGTGCGGCTCGTAGTGCTCGCCCCCGAGCAGGTTGCGGTACTCGTTGCTCTTGAAGTCGCTGAAGCGCACGATCACCTTGTTGGGGTGGAAGGCCGCGGCGATCTTGGCGATGCCATAGCTCAGGCGCTTCACGAAATAGGTCTCCTCGTCCTCATAGCCATGGATCAGGTAGCTGATCTTGCCGCTGAGGGTGACATCGCCCAGCTCCTTGTGCTGCAGGAGGGCCAGCGGGTGGGCCTGGATGTAGTTGTTGATGATGAACTCCTCGCGGGCCAGGCCCACACCGGCGTTGGGCAGCGCGGCGAACTTGAAGGCGAGGTCGGGGCTGGCCACGTTGAGCATGATGGGCGTGCGCACCTCGGGCAGGTCGGTGAGCATCGTCTCCTCCTTGCGGAAGGGGATGATGCCCTCGTAGATGACCCCGTTGTCGCCCTCGCAGCAGCTGGCCGTCACCTGCATGCCGGTGTCGAGCAGGTCGGTGGCGTTGCCGCAGCCCACGATGGCGGGCACGCCCATCTCGCGCGCCACGATGGCGGCGTGGCAGGTGCGGCCGCCCTTGTTGGTGATGATGGCGCTGGCCTTCTTCATGATCGGCTCCCAGTCGGGGTCGGTCATGTCGGTGACGAGCACATCGCCCTGCTTGAAGTCCTTGCCGTCCATGCCCCCGCCGCGGCCATCGAGGCTGTACAGGATGCGCACGGTGCCTGCCCCCACGCGGTCGCCGATGGCGATGCCCTTGGTGATCACCTTGGGCTGCGCGGCCCCTTCGGGATGGTCGAGCTTGTACTCCACCACGCGGTCATCGGCCTTGCGGCTGTGGATCGTCTCGGGCCGGGCCTGCACGATGAAGAGGCCACCGGTGAGCCCGTCCACGGCCCATTCCACGTCCATGGGGCACCAGGTGCCCTTCTTGTCGCTGTAGTACCGCTCGATGGCCACCACGCTGCGCGCGATCTCCAGCGCCTGCTCGTCGGTGACGCAGAACCGGTTGCGCTGGGCGCGTTCGGTGGGGATCACCGAGGTGGGCTTCCCGGGCTCCACGCCGTAGATCATCTTGCGGTCCTTGTTGCCGATCTTCTTCTCGATGATGGCGCTGTAGCCTTTGGCCAGCGTGGGCTTGAAGACGATGAACTCATCGGGGCTCACGGCGCCCTGCACCACCATCTCGCCCAGGCCGTAGCTGCCGTTGATCAGTACCACGTCCTTGAAGCCGCTCTCGGTGTCGAGGCTGAAGGCCACTCCGCTGGCGCCCAGGTCGGAGCGCACCATCTTCTGCACGCCCACGCTGAGGCCGATGTCGAAATGGTCGTAGCCACGCGTCTGGCGGTACACGATCGCCCGGTCGGTCCACAGGGAAGCGAAGCAGTTGCGCACCGCGGCGATGAGGTCCTGGTGGCCGCGCACGTTGAGGAAGGTCTCCTGCTGGCCGGCGAACGAGGCATCGGGCAGGTCCTCGGCGGTGGCCGAGGAACGCACGGCCACGTCGGT
Organism: Flavobacteriales bacterium; assembly: GCA_016788285.1. GTDB lineage: Bacteria > Bacteroidota > Bacteroidia > Flavobacteriales_F > PHOS-HE28 > PHOS-HE28. The sequence goes on from JAEUSW010000089.1 coordinate 78,527, forward strand.
GGCCTCCTGGCCGTACTTGGCACTGAGCTCGTCGTACAGGGCCATGATGCCCTTCCAGATGGGCTCGGGGAACTTGCCGTTCTTGATCAAGGTGCGCACCGCAAGGCCGGTGCGGCGGATGTTCTCCACATCGTCCGCATCGAGCCCGGCCACGATGTCGCGGATCTTCTGGTCCAGCTCGTTGTGCGCGATGAAGGCCTCGTAGCTGGCCACCGTCACCACGAAGCCGCCGGGCACGTTCACGCCCAACTTGCCCAGGTGCTGGATCATCTCGCCCAGGCTGGCGTTCTTGCCGCCCACCGTGGGCAGGTCCTTGAGTTCGACCTCGTGAAGCCATTTCAGGTAGGCGGTGGTGCTCATGGGGATGGTCCTTGCGTGCGCGCGGAACCGCTTCTTACGGTCGCATCGAAGTTAGGTTCGCCGGAGCGGCGTGGAACTGACGATGGTCGCCCTCCGCGAGCGTGGGGCCGTCCCGCGCGGAAGGTCCGGATGCCGGGCGGGGGTGGTCCGCACCCCGGTCAGTCCGTGCGATAGGGCACCGTCAACGTGAAGACGCTGCCCTTCCCGCGCTCGCTGCGCACGGTGACATCGCCGCCCTGCAGCTGGGCCATGCGCCGGCTGATGGTGAGCCCGAGGCCGGTACCGCCGTACTTGCGCGTGGTGTCGCTGTAGGCCTGGGTGAACTCCTCGAAGATCCTGTCCAGGCGGTCCTCCGGGATGCCGATGCCCGTGTCCGCCACCTCGATCACCAGCAGGGTGTGCGTGCCTCGTCCCTGCGGGTCCGCGGCGCTCCGGGCGCGGATCGAGACCGATCCCCGTTCGGTGAACTTGATGGCGTTGCCGCACAGGTTCAACACGATCTGGTTGAGGCGCGTGGGGTCGCCGATCAGGCGGACGGGCACATCGGCCTCGACGTCCACCGAAAGGATGAGGCCCTTCTCGTCGGCCCTGAGCTGCAGCACGTCCCTCACGTGGCCCAGCACCTCACGCGGGGCGAAGGGTACCGACTCGAGCTCGATGCGCCCCGCGTCGATCTTGCTCAGGTCGAGGATGTCGTTGATGATCACCAGCAGGTTCTCGCTGCTCTGTGCGATGGCGTTCAGGTATTTCCCCTGCTCCGGTGCGTGCGGCCGGTTGCGCAGGATGTCGCTCATGCCCATGATGGCGTTCATGGGGGTGCGGATCTCGTGGCTCATGTTCGCCAGGAACTGCTCCTTGGCCTTCTCGCTGAACTCCGCGCGGGCGCGCTGTTGGTCGGCCTCCTCCTTCTGGTGCCTGAGCTCCTCGGTGCGTTGTTCCACGGTGCGCTCCAGGCGCGCCTTCTGCCTGCGCAGGGCCGAGAGGCGGACGCGGATGTACAGCAGCACGATGGCCCCGGCGGTGAGCACGTACAGGGCATAGGCCCACCACGTGCGGTACCAGGGCGGCCGCACGGTGAAGCGGTACTCGAGCACCGGGCCCCACACACCGGCCGCGTTCCTCGCCTTCACACGGAAGGTGTAGGTGCCTTCGTTGATGTTGCCGTACGTGGCGGTGTTGCTCATCGACGGGGCGCTCCAATGCGCGTCGTAGCCTTCCAGCAGATGCTGGTACACCACACCTTCCGGTCGGGCCGTCTCCGCCGCCACATAGGTGAAGGTGAGGCGGTTGTTGCGGTGGTCCAGGACCAGCCCTTGTGGTACCGGGAAGTACCGCGCGATGCCGGCGAACCGGACCGCCCTGTAGCGTTCGTGCAGTGCGCGTCGTTCCGGATCGCTCAGCACGCGGCCATGGATGCGGATCTCCTGCTGGCCGAGCGTGGCGCTGTCCACATCGGCCTGCAGGCCATACCAGCACAGGCGTTCTTCGCCGGGGTCCACGCTCAACAGGTGAAGCCGCGGGGCCAGCGTGTCCACGTGCAAGGCCTTGCGGTCGAACCGCACCAGACCGCTCTTGTCGCTGCCGGTGGCGATCCAGATCACGCCCTGCGCGTCCTCGAAGAGCGATCGTTCCGAGGTCTGCACATCCTTCACCGGGAAGCCCGTGGACGAGTTGTACACCTCGAACACGGGTCGGAGGTCCTCGATCGCGTCGTTCCCGGCGGCGGGCAGCCGCTCGTTGTGGAGCGCCGGTCCTCCATCGGCATCGACCCATCCGGTGAGCACGGCGATGCCTTGCAAGGTGCCCACGATGAGCGTTCCGTCGCGGGTGATCAACAGTTGGTGGATGTTGTTGTCCGGCAGACCGTGTTCGGTGGTGAACGTGAGGAAGGTGCGGCCGTCGTAGCGCACCAGCCCGCCGAGCGTGGCGATCCACAGCGCGCCGCCTTGGTCCTCCGCCATGCACCACACCACGTTGTTGGGCAGGCCTTCCGCAGTGGTCCAGGTGGTGATCGCGGTGCTGTCGATGCGCGAGAGGCCCCCGCCATCGGTGCCCGCCCAGATGGACCCATCTCGGCGCTCAAGCAGGCAGAGCCCGTTGATGTTGCCAATGCCCTGCTCGGGACCGTAAGGCACGCCGCGACCATCGTTCCACCGCTCGATGCCGCGCCTTCCCGCCAACCAGAGGCGACCGCGCCGGTCGTGCATGCTCCAGAAGATGTCCACGCGGACGGCTTCGGCGCCCAGCACCCGCACCCGGTCGCCTTCCAGCGTGCTGAAGCCGGCGCGCCCCAGGTCGGTGAGGTTCTCCGCGAAGCCCACGCGCCCCTGAGCATCGGCGCTCACGCTGTAGGTCCAGCTGGAGAACCCGCCATCGGGATGCCATTCGGTGAAGCCGTCGCCTTCGCGCCGCGCGATGCCGAGCGCCGTGCCCGCGTGCAGCGCGCCGCTGGCATCCTCGGCCAGGCTGATCGGCCGGAAGCTCGTGTAGCCCGTGAACGCAGGTCCGCGATAGTGGCACAGGCCCGCACCGCGCAGGCCGAACCAGAGGTCGCCGCGGGCGTCCTCCGTGATGCTCAGCACCTCGTTGCCGGCCATTCCGTTCTCCCGGGTGAAGCGCTGCGCACGCGGCGCATCCGCGGGCCCCGCCTCGACGCGCATGACGCCCTCCTCCGCGGTCCCCACCCAGAGCGCGTTCGCTCCGGCCGAGGCGAGCGCGGTCACTTCCTGGTCGCTCCCCTGCGCCAGGGGATGCGGTTCGAAGCGGACCTCACCGTCGCTCAAGGTGCATCGCGTCAGTCCACCACGCACATGCCCCAGCCACACCGTGCGTTCATCCGTGCTGGTGATGGCCACCACACCGTTCAGCTCCCGTCCATGCCCGGTGGTGTAGGCGGTGAAGCGTCCCTCCGTGAAGCGAGCGACCCCGTGCCGGGTGCCCGCCCACACGGAGCCGTCCTTCGCCAGCGCCAGGGTGCGCACGTGGTCGCCCCCGAGGCCGTCGGCCACCGTGTAGTTGGTCAGGGTCCCTTCCGCATAGGTGTACACGCCGCGGCCGCGCGTGCCGAACCACAGGGTACCCCGCCCGTCCTCCACGATGCTCGTGATGCCCTTGGTCAGTCCGGTGGCATCGTTCAGCACCACGGGCGTGAAGCGGTGGCCATCGTACCTGCACAGGCCGCCCGTGCTGGTGCCGATCCACAGGTCGCCGCGGCTGTCGCTGAGCAGCGAGAGGATCACGTTGTCCGGCAGGCCGTGGGCCGTGGTGTAGTTGGTGAACGTGCGGCCGTCGTACCGGGTGATGCCGCCGCCATTGGTACCGAACCACAGCAGGCCGTGGCGATCGAGCGCACCGCACATGATGTCGTCCATCGGCAGGCCGTCATCGGTGGTGAACGAGCGCATGTGGGCCTTCGGTCCCGCGCCGGCCGGGTCGGTGGGCGTGAAGCGCGGCGCGGGGAGCACCACCTCCGGCAGCAGCGCGATGGTGTCGGGCGCGTTGGCGGGGGTGATGGACGTGACGCGGCCCCGTGCGGGCACCACGCGCGAAGGCGCCTGCACGGCGGGTG
>JAEUSW010000093.1 GCA_016788285.1 Flavobacteriales bacterium
CTCGAAGGTCTTGCCCGCGATGCTGTAGTCGCGCCCGCCCACCACCTTGGAGGAGGTGATCAGCAGCGCGTCGCAGGCCGCCTGGAAGCGGAGGGAGCTGGCGTGGTCGACGCGGCCGTGGAGCTTCACCTTGCCCTCCAGGCCATGCTCCCTCACCATGTCGGCGAGCCAGGATGGCACATCCCCGATGAACTCCACACGCACCAGGTCGAACAGGTCGGGCCGGCGCCGTCGCAGGGCGTTCAGGGCGGAGAAGAAGGCCCACGGCGACCGGTAGCGCCAGTCCTCGCGCCGCGGGGCGTACTGCAGCCATTGCCAGGGTCTTTTGCGCCACCAGGGCTTGAACATGAGGTCGCGCTGGTAGGGCGTGTAATAGAAGCTGCCGACGTAGCCGATGGTGAACGGCCGGTCCGGTGTGGCCGGGGGCAGCTGGATGCGGTCCGGCACCACGGGTGGCGGCTGGTCGTATCCGTTCGTGACCAGGTGGAACCGACCGGCCGGGACCATGGGGTGCAGCGCCTGGAGGTCGGCGATGGTCTGCGGGGAGGTGACGGTGATGGCGTCCGCTGCGCGCAGCAGGCGCCGTTCGTGCGCCTTCCGCCACAGGAAATGCAGCCGGCTCACGTACGGCGTGATGAGCCAGAGGCTCCACGCATCGCGCAGGTCCACGAGCAAGGGCAGCTTCAGGCGGCGCGCCACCTCCACGCCCAGCGCTCCGGTGCTGAACGGGGGGATGGAGATGATGACGGCCTTCAGCTCGTGGTCGCGGGCGGCCTGTTCCGCGGCGGCCAGCAGATGCCTGCGCCAGCGCCGTCCCTCGGGGTCCAACGTGTTCAGATAGTACGAGCCGCGGACCCGGTCCGCCCACGTGGGCGGGTCCACCGGCGTGCGGATGACCACGGCATGCCCGTCGAGGCCGGCCACTTCCTTGTCCAGCGATGCTCCGCGATGCGCGGCAGGCTCCGGGGTGATCACCACCGGGGTGATGCCGGAGCGGTGCAGGTGCTTCACGAACTTGAACGGACGGTGTGAGCCGCCGATGTTCAGCGGCGGGAACTGGTGCGTGATGAACAGCACCTTCATCGCTTGGTCGTGTTCCGGTCCGATGGACCTGCTGCGGAGCGCAGCACGGCGGCATAGCGCTCGGCCACCAGCCGGGCATCCACCAGGGGCCGGATGGCGGCGGCCAATCCTGCGGGGTCCAGCGTCAGCAGGCGGTCCCAGTCCTTCTCCATGGCGTCGCACCAGGCCTCGGGGCTGTTCTCCATCACGGGGGTCCCCAGCGCCGGGGTGAGGTACTCGCGGATGCCGCCGACATGCGAGGCCACCACGGGCGTCCCGCAGCAGAGCGCTTCGGCGCAGACGGCGGAGAAGGTCTCGTAATCGCTGGCATGCAGCAGGGCATGGGACCGGCGCATCTCCTCGGCGGCGGCTTCGGGCGTGGCCTGGCCGATCAGGGTCACGTGCTCGTGCATCCCGGTGCGGGCGATGGCCTCCTGGATGGCGGGCAGGTCGGCACCGCCACCGGCGATGCGCAGCCGGGCATCACGGCCACGGGCCCTCAGGCGGGCGATGGCCTCCACGAGCAGCACGGGCCGCTTGGGGTAGCGCCAGGTGGCGATGGCGAAGAAGCGTCCGGGTTCCCGTTCCACCGGGGCCGGAGCGAACAGCGCCGTGTCCACGGCATTGGCCACCATGTGCACCGGCGGATGGGGCGGCCCGGCGAAGTTCAGGATGTCGTCGGCCAGGGCACGCGACACGGTGATCAGCGGCACGCCGAGGTGGAAGATGCGGCGGATGCGGTCCAGCCCCTTGGCACCGGACTTGAAGCCGAGGCGGTAGATGCTCCAGTGCTCGGTGATCACCAGGGGAAGGCCCATCACGCGGCGGAGCAGGCCAAGCCGTGCGCAGTTCGGATAGGCGATGTGGAAGTTGATCACGTCGAAGCGCTGCCGGCGATCCCGCGTGAGCCAGGCCCAGAGGATGAGCCCCGTGGCCATCCACTCCACCAGCAGCCACCGGCGCAGGGGCGTGGTGAGGATGAGGGTCCGGTCGGCCTTGAGGCTGCGGCGGTGGAGCGACCAACGCTCGCCCTGCCGCACGTCCAGCTGCCACACCGTGTTCGTGCCATGGGGGGCCAGTGCGCGCACATGGCGTTCGATGAACGGTGTCTCGAACGGCTTGAGGTGGTTGGGATACCAGCCCACGATGTGCAGGACGTGCATGCCGGCTCAGGGTTGCGGAACGCACACCATGATCTCCGCCGAGACCCCTTCGCGGCGCAGGCGGACAAGGAGCAGTTCGAGGGGATAGACCGCCGCCGCCAGCGCCCCGCCCAGCCGCGGGTGCAGTTTGCAGGCGCGCATCACCAGCCCCCACCAGCGGTGGAGGAGCGGCGAATCGGAGTCCAGCGGCCGGTTCAGCAGATGGAAGACCGGGTGGCGCCGCACCACGCGCAGGCCGTTGCGTTCCAGGGCCGCCGTGTAGGTGGCCAGTGAACGGGTGGTGAAGTGCTCCTGCTTGTGGTCCTGGCCGTGCACGAAGATGTCCGAGAGGAAGAGCACGCCGCCGGGTCGAAGCAGCCTGCGCAGGTTGGCCAGGGCCTGGTCCAGCTTGGCGTCGTCCACCACATGGAACAGGACGTCCATGCAGGTGATGGCGTCGAACCGCTCCTCCGGCAGGTCGGCCGCATCGCTGATGTCCATCCGCAGCACGTGCACGCCGGGCATCCCGCTCCGGAGGCGCTCCACGGCGGTGTTGGTGAGGTCGCTGCCCACGATGCGGGCGGCACCGAGCCGCTTCCAGGCCTCCAGGTATTGGCCGGTCCCCGAGCCGACGTCAAGCACATGGATGCCGGTGGTGACGGGCAGATGGGCCCGGGCCACGCGGGCGAAGACCGCCTGGCGCACGCGGTACATCCAGCGGTTGAAGGGTTCACCGAGGCCCAGGTAGCCCACGCCGGTCAACCCGGTGCTCGTGCGCAGACGCTCCTCCCAATACGCACGCGGGTCGAACTGCCCCATGCGGCCAAAGATAGCCGCGGCCCTCATCGGGCCTCAGCCCCCGTACAGGGGGAACCAGCTGCCCAGCACGGTGAACCGCAACGCGGCCATCGCCGCCGCCGCTGCGGTGAGCAGGGCGGCGTACTTCAGCGTGATCCGAGGACCGGCCAGCCCCACGGAGGACAGCAGCTGGGTGGACAGCACCATGTAGCCCGCCATGCTCACCAGCGCATAGCTCAGCATGATGGCCCCGGAGCCCAGGCCCATCGCACCCACGATGGCCATGGCGGCCACGCGTGCCGCGGTGAGCACCACCTGGAAGACCAGGTTCACATGCTCGCGGCGCTGCACGTTGAAGAGCGAGACCATGGGGTCGCTCAGCAGGCGGAAAAAGAAGAAGCCGCCCATGTAGGCGGTGAACACGCCGGCGTCGCGCCAGGGCCCGCCGAAGAGCAGACCGAAGGCCGCGTCGGCGAAGAAGGTGAGCAGCAGGAAGGGCAGGATCCCGACGCCGTACAGCCGCTTGTACAGGCCCAGCGTGATGCGGCGCAGCTCATCCGTGCGGTCGCTCAACTCCGAGGCCTTCTGCATGTACACGGTGCTGAACGAGAAGCCGAACAGGCGCAGGGGGATCAGCAGCAGGCTCGCACCGAGCGAGAAGTGCCCCACCGCCGCCAGGTCGCTGCTGAGGGCGAACACCGGCAGTTGCAGGCCGAGGCTGGCCACCCAGCGCTCCGGGAACACCATCAGCGGGTAGCGGCGGTATTCGCGCAGGGTGCTGCGCATGCGGTGCCACGACCAGTTCGTGAACACCTCGCGCATCCCGTGGCGCATCAACGGGCGCACGTACACCGGGATGATCGCCGTCCGCACCACGGCATCGCCCAGGATCAGCCCCAGCGCCCGGGTGCCGCTCACCACGCCGTAGAGCAGGTTGAACAGGCGCGTGCTCAGGTCCAGCGTGGCCCCGGTGAAGGCGCTCACCTTGAAGAGCTTGGCCCGGGTGAGCCACTGGGTGAAGTAGACGCTGAGCGCGTACAGCAGGGCGGCGGGCCCCACGAAGTGCACCCATCCGCCCAGGGCGCTCCAGCTCGGCACCAGCGTATAGAAGTGCTCGGCGAAGAGCGCGGCCACCGCCGTCAGGGCGCAGATGCCCAGGGCCGTGGTGAGGTTGATGCGGAACAGGTCGCGGAAGGTCTCCTCATCCCGCGGGAGCACGTACGCCGTGGACAGGCCCATGTCCGCCACGTACGACAGGTTCATCATCAGCGCCATGAAGATGCCGTAGACGCCGTAGGCCTCGGGTCCGTAGATGCGGCCCAGCAGCGGGGTCAGCACCAGCTGACTGGCCATGGCCAGGGCGTTGCCGGAGAAGACCTGGAACGAGTGCCGGGCGAAGCTGCCCTCGGTGCGGATCCGGCGCAGGTCCTGGCGGAACTGATGGACGGCGCGACGGAGGGGCACTGCGGGGAGCTGGTGCGGCCAAAGGTAACCGGGCCGGTGGGCCCGTTCCCGCGATGCGCATCTTCGCGCGATGAAGCTTGTTCTATGCACACGCAACTCCGGCAAGGTGGCCGAGCTGGCGGCCCTGCTCCCTTCGACCTTCCACGTGATCGGCCCGGACCAGGTGGGCGTGGTGGAGGAGCTTCCGGAGACGGGCGACACCCTGGAGGCGAACGCCGTGCAGAAGGCCCGTTGGGTGCACGACCGCTGTGGCCTGCCCTGCATCGCCGACGACACCGGCCTGGAGGTGGACGCCTTGGGCGGTGCGCCCGGTGTGCACAGTGCGCACTACGCCGGCGCGGCCCGCGACCCCGGCGCCAACATGCGCAAGCTGTTGCACGCACTGGAAGGGCATGGTGACCGCAAGGCGCGTTTCCGCACCGTGATCGCCTTCGTGCAGGACGGCCGGGAGCAGCTGTTCCACGGCGTGGTCGAGGGCCGCATCCTGTCCGCACCGCGTGGCACGGGCGGCTTCGGCTACGATCCGCTGTTCGCGCCGGAAGGGGAGGAGCGCAGCTTCGCCGAGATGACGCCCGGGGAGAAGAACCGCATCAGCCATCG
>JAEUSW010000151.1 GCA_016788285.1 Flavobacteriales bacterium
ATGGCTCGACTGCAGCGCGGGCTTCGCGCCGGTGCTCGGGGAGAACGGCCAGAGCTTCGTCGCAAGCACGGGGCTCTGGGCGGTGCAGATCACGCAAGGGGCATGCGTGGACACCAGCGCCTGTGCGCAGGTGGTGAGCACCGGTGCGGGCACGACGAACGCGGAACGGATGCGACTGTTCCCGGTCCCGGCGAGCGACCGCGTCAGGGTGGAAGGTATTCCTGCAGGCGCCGAGCTTCGGTTCATCGATGCGCTGGGGCAGGTCCGCGCGGTCCCATTCAACGGGAACATCGTCGATGTCACCGGGCTTGCACCTGGGGCCTATTCGATGGTCATCCGTGCTGGAGCGGAGATCACGGTGCTCCGGTTCGTGAAGGAGTAGGGCGCTGGTCGTGGCACAAGTAGCGCGGGGCCGATCGGGTGGATCGCCTCTACCACCCGAAGATCAGCAGGAACAGGCTCTCCACATCGCCCCACCGCAGGTAGCCCGAATACCGACCACCAGGCAATGTGGTTACATCCATCCACCGGCTCGTCGTGCCATCGACCGGCATGTCCACGCGCAGGGTCGGTTCCGTGCTGGACACACCGGTGCTATCCTGCAGGTACAGCTCGAACCGCGTACCCGGACCGCTGGCCGGGAACTCCAGCAGGTGGTGCGCGTAGTTGGGGTCGCGATCGATGATGATGGTGGGAGGACCGGTACGCAAACCGTCCGTCTCGAGCGTGAAGGTGTGGCGGGCCGTGTCGTAGAGCGCGAGCACTTCGGAGCGCTGCTCCGCCCAGAGCGCGTCGAAACGCTCCGTGAGCGCCATCGTGTTCGGCTCCAGCACCAGGTCGATGTTGGTGAACCAGCCCTTGCGGAACGGAAGCAGCACAGGTGGGCGTGGTGGCACACCGAGCTTGGCGGTCCGCTCCAACATGCGCGTCTCCATACGCCCGTCCTGGTTCAGGTCCACGATCATGGTGTCGGCCCCACGCACCACGCGCAGCTTGTTGTCCGGGAAGCCGAAGAGCGGGCCCATTTCAACCACCATCAACGGTGCGCCGTTCACCTTGATGCAGGGTGTCAAGCTGCGCGGCTGACCGGGGTGGTTCACCGGCCAGCGCGGATCAGCGTAGCTCCAATATTGACCACGCCCGATGTACTCCACGCTGTAGGCGCCTTTCAACGGCGTGAGCGTGGGCCCGTCCTCGATGAACGCGTAGTTGTGGCGGAAGGAGAAGCGGTCGTACTGCGCAGCGCCTTGCAGGAAGCCGATGGCGAGGAGGATGGAGAGCAGGGGGCGCATCAGGCTTCGGTACACGGCGTGGCGGATCAGGTTCAGTTGGTCCGGTGGTTAGGAGTGCTTGGTGAAGCTAAAGTTCGAACTCCCGCGTCGCCTTGCGCTTCCCACCACTTCCCATGAACACCAGGCGATACATACCTGGCGCCAGCACGTGATCCGTGGCCCTCAGACCATGCAACACCTCATCCCTCAAAGGGATCAGCACCTCACGCTTGGGCCAGCGCCACGAACCAGGTCCGCAGAGATGCTGCGCGCCTGGGAAGGGCACCCGTTCGACCCAGCCGCTATCCGTGCGTAGTTCCAAGGCCCAAAGCGGGCGATCGCCAGAGCAACCGCCATCGAGCATCACCGTACCAGTGATCCGCACACGCACCGAGTCCATGCACGCGCTCACCAGTTCCACCTTGCGCAGGTTGCGCGGTGGGGTGCAGGCCGATCCACAGAGCACAATGGCCACAAGGAGTGCTTGCATCAGCCTTCGGTATGGACCGCATTCCGTGAGGTTGACCATGGTCATCCGCGTTCAATCCAACATCATCGGCACCACCAATTCCACGTTCTGCACATACGGATGACGCGCCAGCTGCTCCAGTTGCCCGATCAGGAAAGGCCCCGCCAGCCCAGAGACAGGTACGAGTTCGATGCCGGGGGAACTGAAAGCACCATACAAGTCTCCTTCATCCATGTAGCCGTCCAGGGAGTCGGTGATCCGGAAGCCGTACTGATCGAGCAGCCGGTTGATCTGCATCATGTACCCGAAGGCGCCCTCATCCTTCATCGCTGACCCATTGAACGTGATCCGCACGATGCCTTTGAACTGGTGCTGTTCGGACATGCTCAGCCCTGCGTGCGGGGTCACGCCCACGCCCTCCATGAGGTCGTGTTTCTGGTGCTCCGCATAGAGACCCGCCCATACCACGGCCGGGTTCTTCCTGACGGCTTCCAGCTCCGCGTTGTGGTGCAGCATGAACTTACCGCCGCCCTTTCGCCGCAGGTAGGTGCAGGTATGGGGCTCACAGACCAGACCCTGTTCCGCGAACCAGGGCCGCAGGCTGTCCGTGCGAAGGCCAGGGTGGTAGTCCACCTCCAAGCGCCGCTCATCGAAGACCAGTCGCGCCTGCCGATGTCCTTCGTCGATCAGGTAGTACGGCCCCTTGCGCATGGTCATCCACACCGTATCAGGCTGGGACCGGTACCACTGGCAGCCGTTCAGCAACTTGCCAGCGGCCTTCACCTGCAGCGCATCGTAGCCCTCCGGCACCTCCTCGAAGGTGAAGACGCCATCCTTCTTCGCCGTGGGCTTCACACCACGGTCGCGCGCATCGCGCAGGCTCACGTGGGCACCCGGCAGCGGACGGCCGTCCTCATCCTGCACCACCACCACGAGGGGCTGGGCCCAGGCGGAGGAAAGGTGGAGACCTGTGAGCGAACACAAGACCACGTGGCGGAGCGAACGACGAATGCACATGATGGTGGACACCAAAGATGGTGCCCGGTCGCTCTTCACTCCCCCGCCACCACCATGAACGGTGGGCCCACCAGCTCCTTGTCGCCCACCAGCAGCACCACCATCCGGTATTCTCCCGGCTTCCACGGCTTGCCATAGGCCGGTCGCGCCATCCCGCAGGGGCGGGACAGGCTATGCGCCGGGATCAGCGCCACGGTCTCCTGGAACCAGCGGTCGGGCATGCCGCAGCACAGCTGCACGTTGCAGGGCGGCAGGTAGTCCGTCCACGTGTTGCCCTCCTTGCGCTGGAAGCCATAGATGGGGCGATCGGAGCCGCAACTGCCGTCCAGTTTCACGTAGCCGATCAGCCGCACCTCGATGGTATCGGTCAGGTAGTAGAGCGGTGCGGAAGGCCGACCGGAGCGCGAGTACAGGTGACCGATCGAGGGTTCGGGAGGGCGGATGAACGGCGCTGCGTCGACGGGCTGAGCATGCAGCAAGGGAGCCGATAGCAACGCGATGAGGACCATGAGCGAACGCATGCCCACCGGTACACACCACCAGCGCATCGGTTCGATGGGATCCCCATCATCGTGCAGAAGACGACCACGGATCCACACAGATGGATACGGATAATACCGTTCCGATCGGTGTCCATCTGTGTGCATCTGTGGTTCCACCTTGATGGATCCGCCCAAGGCGGATCGGATGCGTTCATCTTCGGCATGGTGGGCGATGCGTTCCCGCCCAGCATGTGGCTGGTGCCCGATACCCTCTGGCAGCAACAAGGGGGCTTTTTCTGGAGCGGCTGCCACAACGGTAACATACCGGGCTGCTACTACTCCCTGGACATCACCTACGCCGCCGTGGTGCACCACTTCGATTCCATCGCCGCCAGCTTGTGCGCCGCGGGGCTGAGCCTGGCGGAGCCGGAGGCGGCGGGCGACATCCGGCTGGTTCCCAACCCGGCCACCGATCAGCTCACCGCGGTCGGCCTGCCTGCCCGGGCC
>JAEUSW010000090.1 GCA_016788285.1 Flavobacteriales bacterium
GAGGAGCACGGCAGCGAGCAGCAACAGCATCACCGCTTCCAGCAGCACTCCTGTGTTCTTCCGTCGTGTGCGCATGTTCACTGCTTCGTTAGGCGTTGTTCGCATGCCCATCCCTGGCCCTGGCATCGCAACACATAGCAACCCGGCGGCAGATCGCGGAGATCCATGATGCCGCTCACCGCGACCATGACCGGTGCGAGCACCACGCGCCCTGTTCCATCCATGACCTCCACCAGTGCTGGTCCTGCTGCCGCGGGTAGCGTTACGGTAAGCGAACCATCCGTGGGATTCGGAAAGACGATCACGTGTGCATCGGCCATCTCCTCGCCTTCCGGCAATGCAGTGGCCAACGCTTCAAGCACTTCACCCGTGCGGTCCGCACCGTTCATGGAGAGGTAGTAGTCGCCGTTGTGCGCGGCCGACCAGTCGTCGTTCACCAGTTCCAGTGATCCCGCGCCCGTGTGCGAGATGGTGAGCACCACCACCTCTTCACCAGCGGACCAGGGTGCACCGATCTCATCGAGCGTGGTGAAGCCGAAGCCGGCGAAGACCTGGTGGAAGAGGCTCTCCTCTTCATGGGCTTCGCCGCTGGGGGATACCGTTGCGCCACAGCCCGGATCGGCCTGCACCGTCAGGATCTCCACGCTCCCATCAGCCGGCCAGCGCAGGGTGAAGGCCACGCTGCTGAACACACCGTGGTGGTCGTTCTGTGGCACCAGCACCACATGGGTCTCCGTAGGCGAGGTGTGCCGCAACCGGATATCGACCAGGGTCTGGGCGTTGAGCGCTGCGGGCAGCAGTACGAGGGGGAACAATGCGCGGAGCATGATCAGGGGAGTTGTTCGGTGAGCGTGTTGGTGGGAACGGAACCGCCGATGTTGCTGAGGATGGGATCGCGATCATTGGCCGATCCCGTGTACTTGGTGGAGCCATCCATGTTCACATCGGTAAGCGCGTATCCGGTGATCACGTTGGTGGGCACGGAGCCGCCGATCGCCGAGAGGATCGGGTCCCGATCGTTGTTGCTCCCGGTGTACTTCAGCATGGTATCGCGCAGCACGTTGCCGCTCCAGAGGGTCATTACGCCGTTGTTGCTCTTGCGGGCGTTCACCCCGTAGGTGGCCGTGCCGGGCTGTGTGAGATCCAGGTTGGTGACGGCACCGCTCAGTGCGACGGGGGCTGCGGACATGCAGCCGAAGTGGTTGCGGTGGCGTATGGCCACGTAGTAAGTACCGGCCGGTGCAGGGATGCGCAACGCGGAGATGCCATCAAGCTCCACCACATCGCCATCGCGTTGTAGCAACGCTGCTTTCGTCATCACACGCTGGGTGGCATCAACGCTGGAATGCAGATCAACGAGCACCCAATCCACGATCGCATTGCCGCCGGTGATCGTGAGCACGGATGCCTGTATCGGTGGCCAGGCATAACTGCTCATGGGAACACCCAGGGCGGTGTACGGCTCCGCGAGCGGGATCAGGTTGTTCGCACGAAGGCCGTCGCCCATCATGCCGGTGCCGCTCACATAGGGACCATCGAGGAAGACGCGCGGGGCGATCAGCACGCCGGGTTCCTGCGCCAGCACCCAATGGCGGTTGGTCGCTGCGAAGCTCACCGTGCCCGTGACCTGTCGCTGCCCGGTCTGGATCTGGTTCGCGGCCAGGTTGTTCCAGGTGCCCAGGAACCATTGTCTGGCCTGCATGGCCGTGGTCCCAGCGGCTGCATCCTCGCTTGTTCCATGGTTGAACACGACGGTGGCATCCATCAACTGCGAGCTGCTGAGCGACCAGAACCGATCGGCCATGAGCGCGCTGCCTTCGCTCCCGTTGATCTGCGTATTGCCGACCAGGAAGGGCGCAGGTGTGTTGTTGCTGGCACTGGCGTACGTGGCGGTGGAAACATCACGCGTGCCGGCGAACGCGCTTGTTGGCGTGATCACCAAAGGGATCGCCTGCGCTGAGCCGTTCACGAACGGTATGGAGTAGGTGGCCGCCTGGTTCATGTTCCACACCACACCACTGCCGGTCCCGGTGTACTCGTTCACGATCCCGCCGCTGGTCACGTTGAATGCGGCCGTGGAAGGGTTGTTCATGCGCAACAGCCCGTTCAACCAGATGCGGCTGGCGGCATTCGAGATGATCACGCTCCCGGAGCACTCAAGCGTGCTGCCGCTGTTCACCTTGATGGACCGATCGCCGAGGTTGATGTTCAACTGTGCTCCCGATGATCCGGGGAGCAGGTACAGCGGCAGGAGGAACGGAAGCACGGATGGACGCATGGCTGTTGGTCTGTGCGGCCAAAAGTCCTGCGATGCTGAAGGGCGCCCAAGGCGCATCCGATAACTGGCGGCTGCTCGCGATAACTGGCGGGCGCGCTACTTCCCGAGGCGCTTCATCAGCTCCTCCTTCTTGCGCCGGCTCACGTCCAGTGTGGTCCCATCGCTCATCACCACCTGTCCGCCCTCGCCCTTGATGTAGCGTGCGATGTGATCCATGCTCACCAGGTGGCCGTGATGCACGCGCACGAAGCCACTGCCATCGAGCAGCTCTTCGAACTCGCCCAGGGGGCGCGTGGCCACCAGTTCACTTCCGCCTACCAGATGGAAGATGGTGAAATAGCGTTCCGCTTCGCACCAGATGATGTCGCTGAGCTTCACCCGTACGAACCCGTTCTGCGCGGGCACACTGATGCTGCTCACCTGTGCGCCCTGCCGTGTGGACTCCACGAGCTGTTCGATGCGACCATCACCGGCCGGTCCCGTGCGCATCTCCACCACCCGTGCGATGGCCTCGCGTAACTGGTCCACATCGATGGGCTTCAGCAGATAGTCCACGGCGGCGAACTTGATCGCCTTGATCGCATAATGATCGTGCGCCGTTGTGAACACCACGGCGAAATCGGGCCTGCCCACACGCCGCAGGAGGTCGAAGCCGCTTTCGCCCGGCATCTCCACATCCAGGAACACGAGCTGTGGCCGGTGCGTGGCGATGGCGGCAAGACCTTCCTCCACGTTGCGGGCCTGCCCCACCAGCTTCACGCTCGCGGCGCAATACTGCTCGAGCATGAAACCGAGCTTTTCCCGCGCGTTCGCTTCGTCGTCGATGAGGATCGCGTTCAGCATGGGGTCCGGGGCATCATCCCTCGTCGAGTGAAAGCGTGATCACCACCCGTGTTCCGGAAGCCGCACCGGTGGCATCGCGAAGGTCGATGATCTCCACGCGGCTGTGCAAGCCGGCGTTCTTGCGCAGCAGGTCCAGCCGATCCTCCGTGAGCCGGGTGGCCTTGCTCTGGTGATCGCTGCTGCGTTTCGCGTTGATGCGCGCACTGGCCTCGCGCCCCACGCCGTCATCCTCCACAGTTATGACAAGGTCGTCGCCATGGAGCCTGAAGTCCACCTGCAGACGGCCGGGAGCGTGCTTGTGCTGCAGACCGTGCCAGATGGCGTTCTCCACGAAGGGTTGCACGAGCATTGGCGGCAGTTGCACGTCGCGATCGAGCAGCCGCGGATCGGTGGACAGGTCGAACGTGAAGGGTTGATCGAAACGCAGCGATTCCAGCTCCATGTAATACCCGAGCATCTCCACCTCCTTCTTCAGCGGCACGGTCACCTGGTCCGTTCGGTGCAGGATCAGGCGGATGAGCTTGGCGAAGCGGTTGAGGTAACGCGAAGCCTCCTCGCTGCGCTGCATGATGATGAAGCGATCGATGCTGTTGAGGCTGTTGAACACGAAATGCGGGTCCATCTGGGCACTGAGCGCCTGCAGGCGGAGCTCGTTCATGGTGCGTGCCATGGTCTCCTCCTTCCGTTCGCGTTCGCGGATCCAGTTCAAGCGCAGGCGGAAGCTCACCATGATCAGGCCGGCAACGGCGAGCGCGAAGAGCACCCGTGCCCACAAGGTCTGCCACCACGGCGGCAGGATCACGAAGCGCATCCTTCCTTCGGGGCTCCAGTTCCCCCACTGGTCCTGCACCTTCATGCGCAAGGTGTATTCACCCGGTGCCACATTGTTGAACCGTGCGGACCCTGACGTGCTCGACACCCAGTCGCGGGTGGCGCCTTCCAGCATATAGCTGTAGGCCGGGATGGCGCGGGGCAGCGACGCGATGCCGAATCGCAGGTCGAGCTGATCATCCACGTGGGAGAATTCCAGCTCATCACCTGGAAGCCACGACCGACGCTGGTTGTACACGAACACTTCGCGCAGATCCGGCGCACGTGGTGGTGAAGGCAGATCGAACGCGAGCGGGTCGAAACGCACCACCGTGGTCACCGTGCTGAAGAGGAAGTCATCGCTCGCCCTGGCCAGTGAGGCACTTTCGAAATCCTGGAAAGGACCACCCGCATCCACCGGCATGGCGATGAACCGTTCACGTTCCGGATCGAAGCAGGCCAGTTGATTGGACGTGCCCACCCACACGCGCCCACGAGCGTCCAATTGCATGGACTGGATCAGCGCACCGCGGAGGCCGTGCGCAAAACCGAACACCTGGGTATGGCCCGTGGCCGGTTCGAAACGCACCAGGCCGATATCGCGCACACCGAGCCAGAGGTGGCCGCTGGCATCCTCGCGAATGCTCAGCACGATGGTGCCGATCGTGTCGTGGGACAAGCCCTTCAGTTGTACCCGCGCGAACTCCCCGCTCCGCTGATCGTACCTCACAAGGCCATTGCCGCCATGACCGATCCACAGGTCACCGTTTCGCGTAACGGTGCCGCACACCAGGATCCCCTCCGGAAGCGAACGGGGATCGGCGCCGTCCGGAGCATGAACCGTGCAGCTTCCGGTACCGGGATCGATGCGCACCAGCCCCCTGCCCCAGGTACCAGCCCAGATCGCGCCCTGCTCGCCTCTGGCCATCCAGGCATAGGTGATGTTGCGCATATGCTGTGCATCCGCCGGCATTGCGGTGAACTTCCGCGCGCGCCGTGTCCGTTCATCGTATGTCCAGATACCATGGCGTGTGGCCAGCCAGAGCCCTTCATCCGAGCTGCACATGTCCAGGATGGCATTGCTTTCCTTGTCCACGGCATCGAGCAGCACGCGATCCTTCCTGCCGGTGCTGAGGTCCGCGTGCAGCAAACCCAGTTCGGTCCCCATCCAGATGCCGCCATCAAGCGCAGGTCGCATGCACGTGAGGTTGACGTCCGTGCGGTCCTGGACCAGGTCTCCCATGCGCAGCAGGGAATAAGTGAACCCGCCGTCGCTGAGCACGCTCACCCCGCCCTTCGTTGCGAACCATGTTCGCCCTTCACGGTCGATCGCCACATCGTTGATGAAGTTGCTGGCGATGGCGCCGGGGTCGTGCGGGTCGTTAACAACACGGACGACGGAGGAATCGGTCGGATCGAAGCGAAGCGGAATGAAATCCTCGCCCATCAACCAGATGAGGCCGTGCGCGTCAATGTGCATGCTTGGCCAACCCAGCAGGGTGATCTCCGGATGTCCGGGCAGGTGGGCCCACGAACGGATGGACCTGTCACCAGGTGAATACCGCCGGATGCCTCTGCTCGCATTGCTCGTCATCCAGGTGTTTCCATTGCGGTCCGTGACCATCTGCTGCTCCTCGATCCCTTGCAGAAGCGGGTTCGCCCCCCGATCGGATCCGGAATGATGGAAGCGGCCTTCCCGCGCGTTGAAATACATGAGTTTCCGTTCCACGCTGTACGCCCAGAAACCCGTGCCGCCACTATCCGTACGGACGATGTGACCGCCACGCAGGGGCCTGCGTCCGTCCACCACGAGGCTGTCGAACCGCTCACTCTGGGGATCGAACCGATAGAACCCGCCCTGGCCCGCGCAATAGATCATGCCGTCCGCGGTCGCACACAACGTGGGGACCGCATCGAAGAAGCCATCGCGCCTGGTCACCCAGGGCAGCGGCCAGTGCTCCCATGCACGCGAACGCGGATCGAGCTTGTACAGCCCGTGCGTGGTGCCGAGCCAGATCTGTCCGGTGCTATCGCGTGCAATGGCTTCCACATCCGGTTGCGGCCGATCCACCTCCAACGGGACGGTGGCCAGCACCCCACCATCAAACACTGCAAGACCTTGAGAGGTCCCGATCCACAGTGCGCCACGCTCATCGAAGTGGAGGCACCGCGCATCTCGGTACGGGAGGCCATCGCGCTCCGTGAGGTTGCGAAAGAGCAGCGGCGTGGCCCGCCCGGATCGCGCAGGAAGCACCACGGGCAGGGCACAAAAAAGGAACAGGGCCGCTAAGCGCACGCCGCAAGATCGCGCAGTTCATCCATACCAGCGGCGATAACCATCGGTGGAAGTCAAGGGTGGTTGGTGCTGATCAAGTCGTTGTTCTTGTTCGGTGGCTGTTACGGCGGACCGAAAGAGCAGGTGGAGTGCGTTCCGTGCGTTCTCCCACAACAGTCACACCGCGATCACCTCACCGCTCGCTGCACCGTTGTTTGCGGACAGTCATCGCAACAGGCATCCAGGAAGATGCCGTTCGGTCGGAAGTACATGCACAAGGAGCGATCGGACAATTGGAGCACGATCCCACGTTCGTTCGTCATGCTGGGTGCGATGCGCGCGAGCTTCTGCTCGTTGGCGGGGTTGATGGTGTCGAAGTACTTACCGGACTTCGGCTTCACCCACTTGCCGTTGATGAAGAGCTCGTATTGCGCGTTGATCTTGACGTGGTCGGTGGACTCGGGGGCGGGGGCGAGGGTCCAGTCGAGGGCGTGTTTCTTGGCCATGCGTTGGTCGCCGGAGCTGAGGGAGCGAAGGCGAGGAGCGAAGGTAGAGCCCCCCGCTATCGGCCATAACGTTCGTTCAGCCGCTCGTACACCAGTCGCATGCCTTCCGCCGCCTCGTCGCTCTGGACGTTCGCGAACACGATACAGGCGCGGTCAGCATCAGCATGCACGTGCACAACGCTCAGGAAAGTACCGGGATTCCCCCGGTGCCAGGCATGGCGCCTGCCCATCTCGTCCACCTCCCACCACCAACCCAGTGCGAAGCGCGGGGAGCCGAAGAACAGGTCTTCGCATTCCGGCGCTGGAAGGAGCGGTGAATCGCCCTTTAGCCCGCGCAACAGCTCCTGCACGAAGCGGGCATGGTCGCGCAGGCTCGCGTTGATGTTGCCCGCGGACTCCAACCAGCTCAACGTGCGGTCGTCACCGGGCGGTTCGGGGACCAGCTCCGCAGTATGTCCCCACGGTTGGAGCGTATCGCTTTGGTTGGGTGCACCAAAGGCGAAACGAACACCCAACTGCCGACCAAGCGCATCGACGAGCTGCCGGTAGCTGTGCCCGCTCGCCCTCTCCACCATCAACCCTGCGGCCACATAGCGAGGTTGGAAAAGTTGATGCTGTCCACGCTGTTCAGTGGTTCGTGCGCGAAGCCCCAGGCGGCCAGTTGTTGACGTTGCGCTGCTTCATCACCGGACAGGTCCTCGGGGCGGGGTACCTGGTCCGTGTAGGTGTACTTGTACAGCCTGACGCGGAAGCTCAGCAGATCGCGCAGGGTGAGTTGGTGGTACTCGTTGCGGGCGCCCTTCCGCATCTCGGGGAAGAGATCGAAGAAGCGCGTGTTCCAGGAGATCCTCCCTTCGTGCACAAGTCGCGCGGCGAGAAATGCGGTGATCGTCTTCGTGTTGGACCCGAGGCGGAACCGGTCCGTGGGCTCAGCGCGTAGTCCCGACCCAGCGCGCTTTTCCCCGAGCACCTGCATCTCCAGCACGTGCGTGGAGGATACGACCGCATACGCCAGCTCCGGGATGCGATGGGCCACGCGCAGACCGTCCACCACATCCACGGAGAGCTGGGCCTCAGCCGTCGCAGGCATCCAGGCTGTTGCCAGGAGCAGCACGGACCATCGGAGCATGATCCGCATGCCGATCAGGGTTGAAGACCGGACTTCGCTCGGACCCACATCAGCCGCCCACGGTGGTCCTCCAGGTGGTTCGTGCGGCTCAGCAGCATTGTCGATCGGCGCCGTGCGGCTCCTTGGTGAGGTCGGCCTCAGAGATGCTCACGTGGAGGGTGAACCACTCCGCCTCGGGCTGCGTGAACCGGTGCGCGTTGAGCGCATCGCTCGCCGTACGCCATGGGTCGCGGAGCCGGGCCACCGGCGGGAGCGCTGCCACGGATCGGTCGGGTCCGTGGGTCCCGTCGATGGGCTTCGCCTTGGCCATGAAGCGAAGGTAGAAGCCCCGCGACCACGATGACGCCCTTCAAGACCCCTACAGCGTCTTCCCGAACCGGTAGCTGCAGCCCACCAGAAGGCTCACTGCGTTCGTGCGGATGCTGCCATCGTCGATCACGGGCACGGCGCTGATGTTCATGAGGCCCTTGTCGTAGCGGACCTCGGTCCGCAGCACCAGGTTGTCGCCCACGTCGAAGGCGCCACCCACGCTCGCGCTCACCCCGGCGTCGAGGCGCTCCATCGTGTCGGTGATGTCCTGTTCGGCGAACTCGGATCCGCCGGCGGGCACGGTGCGCCCCCGGAGCAGCACCCCCACGAAGCCGCCCGCACCGACCTCCAGGCGCACCGTGGTACCGAACCCGGCGGTGGCCATGAGCGGGAAGGTGACCTGGTCCAGGGCCGTGCGCAGCTTCACCGTGGCGATCGGGTTCCCGTTGACATCCGTGAAGGTGGCGTTGACCTGGCTGCCTTTCCGCTGGTAGCCGGCCCCGAGCCGGACGCCGAACCGCTCCGACAGGTCGTACTGCACGGTGAGCCCTGCGGCAGGCCCGAGCAGCGCGTCCGAGCTGTTGATGAGCCGGTTGCCGCGCAGCCACGAGAGTCCCGGGCCGGCCTGGACCCCGAGCTGCCAGCGGCCGTCCTGGGCCCAGGAACTGGTGGTGGCGAGCACGACGAGCGAAGTGGTGATCAGGGTGCGCATGGTCCGGTCATTTCGCACCACTCAACGATCGGGAGGGCCCCGTATTGTGGGCGATCCGCGGCGGGCGGAGGATACGGAACTTCCACGACCCCCGACCACGTGGTTTTCCCTGCCCCCACCCACGTGAAACCCCCCTGTTCCCGGTCAGGCCGGTCATGGAGCTTTGTCCCCACATGCGTTCCATGCCCCTGCACACCCGCGATCCGCAGGCGCACACCCGGGGTGCGCGGATGCGGGCCGTCCTCTGGTGGTTGGCCCTGCTGCTCTGCCTGGCGGGGCTGTTGGGGCTGAACGCGTGGCTGGATCCCTAGACCGCACCGGATGACCGTCGCTCCGGAGCAGATGCGACCCATCCGACAGAGACCCGGCGCTGCGTGTTCAGCGACCGGGTCTCGCCTTTCGGTGGTTCCCCATCGCCTGCCCTCTGGCCGCGAGGCCCGCGAGCTACCGGACCATCCGGAACGTGCGCTGATGCGCCCCGCTGCGCAGCCGCAGCAGCACCAGCCCGTCAGTGTTCCACCGCACCTCGGCGCCGTCATCCGTCCGGCGCACGGTATGGGACAGGCCCCGCCCCGTGAGGTCGAAGAGGTGGATCGCCGCATCGGCCGGGACCCCGGAGAGCCGGGCCCCGTCGGCCGTGGGGATGCAGGACCAGTGCGCCGCGCCACGTCCGGCAAGGCCTGAACTGCAATCGGGCGCCGCACCCGGCACGGCGGTGAGGGACGCGCTCTGCACGCTCCAGTCCTCCCAGGTGCCGCCGGTCGTGCTCCGGCGGTCGTTCAGGTCGAAGGTGTTGGAGCCCGCGGTGGTGCCGGGCACCTTGCACGCCTTCACCGCCAGCCCGCCCTGGTCCCACGTGAGCGGAACACCGGCCGCGCAGGTCTCCGGCGGCAGGAGCGCATCGCAGTTGGCCTGCACGAACCACGCGAAGTCATCATAGGCGGGGTGGTCGCCGTAGACGTGCGCGATGCCGTCGTCGCCGATGCACACCGCCACGTATTCCTCGCAGGCGATGCCCAGCACGGGCGCACCCCGATCGATGTACGAGCGCGCGATGAAGGTCACCAGGCGCCCGCGCCGGTCGGGGTTGTCGAAGTGCGTATCGGTGACCACGTCATCGAGGCCCGGCGCCCCCATGAAGGGACTGTCATCGAGCGTGACGTTCACCGCGTAGGGGTTGTTGAGCGCGGCCTGGCTGGTGACGGTGCCGAACTGCGCCGTGAACCGGTAGCCCGCCAGGATGGCCATGCCCGCACTGGTGCCGCCGATGACGATGTGACGATCCGCGATGGCCGCACGCACCAGGCTGTCCACCGGTGTGCCCTGCCAGTAGCTCACGTAGTCCCACTGATCGCCGCCGGCGAACCAGATGGCCTCGGCCCGCTGGATGCGCTGATGCACGTACGGGTCATGGGAGGCCGAGGCATTGGTGAACACGATGGTCTCCACGGAGTTCAGCGACACGCCGAGGTCGGTGTAGAAGTAGTCGTTGTACCCATCGCTGCCCGAGGCGCGCAGCACCAGCACATCGCCGCCGGCCGCGCGCTGCAGGAACCACAGCATGGCCGGGTCGCTCTCGGTGGCGCCGCCCATGAGGCAGAGCCCGCCCTGCGGAGCGGTGACCGCGTCGGCGGTGTCGCCGGTGAAGTAGCTGGTGTAGGTCTGGCCGGGGGCGGCGAACGGCAGCAGCAGCAACAGGGTGATCGGGGCGCGCATCGCGCGAAGATCGCTCCTGCCGACCTATCGTTTCACCACCCGCACCGGCGCCAGGGGCGTCCCCTCCACCTTCAACAGGTAGCTGCCGGCCGCCAGCGCGGACAGGTCGAGGTGCATGCGGGTGGCGGTGAGGCGGCCGCGCAAGACCTCCGCGCCATGGAGGTCCAGCACGCGGTACGAACGGCCCACGGCGTCGTCCGGGAGCTCCAGCACCACGGCCCCTTCGGTCGGATCGGGATACAGGCGCAGCCCATCCGCCATCCCCAGCTCGGGCACGCTGGTGGAGCCGCAGCGCCGAAAGAGGCCCTGGCCCGGCGAGGCCTGGTTATAGCCGATGTACACGCAGCCGTTGTGCTCGAAGATGCCGCTGCCATTGAGGTCCGCGGCATTGAGGTTGCCGGTGATGTTGGTCCAGCTGGCGCCCTCATCCGCGCTCAGATAGAGGCTGTCGCGCAGACCTCCGCCGGCGAAATGGCGGGTCTCCATGTACAGGTTGTTGCCGAAGCGCTTCACCTCCAGCAGGCCCAGCCCGAACTGAGGCAACCCGGACCAGGTGCTCCAGGTGGCTCCGCCATCGGTACTGCTGTACTTACCGCCGCCTTGGGCCGTGTAGTACAGGGTGCCGCCCATGGCCCACAGGTTCTCCCCGTTGAGGTCGCTCGGTGAGATGCCGGCGTTGCTGGCGCTCCAGCTGGAACCGCCATCGGTGCTCTTGAAGATCCCGCCGCCGATCGTGTTGGCGAAGAGGTCGTTGCCGACCAGCAGCATGCCGATCACGTTCGTGTTGGCAAGCCCGGCGTTCACCGTGGTCCAGGCATCGCCCGGCAGCGGCGCGCGGAACACCCCGCCCGTGGAGGCGTACGCGAAGACATGGGTGCTGTTCGCCAGGAAGCCGCGCACGACGGTCGCCTGGGGTGCGTTGGTCACCGTGTTCCACGTGCTGCCATCGTCGGTGGTGTAGTAGATGCAATCGGAGGAGGCGTTCAGCCCGGCGAAATAGCGGCCGCCCGCATACAGGCCGCACTCCGTGGGGTTCAGCGCCACCGGGTTGGTGGCGGCGGTCCATATGCTGCCGTTGTCGCTGCTGCGATACAACGTGGCACCCGCCTTGGCGAAGAGGTGCGTGGGCGAAGCGCCGAGCACGGCAGCACCTTGGGTCAGGTCGGCGATGCCGGAATTGGTCTGCGTCCATTGGGCCGCGCTCCAGGTGGTCAGGAACAAGGCCGGAAGAAGGAGGGGGGTGCGGTGGATGAGGGGCATGGCTCTTGGGTGTGCGCGGTTCAGCCGCAAAGGAAGATGGACACGGAGCAGGCCTCCCACCGACCTTCCTCGAGCTTCCCACCGTGGGGTGTGAACCGCGGCGCCCCCCCTGGCGGAAGGACCTTGATCGGGATCAGTCGGCTGGCGGTGGTCCTGTGCTATGTTGCGTGCCACCGATGTCCCCACCGATGAACCGGATCCTCCTCCCCACCGATGGCAGTGATGCCGCCTTCCATGCGGCACGCTTCGCGTTCGATCTGTTCGGCACGGAAGGCCTGCGGTACACGCTGGTGCACACCTTCCTGAAGCCCGCCTACCGCAACGCGCTGCTGCCCGCGATGGACACCGCCCGCGAAGCCGACAACAAGCTGCGCCGGTTCGAGCGGCGCTGCCGCGCCCAGGCGGGCACCGTGGTCCTGGCCAAACGCACCTCGCCCTTCCCCCTGACGGAGGTGCTCAACGAGCTGGCCGAACAGGGCAAGGGCGAGCTGATCGTGATGGGCACCCAGGGGGAGGGCAACTACGGGCTGGTGGGCAGCAACACCACGGCCGTGGTGATGGGAGCCCGGGTCCCGGTGATCACCGTGCCCTCGATGTGGCGGCCCGCGGCCGTGAAGCGCATCCTGCTGGCGAACGATGGAGGTCCCATGGACGAGGCCACCCTGAAGCCGCTGGTCGTGATCGCCCGCCGCACGGGCGCCGAGGTGGTGGTGGCCCATGTGCGCGACAACATCGCCACCTTCGATGAGCGCGGCGACCGGAGGGTCCTCAGCGCGCTCCTGGCCGGCATCCGGCATTCGTTCGTCACCGTGGCGGGCGCCGACGTCACCTCCACCCTGGATGAACTCGCCCGACAGGGGCGCATCCAGCTGATGACCGTGATCCACCGCAAGAAAAGCTTCTGGCAACGGCTGTTCACCGCCAGCAAGGCCCGGCGCATGGCCCTGCACACCACCACCCCGCTGCTGGTGCTGCCCGAACAGCGCTGATGGGGCCGCCTGCGGCGTCGACCACCGCCACCCTGCGTCGTGACCGGGCCTTGGTTCAGTCCTGGGCCTCTCCCACGCTCCACCCCACCGTGCTCCCGGCGCGGAAGGGCACCAGTTCCTCCCCATCGAAGGGGAAGGTGGCGGGCACAGGCACCTCGCGGCGCGTGAGCGTGATGCGGTCCGTGTTGCGCGGCAGCTGGTAATGGTCCGGGCCGTGGAAGCTCGCGAAGGCCTCCAGCTTGTCCAGCGCCCCTGCCCGGTCGAAGACCTCGGCATAGAGGGCGATGGCCGCATGCGCGGTGTACACGCCCGCGCAGCCGCAGGCCGTCTCCTTGGTGGGCCGGGCATGGGGCGCGCTGTCGGTGCCCAGGAAGTACTTCGGGTTGCCACTGGTGGCCGCCGCCAGGAGCGCCTCGCGGTGTGTGCCGCGCTTCAGGATGGGCAGGCAGTACAGGTGCGGGCGGATACCACCAGCCAGCATGTCGTTGCGGTCCAGCAGCAGGTGGTGGGCCGTGATGGTGGCCGCCACCTTGGGCGAAGCGTCCGCCACGAACTGCGCGGCATCGCGCGTGGTGATGTGCTCCAGCACGATGCGCAGCTCGGGGAAGCGCTGCGTGATGGGCCGTAGATGCCGGTCCAGGAAGACCTTCTCCCGGTCGAAGATGTCGATGTCCGCATCGGTGACCTCCCCGTGGATCAGCAGCGGGATGTCGTGCCCCTGCATGGCCTCTAGCGCCGGATAGCAGAGCTCCAGCGAGGTGACACCCGAGTCGGAGTTGGTGGTGGCACCGGCGGGGTAGAGCTTCACCGCGGTGACCGCGCCCGTCTCCTTCGCCACGGCGATCTCGGCGGGCGAGGTGCGGTCCGTGAGGTACAGCGTCATCAGCGGCCGGAAGGTGCTGCCCGCGGGCACGGCGGCCAGGATGCGGTCGCGATAGGCGATGGCGTCCTTCACCGTGGTGACGGGCGGCTTCAGGTTGGGCATGGCGATGGCACGTCCGAGCACCTGCGCGGCGTGCGGCACCGTGGTGGCCAGCGCTCCCCCATCGCGCAGATGGATGTGCCAGTCGTCGGGCCGGGTGATGGTGAGGCGGTCCATGGGGGTCGGGCGATGAACTGCTTCAGTCCACACTGAAGTAGTCCGCGCTCTGGTAGTGCCCGTCGGCCTCCTTCTGCAGCTGCATCAGGATGTCGTTGGCCAGGCTGCTGGCCCCGAAGCGGAACCAGTGCGGATCGAGCCACTCGGGGCCCAGCTCCTCCTTCACCATCATCAGGTAGTGGAGGGCCTCCTTGCTCTTGCGGATGCCGCCGGCGGGCTTCATGGCGATCATCCGGCCGGTCCTCAGGTAGTGATCGCGGATGGCGTGCAGCATCACCAGCGTCACCTCCATGGTGGCGGCCGGGTTGATCTTGCCGGTGCTGGTCTTGATGAAGTCGGCCCCGGCCGCGATGGCGATGTCGCTCGCGAGGCGCACCTTGTCGTAGGTGCCGAGCTCGCCGGTCTCCAGGATCACTTTCAACCGTGCCTCGCCGCAGGCCTCCTTGATCGCCGCGATCTCGTCGAACACGTACGCGTATTCACCCGTGTGGAACTTCCCCCGGCTGATCACCATGTCGATCTCGTCGGCGCCCTCGTTCACGGCGAACCGGGTGTCGGCGAGCTTCACGTTGCGCGGGGCCTGTCCGCTGGGGAAGGCGGTGGATACGCTGGCCACCTTCACGCCACTCTCGCCCAGGGCTTTCTTCGCCACCTTCACCATGCTCGGATATACGCACACCGCCGCCACGGTGGGCAGGCCGGGCAGGCTGTCGTGCAGGTGCACGGCCTTGAAGCACAGCTGCTGCACCTTGTGGGGCGTGTCGGCGCCCTCCAGGGTGGTGAGGTCGATCATGCTGAGGGCGAGCTTCATGCCCTGCACCTTGGTCTCCTTCTTGATGCTGCGGGCCTTGATGCGGGCCACGCGCTCCTCGATGCCCACCTGGTCGATGGGGGGCGCGGCGACCGGCACGGCCCGGGGCGGCGCGAGGGTCTTGGTGGACATGCGGCCAAGATAGCCCGACGGCCGGTGATGCCGTTCCTTTTGCAGGCCCTGCCGTTCCCCGCTCCGCGCCGGGCCCGTGGACGAAGCGAGGGACCGCGGCCGTTACTTCGGCACCGCCATGCCCGCGACCGCGCACCCCACGCCCCTGCGGAAGCCCGAAACCCGCGCCCAGCGGGGCCGGCACAGGTCACACCGGGTTAACATGCCCGGATGGGCAGACTTGTTATGTTTGCCCCCCTGTTGAACACAAACCCTTGACCGGCCCCGGGCGTTCCTCCCGGGCGGCCGCACGGAACCGACCAACGCCTCCAACCGAAAACCCGACCCCTCTTCTCATGAGCAACGAAACGTCCACCGGGAAAGGCTCGAGCCTCTTCGTGGCCATTGTGTTCCCCTTGGTGCTGATCATCAGCGTGATGATCTACATGTTCGTCCTGGGCGATCCGGCGAACTTCGAGAACGGCGACCCCATCAAGGGCCATCCCATCGCGGAGAACCCCGGCCGGCTTTACGGCACCATCTACAAGGGGGGCTTCATCGTGCCCATCCTCATCAGCGTCAACCTCATCATCATCATCTTCTCGGTGGAGCGCTTCATCACCCTCAACCGGGCCAAGGGCAAGGGACGCATCGAGGCCTTCCTGGGCCAGGTGCGCGGCTTCCTGGCCAACGACCAGGTGGACGAGGCCGTGAACGTGTGCGATGAGCAGAAGGGCAGCGTGGCCAACGTGATGCGCAGCGGCCTCCAGAAGTACAAGCAGGTGCTGCGTGACGCGTCGCACGACAAGGAGACCCGCCTGCAGGCCGTGAAGCAGGAGCTGGAGGAGGCCACCGCCCTGGAACTGCCCATGCTGAGCAAGAACCTGGTGATCCTGAGCACCTGCGCGAGCATCAGCACGCTGCTGGGCCTGATCGGAACGGTGCTGGGGATGATCCGTGCGTTCAGCGCGCTGGCCACCGCCGGCACGCCGGACGCCTCCGCCCTGTCCACCGGTATCTCCGAGGCCCTCATCAACACGGCCTTCGGGATCACCGGCTCGTGCGTGGCCATCATCATGTTCAACTTCTTCAGCACCAAGATCGACGCCATCACCCATGGCATCGATGAGGCGGGCTTCAGCGTGAGCCAGACCCTGGCCACCCACAAGTGATCGGCACGGCACCGGCCGCCGGGGTCCGTCCCCGGTCGGCCGGGCGTTCACCGTCAACCAACCAGACCCCCGACGCATGCCGAAGCTGAAGATGCCCCGGAAGAGCCCGGAGCTGGACATGACCCCCATGGTGGACCTGGCCTTCCTGCTGGTCACCTTCTTCATGCTCACCGCCCAGTTCCGACCGGAAGAGGCCGTGGCCGTGGACACCCCCTCGTCCATGAGCCAGAGCCCCATCCCCACGGAGAACCTGATGACCATCGTGGTGGACAGCACCGGCAAGGTGTACTGGGACATGACCGACAAGAAGGTGCGCCTCAAGGTGCTCGAGGAGATGGGCAAGCGCATCAACTACAGCCCCAGCGACGAGGACAAGGTGAAGTTCGCCAACGTGGGCGCGGTGGGCATCCCCATCCAGCAGCTGCCCGCCTACCTGGCCCTGCCCACCGGTGCGGCCCGCAAGGAGTTCGACCAGCAGTTCAAGGGCATCCCCACGGACAGCACCAACAACCAGCTGCGCGACTGGATCATCACCACGCGCCTGCTGTTCTACGAAGAGGCGGGCATCAACCCGCTGGTGGCCCTGAAGGCCGATGGCAACACCAACTATTCCAAGGTGGCGGAGGTGATCCGGATCTTCCAATCCCCGGGCATCCAGATCAACCGCTTCAAGATGATCACCGACCTGGAGGAATCACGGATGTAACAGCCGGTCGAACCATTCCCGTGCACGCGTGTACGGGGCCTTGGAACGACCCGCCCAACGAGACCCGACCATGGCAGACGCACCCGGTGGAGGCGAAGAAGGCGGCGGTGGAAAACGCCACCAGAAGAAACGCGCCAAGAAGGGCAGCACCCGCATCGACATGACGCCGATGGTGGACCTGGCCTTCCTGCTGCTCACCTTCTTCATCCTCACCACCACCATGTACAAACCGAGCACCCTGCAGATGACCTTCCCGGTGCCGGACGAGGACCCCACGGACGACAAGAAGACCGAGCTGAGCAACGCCATCACGCTCATCCTCACCGCCAAGGACCAGATCTTCTACTACCTGGGCGAGTTCCACACCCCCACCGACGGCAGCGGCAAGCCGCCCACCACCCTCACCCGCACCGACTTCAGCAAGGTGCGCCAGGTGCTGCTGGAGCGCAACAAGGCCGCCGTGGAGAAGCTCAACCAACTGGCCCGCGACTTCAACACCGGCAAGATCGACGAGGCCGCGTACGACAGCCTCCGCAAGGCCACCAAGGGCGACCCCACCAATCTGAAGGCCATCATCAAGACCGACAAGGACGCCAAGTACCGCAACATGATCGACATCGTCGATGAGATGGACATCAGCGGCATCGGCTCCTACGGCGTGCTGGACAGCCTGAAGGCCGCCGAGCAGTTGCTGCTCGACGCCGAGAAAGCAACCCTCTGAGCCATGGAATACCTCCTGATCACCGGCATCCTGCTGGTCCTTTCCCTGGTGATGACGCTGGACTTCAGCTGGAACAACGTGCTCACCACGGTGCGCAACCAGCTGGTGTTCGAAGGCCGCAACCAGGCCTACGGCGCCTTCGTGCTCCGCCGCGACTACGTCAAGCGGCTGATGATGGCGGTGGGCGGCTCGGTGGCCTTCTTCGGGCTGGCCATCGGCACCCCCAAGATCATCGAAGCCCTCGGCGGCGGCGAGGAGGAGGTGGTGGAGGCCAAGAAGATCGTGGACGTGAACCTCGAGCTCTTCGAGGAGGAGAAGAAGGAGGAACCCCCTCCGCCCCCCGTGGAAGTGCCTCCGCCCCCCAAGATCGAGACCGTCCAGTTCACCGCCCTGGAGGCCGTGGACGAGCCCGTCGAGGAACCGCCCCCCACCCAGGAGGTGCTGGAGGAGACCACCGCCAGCACCGTGACCCAGGAGGGTGAAAAGGGGGAGGACGCCCCGCCCCCGCCCCCGCCCGTCGAGGAGGAGGTGATGATGTTCGCCGCCGTGGAGGAGAAGCCCACCTTCCCCGGTGGGGAGGCCGAGTTCTACAAGTACCTCGGCAAGAACGTGAAGTACCCCCAGATGGAGGCCGAACAGGGCATCGAAGGCCGGGTCTTCGTGGAGTTCGTCGTGGACAAGGACGGCTCCATCACCGAGGTGCGCACCGTGCGCGGCGTGAGCGCCGGCCTGGACAAGGAGGCCACCCGCGTGATGAAGGCCTCCCCCAAGTGGAGCCCCGGCAAGCAGAACGGCCGCCCCGTGAAGGTGCGGTACGTGATCCCCATCAACTTCGACCTGCGCTAAGGCGCCGGGCCGGGCGATGGACGTGCGCACCGCCTTCGCCGTCGGCATGTCCGGCTTCTACATCCTGGCCGGCCTCGTCATCGGCCTCACCCCCTTCGCCAGCGATGTGCTGCCCCATTACCGCCCCGCCCTGGCCGCGGTGCTGGTGGGCTATGGCCTGCTGCGCCTGGGGATGTGGTGGCGCAAACGCCGCGCCGACCGCCACAGCCCCTGAGCCATGCTGCGCCACGGCCCGTTGATGCTCCTCCTGGCCGCCTGCAGCAGCGGCCCGCCCGACCCGCGCAGCGACGACAGCCCCACCTTCGGCCACGTGCTCGTGCTGGCCGACCAGGACCTCCGACCCGTGCTGGAGGACCAGCGCACCACCTTCGAGGCGCTCTATGAAAAAGCCCGGGTCGACCTGCGCTATCTGCCTGAACGCCAGCTCGTTCAGGCCATGCTGAACGACAGCGTGCGGGCCGTCTTCGGCACCTTCCTCCCGGGCGGCGACCAGCAGGCCTACTTCCGCACGCGGCAGCTGACCCCCTTCACCGAGGCCGTGGCCACCGACGCCATCGCCGTGCTGAGCCACCCCGCCGGCCCCGACAGCCTGAGCCTCGAGGAGCTCCGCGGCATCCTCACCGACGGCCGCCTGCGCGGCCGGCCCTGCACCGCCCTGCTCGACGACGCCGGGAGCGGGGTGGCGCGCACCCTGGTGGACAGCCTGTGGCAGGGGGCCACCGACCGGGCCCTGAAGGTGCAGGTGGCCCGGGGGCCGGAGGACCTGGTGCAGCGCCTGCGCACCGACAGCGCCGCCATCGGTCTGCTCGCCTTCAGCCTGCTGAGCGACCTGGACGACCCCGCCTGCCGCGCGTTGCGCGAGGGCCTGCGGCTGGTGCCCATCAGCCGCGGCGTGGGCCCTGCCCTGGTGCCCACCCAGGGCACCTTGAAGGACGGGCGCTACCCCCTGCGGCGCCCCTTGATGATGCTGGTGACCGAGGGCAAGAGCGGGCTTGGCACGGGGTTCGCTTCCTTTGTGGCCGGACACAAGGGTCAACGCATCCTCCTCAAGAAAGGCCTCGCTCCGGCGCACGTGCCAGCCCGCGACGTGATGATCGTGACCCCCTGAACGACGATGGAACACCTGAAGGAACGCCACCTGCTCATCGGCCTGCTCGCCGGCCTCGGCCTCACCGCCATCCACGGCACCGCGGAGGCCCAGACCCTGCTGGACGCCCAGCGCCTCACCGACCGCGAACAGTTCGAGGCCGCCACCACGGCCTTCCGCAAGCTGCTGGCCGCCACGCCCAACGACGGCGCCACCTGGTACTTCCTGGGTGAGAACTACTGGGAGAACGAGCAGCCGGACAGCGCCCAGCTCTGCTACCGCCGGGGCGCCGAACTGAACCCGCGCCATCCGCTGAACCACGCCGGCCTGGGCAAGGTGCTCTTCGCCCGTGGCATCCCCGACGACGCCGGTGGAGGCGCCCTGCAGGAGGCCCAGGCCCGACGGGAAGAGGCCAAGGCCAAGCTGAACGAGGCCATCGCCATGGCCGAGGACAAGACCGCCAAGCACCCCAAGGAACTGAAGGCCCTCACCTACCGTGAAGTGGCCGATGCGTACGGCGCCGGCCCGGACCCGGATGTGGCCACCGCGCTGACCCATGTGGACAAGGCCATCGAACTGAACCCCAACGACGCGGACGCCCACGTGCTGCGCGGCGACCTGCTGGTGGCCCGCGGCTCCTTCGACGCCAGCGAGGCCGTGGCCGCCTACAAGCGCGCCGCCGAGCTGATGCCCAGCGCCGCACGGCCCGTGGCCAGGAAGGCCTTGATGTACCACCGCGCCAAGAACTACGAGGCCGCCGTGGCCGAATACGACCGCGCGGTGGCCATCGACCCCTCCTTCGCACCCGCCTACAGCGGCCGTGCCGAGGCCCTCTTCATGACCAAGGCCTACGACAAGGCCACCGCCGACTACACCAAGTACCTGGAGCTGAACGCCGGCAACATCAGCGCGCGTGTGCGCTATGCCAAGTTCCTCTTCCTGGTGGGCAAGTACACCGAGAGCATCGCCGAGATCGACGCGGTGCGCGGCACGGGCGTGAAGGACAACAACCTGCGCCGGATCGAGGGCTATGCCCGCTGCGAGGCCGGGGACTTCGCCGCGGCGCGTGCTGCCATGGAGGCCTACTTCGCCGAGCAGCCGGCCGACAAGGTGATCGCCACGGACCACGAATACATGGGCAAGATCTACGCGGGGCTGGCGGCCAAGGTGCCGACCCCGCCCACGCCCCCGGCCCCCGGCACCGCCGAGGCCCCGGTGCCTCCGGCCCTGGGCCCCGACCTCGACTCGCTGGCCGCCGAGAGCTACCTGAAGGCCGCCCGCATGGACCGCACCAAGGCCTACCTCTTCGCCGAGGCCGGCAAGGCCTTCGGCAAGGCCAAGCGTCACGACCTGGCCACGCGCGCCTTCCGGGAC
This sequence comes from Flavobacteriales bacterium, assembly GCA_016788285.1. Classification (GTDB taxonomy): domain Bacteria; phylum Bacteroidota; class Bacteroidia; order Flavobacteriales_F; family PHOS-HE28; genus PHOS-HE28. The sequence continues at coordinate 20,755 of JAEUSW010000090.1, forward strand.
AAGATCGCCAGCGGCAAGCCCGAGGTGAACGACTACTACTACCTGGGCAGCAGCGCCAACAAGGCCAAGCTGTACGCCACGGCCGACAGCGCCTGGGCGGTGTACTGCGAGAAACAGCCCAACCTGCACCAGGGCTTCCTCGGGCGGGCGCGGGCCAACGTGGGCCTCGACCCCGACAAGCAGACCTGGCAGGCCCGGCCCTACTACGAGGACGTGGTGCGCCGCATCAAGCCCGAAGAGCAGGCCAAGTACAAGGTGGACCTGGAGGAGGCCTACTTCTACCTGGGCTTCTACCACTTCAGCAAGGAGAAGGACATGGGCATGGCCAAGTGCTGGTTCGAACAGCTGAAGACCCTGAACGCCGGCACCAGCAACACCAAGCAGGGCATGGACATGCTGCTGACCAAGGAGCTGCAGGGCGTGAGCGCCAAGGATTGCACCCTGCCAGCGCAGTGAACACCCGCAGTTGCACCGGAAAAGGGAGGCCAAGGCCTCCCTTTTTCATGGCCGGACGGCGGCGCGTACATTGCCCCGCATGACCAGCAGCAACCGGCTCACCCTGTGGATCTTCATCGCCATGGTGGTGGGGATCGCCGCGGGCGCCGGCTACCGCGCCGCCTTCCCCGATGAGCGCTCCATCGCCGCCTTCAGCGACCACATCTCCATCCTCACGGACATCTTCCTGCGGCTGGTGAAGATGATCATCGCCCCCCTGGTGCTCAGCACGCTGGTGGTGGGCGTGGCCAAGCTGGGCGACCTGGGCAGCGTGGGCCGCATCGGCGGTCGCGCCCTGCTCTGGTTCGTCAGCGCCAGCCTGGTGAGCCTGTTGCTGGGCATGCTGCTGGTGAACCTCTTCGAACCGGGCGTGAGCCTCCACCTGCCCCTGCCCCCCGCCGACGCCAGCGCCGGCATCGACCGCGAGGCCTTCACCCTGCGCAGCTTCATCACCCACGTCTTTCCCAAGAGCGTGGTGGAGGCCATGGCCCACAACGAGATCCTCCAGATCGTGGTCTTCTCCCTGATGCTCGGGGTGGCCTGCGCCGCCACCGGCGAGAAGGGCGAGCCCATCGTGAAGGCCATGGACAGCCTGGGCCACGTGATGCTCAAGGTCACCGGCATGGTGATGAACGCCGCCCCCTTCGCCGTCTTCGGCGCCATGGCCGCCGTCATCGCCCAGAAGGGCTTCGGCATCCTGTGGGACTACGGGAGGTTCATCCTGCAGTTCTACTTCGGCCTTGTGCTGCTGTGGGTGGTGCTGCTGCTCGTGTGCTGGGCCATCATCGGCCGCCGCACCGGCGCCCTCATCGGCCGCATCAAGGACCCGCTGCTGCTCGCCTTCAGCACCGCCAGCAGCGAGGCGGCCTACCCCCGCACCCTGGAGAACCTCGAGCGCTTCGGCTGCCCCAACCGCATCGTCAGCTTCATCCTGCCCCTGGGCTACAGCTTCAACCTGGACGGCAGCATGATGTACATGACCTTCGCCAGCCTCTTCATCGCGCAGGCCTACGGCATCGACCTCAGCATGAGCCAGCAGCTCACCATGCTGCTGGTCCTCATGGTCACCAGCAAGGGCATCGCCGGCGTGCCGCGGGCCTCCCTGGTGGTGATCGCCGGCACCCTGGCGCTCTTCGACATCCCCGAGGCCGGTCTGCTGCTGCTGCTGGGCGTGGACCACCTGCTGGACATGGGCCGCAGCGCCACCAACGTGGTGGGCAACGCCGTGGCCACCGTGGTGGTGAGCAAGTGGGAGGGGATGCTGGAGAAGTAGGTCGACCGAACAGGGAACACCGAAACAGGACCGGGATGCACCAGCTCTTCCGCCGCAAACCCGCCACGCACGACGCCGCCCCGGAAGGGGAGCTCCATGGCGGCGCGGGGCTCGGCCGGCACCTCACCCTGCGCGACCTCACCTTCTTCGGCATCGCCGCCATCATCGGCGCCGGCAGCTTCAGCAGCATGGGCCAGGCCTGCGCCAGCGGCGGTCCCGGCGTGGTGCTCCTGTTCGTGCTGTGCGCGGTGGCCTGCGGCTTCACCGCTCTCTGCTACGCCGAGTTCGCCGCACGCGTGCCCGCCAGCGGCAGCGCCTACACCTACGCCTACGTGAGCTTCGGCGAGCTCTTCGCCTGGATCATCGGCTGGGCCCTGCTGATGGAGTACAGCATCGGCAACATCTACGTGGCCTTCAGCTGGAGCGGCTACTTCACCAACCTGCTCGATGCCGCCGGCCTGCACCTGCCCGAGTGGCTCACCATCAACCACCGCAGCGCCGCCGCCGCCGCCAAGGCCCTCACCCCGGGCGAAGGGCTCACCGCCTGGACCACCGCCCCCGTCATCGCCGGCGTACGCATCATCCTCGACCTGCCGGCCTTCGCCATCAACGTGCTCATCACGGCGCTGTGCTACGTGGGCGTGCGCGAAAGCCGCAACGCCAGCAACGTCATGGTCATCATCAAGCTGCTCATCATCGCCCTGGTGATCGGCGTGGGCATCGCCTATGTCGACATCGACCGGTGGACGCCCTTCCTGCCCAACGGCTTCGGCGGGGTGATGGCCGGGGCCAGCGCCGTCTTCTTCGCCTACATCGGCTTCGACGCCGTGAGCACGCTGGCCGAGGAAAGCCGCGATCCGCAGCGCGACCTGCCCCGCGGCATGATGCTCAGCCTCGTCATCTGCACGGTCGTCTACATCCTGCTCGCCCTCGTGCTCACCGGCATGGTGCCCTTCGCCCAGCTGGGCGTCAGCGACCCGCTGGCCGAGGTCTTCGCCCTGCGCGGGGTGAAGTGGATGCTGCTGCTGGTGAGCATCGCCGCCGTGGTGGCCATGACCAGCGTGATGCTCGTGTTCCAGCTCGGCCAGCCCCGCATCTGGATGAGCATGAGCCGCGACGGCCTGCTGCCCAAGCCGTTCGCCCGTATCCACCCCCGCTACCGCACCCCCGGCTTCAGCACCCTGGTCACCGGCCTGGTGGTGGGCGTGCCCATCCTGTTCACCGATGAGGCCTTCATCCTGGACTTCACCAGCATCGGCACCCTGTTCGCCTTCGTGCTGGTCTGCGGCGGTGTGCTGCTGATGCCCCGCCGCGAACGCGGCGCCTCCGGCTTCCACCTCCCCTACATCAACGGCCGCTGGGTCGTGCCCGCGCTCCTGCTGCTGGCCGTGGTGCTCGTCCGCCTGGGCGTACCCGGCTATTTCGGCGACCTGTTCGACCCCGCCGGACAGCACGGCGACCAGCGCATCCCCTTGCTCGTGTTCTGGGCCGTGTGCACGGGCATGGCCGCCCTCAGCTTCGTGCACCGCTGGTCGCTGATCCCGGTGCTCGGCCTGGTGTCCTGCTGCTACCTGCTCACCGGCATGGCAGCCAGCAACTGGAAGTGGTTCGGCACCTGGCTCGTCATCGGCCTCGTGTGCTACTTCGCCTACGGCTATCGCCACAGCCGGCTGGCGCGCCTGCCCCGCACCCTCTGACCCCACGTCCGGCGCGGGTTTCCTGCGGGTGATCGCGTACCTTCGCGGACCGCCGTGCCATGCCCTCCCCCGCGCACATCCACCCCGTCCAGCACCGGCTTCTCGACCGTTCCGCCAAGGAGGCGCTCCTGGGCCAGCACGGCCTTGTGGTGTGGATGACCGGCCTCAGCGGCAGCGGCAAGAGCACCATCGCCATCGCCCTGGAACGCGCGCTGCACGAACGCGGCCTTTACGCGGTGGTGCTTGATGGCGACAACGTGCGCACCGGCATCAACAACAACCTGGGCTTCTCGGAGGCCGACCGCTCCGAGAACATCCGCCGCATCGCCGAGGTGGCCAAGCTGTTCGTGCACAACGGCGCCGTGGTCATTTGCTGCTTCGTCTCCCCCACCGTCGCCATCCGCGAACAGGCCAGGACCATCATCGGCGCGGCCGACTTCCACGAGGTGTTCATCGACACGCCGCTGGCCGAGTGCGAGCGACGCGATGTGAAAGGGCTCTATGCCAAGGCCCGCGCGGGCGAGGTGAAGGACTTTACGGGCATCAGCGCCCCGTTCGAGGCCCCGCCAGCCCCCGGGATCCGCATCGCCACGCAGGGCCGCAGCGAAGAGGCGAGCTCCAGCGAACTGTTGAACTACATCCTGCCGCGGATCACGCGGAGCTGAACCATGCGTTCACCACAGAGGCCCAGAGGTCACAGAGGCATGCTGCAGCGTGTCCAGGCATCCATGGTGCGCTCTGTGCTCTCCGTGCCTCTGTGGTGAAGATCGACCGACCATGCATTCCTACCGCCTCACCCACCTGAAGGAGCTCGAGAGCGAGAGCATGCACATTCTGCGCGAGGTGGCCGCGCAGTTCGAGAACCCCGCGTTGCTCTTCAGCGGCGGCAAGGACAGCATCGTGTGCTTCCACCTGGCCCGCAAGGCCTTCTTCCCCGCCAGGGTGCCCTTCCCCCTCGTGCACGTGGACACCGGCCACAACTTCGCCGAGACGATGACCTTCCGAGACGACCTGGTGAAGGAGCACGGCGCCAAGCTGATCGTGGGCAGCGTGCAGGAGAGCATCGATACCGGCCGCGTGCAGGAGGAGACGGGTTACTACGCCAGCCGCAACAAGCTGCAAACGGTGACCCTGCTCGACACCATCGAGAAGCACAAGATCGATTGCGCCATCGGCGGCGGCCGGCGCGATGAGGAGAAGGCCCGCGCGAAGGAGCGCGTGTTCAGCCACCGCGACGAGTTCGGCCAGTGGGACCCGAAGAACCAGCGGCCCGAGCTGTGGAACCTGTACAACGGCAGGAAGCGCCCCGGCGAGCACTTCCGCGCCTTCCCCATCAGCAACTGGACGGAGATGGACGTGTGGCAGTACATCCTGCTGGAGAAGATCCCCATCCCCAGCATCTACTTCAGCCACGAGCGCGAGGTGTTCGACCGCGACGGCGTGATCTACGCGAACTCGCCCTTCATGCGCCTGAAGCCGGAGGAGAAGCCCTACCGCATGCGCGTGCGCTTCCGCACCATCGGCGACATGAGCTGCACGGGCGCCGTGGATTCGCCGGCGAGCACCCTGGAGGAGATCATCGAGGAAGTAGCGTCCTCACGCGTGACCGAGCGCGGCAGCCGCATGGACGACAAACGGAGCGAGGCGGCGATGGAGGATCGGAAGAAGGAAGGATACTTCTGATGGACGTGAACGCGTTGGCAGGTACTCAAGTTGGCAAGTTGCTGGTTGCCCTGACCAAAGGCCAACCTGCCAACCTCTCAACCTGCCAACTTGAAACCAACCGGCAATGAGCACCACCCAAGGCTACCTCGACATGGATCTCCTCCGTTTCACCACGGCAGGAAGCGTGGATGACGGCAAGAGCACCTTGATCGGGCGCCTGCTCTACGACACCAAGCAGATCTTCGAGGACCAGCTGGAGGCCGTGGAGCGCGCGAGCGCCAAGCGCGGCAGCGGTGAAGTGGACCTATCGCTGCTCACGGACGGTCTGCGCGCCGAACGCGAACAAGGCATCACCATCGATGTGGCCTACCGCTACTTCGCCACGCCGAAGCGCAAGTTCATCATCGCCGACACGCCGGGGCACATCCAGTACACGCGCAACATGGTCACGGGGGCCAGCACGGCCAACCTGGCGATCATCCTGGTGGACGCGCGCAAGGGGATCCTGGAGCAGACCTGCCGCCACAGCTTCATCGCCTCGCTGCTCGGCATCCCGCACGTGGTGTTCTGCATCAACAAGATGGACCTGGTGGACTACGACGAGGCCACCTTCACCCGCATCCAGAAGGAGCTGGAGGACTTCAGCAGCAAGCTGGAGGTGCGCGACATCCGCTATATCCCCATCAGCGCGCTGAAAGGCGACAACGTGGTGGAGCGCAGCACGCGCATGCCGTGGTACCAGGGTCCCACGCTCATGTACCTGCTGGAGAACATCCACATCGCGGGCGACCTGAACCACATCGACCGCCGGTTCCCGGTGCAGACCGTGATCCGCCCCATGACCACCGAGCACCACGACTTCCGTGGGTTCGCCGGGCGCGTGGCTGGCGGGGTGTTCCGCAAAGGCGACCCCGTGCAGGTGCTGCCCAGCGGCTTCCAGAGCGCGATCAAGAGCATCCACATCGGTGAGCGCGCCGTGGACGAGTGCTTCGCCCCGCAGAGCGCCGTGCTCACGCTGAACGACGAGATCGACATCAGCCGCGGCGACATGCTGGTGAGCCCGAACAACATGCCAGAGACGAGCCAGGACGTGGACGTGATGCTGTGCTGGTTCAACGAGCGGCCGCTGCAGCCGGGTGGCAAATACGCCCTGAAGCACACCAGCCGCGATGCACGGTGCATGGTGAAGGAGGTGAAGTACAAGATGGACATCAGCACGCTGCACAAGGCGGAGGACCCCACCATCCGCATGAACGACATCGGCCGCGTGCAGCTGCGCACCACCGTGCCGCTGCACTTCGACACCTACAGCCGCAACCGCTACACCGGCAGCCTCATCCTCATCGACGAGGGCACCAACGAGACGGTGGCGGCGGGGATGATCGTGTGATCAGCGCAGGATGGCCGGCACGAAGGCCCTGCCCTTGCGCCGCCGCAGGGCCACGAACCAGGCCCCGCTGAGCGCGCCGATGGTGTTGGCCAGCATGTCCATGGGGTCCGTGCGGCGGCCCAGGGCCTGCAGCCCCTGCAGCAGCTCGGTGCCCAGGCCATAGGCCACGCTGAGCCCGACGGCCCAGGCGAGGTAGGACACCGGACGTCCGTGGCCCAGGAAGGCCGCGGCCAGCAGCACGGTCTGCCCGAAGAAGAGCAGGGCGTGCACCAGCTTGTCCAGGTCCAGCAGGTCGAACCAGCCCCATTGGGGCAGGCTGCGGCCGGGGATCAGGCAGAGCACCAGGATGGCCATGGCCCAGAGCAGGGCCCAGCGCAGGTGGCGCAGCATGGGCTCAGTGGCCCACCAGGGCGCGGTACTCGTCGGCGCTCATCAGCGCGGCCACATCGGCCACGTTCGCCGGCTTGATCCGCACCATCCAGCCGGAGCCGTAGGGGTCCTTGTTCACGCTCGCAGGGTCGTCGGCCAGGCCGGCGTTCACCGCCAGCACGGTGCCCTTCACCGGCATGAACAGGTCGCTCACCGTCTTCACCGCCTCCACGGTGCCGAAGACCGCATGCTCGTCCACCTCCTGGCCCTCGGTGCCGATGTCCACGAAGACGATGTCGCCGAGCTCGCCCTGGGCGAATTCGGTGATGCCCACCACGGCCTCCCCGCCCTCCAGGCGGATCCACTCGTGGTCCTTGGTGTACTTCAGGTCTGCGGGGAAGTTCATCGGGTGCGGTGTTCTGCGTTGCGCGGCGAAAATAGGCGGGATCGGGCGTCGGCCATCGGGCCGCCGTCACCTCTACTGGGTGAGGGTGAAGCGCAGGCTGAGGCCGAAGTTGCTGTTGGAGCTGGGGAAGGAGGTGGAGATCACCGGCTTGTTCACCACGCGCTCGTAGAACAGGCGCACGTTGAGCCGCTGGCTGATCACGTAGTCCGCCGAGGCCTTGATGGAGGTGATGTTCTGACCGGCCGTCACCTGGTTCTGGCCCTCCTGCATCTTGCGGATGACGGTGTTGTTCTGCCGGATGCTCACGTCCACCCGCAGGTTGAGGTCGCTCTTGGGCCGGTTGCCGCCGATGGTGACGGGGAACTTCACGTTCTTGAAGCGGTAGCCCGTGCCGAACACGTACTCCTTGCCCCGCACCTCGGTCACCTGGTAGTTGCTGATGCTCAGGCTCAGGTTGCGGTCGCGGTTGTACTCGAACTTGGCCAGCAGGCTGTTCTGCAGGGTGACGTCGGCCCCCAACAGCGGCCGCATCACCTCGGTGATGGTGACCACCCCGATCTGCCGCTCGGGGATGTAGTTGAAGGCGGCGTCCAGTTCACCGGCGCCCTCCACGAACAGGAGGTTCGTCTGGTAGTTGCCGATGTTGAAGGTGCTGCGGTAGCTGTGCTTCACGGTGAACGTGCGGAACCACTTGCTGAACGGCTTCATCCGCGACAGCCCGTCGTAGGTGACGTCCCAGTTCGGCAGCGGGATCAACTTGAAGGGGTTGGTGGTCACCTTGCTCGCGCTGCGCCCGGTGTAGGCGGCCAGGAAGGCCGGGATCACCACGTCCTGGTTGGTGGGGCCATAGCCCGAGTAATAGCCGCTGTCGGGCACGAACACACTGCCCTCCCGCTCCTGGCCCAGGCGCTCGCTGATGACGCCCCGGTTGTCCAGCATCTGCTGGAAGATCGGGTTCACGAAGTTGTCGTCGTCCACGCTGAAGGCCGTGCCCCAGGTGATGGTGCTGACGCTGAAGTTGCCGAACTCGCGCGGGCTGTCGTTCACGTAGGTGCCCAGCGAGTCGTTCCACCGGAAGAAGCTGCTGCGGTTCTCGCTGTACACCCGGTTGGCGCTGAGCTCGATGCGCATGCTCTTGAACGGCTCCAGCGACAGGCGCGCGTTGATGTTCTCGGTGCGCGTCTGGGTGTGCGGCGTGAAGATGGAGGGGGTCTGCACCAGCCATCCCTGCCCGGCGGCGTAGGAGGCATAATCGCGCACCACGGCATCGCTGACGTCGTGGTTCTGCTGGCCCAGGATGAAGCCGAAGCCCGGTGCCGTGAAGTCGTCCATCCCGATCACGTTGGTCTTGCGCGCATAGCCCGGCAGCAGCATCCCCGAGTTCTGGCTGTACGTGATGTTGCCGTTCCGGATGCTCATCAGCACCCGCGCGAAGGCGTCCAGCGGCTTGAACCCGCCCTCCTTGTCGTCCTTGCCCTTCCCCTTGTCCTTCTCCTTGTCCTTCTCCTCCTCCTTGGGCTTGTCGCCCGCCTTGGCCTTGTTGCTCTGGCTGCGGTTGCTCGTGCGGCCCTTGTCGTTCACCTTCTTGAGGTACTTCGACTTGTTGTAGAGGCTCACGAAGTTCAGCTGACCGTTGATGCTGATGTTCTGCGAGTTCTGGATCACCGCCCCCAGGGTGTCCTGCGTGAAGGGCGCCCGGTCCCATTGGTAGCCGGCCGCGTACGCCGCGTTGGAGGTGATCCAGTCGGTGAGGGGAAGCTTGTCGAAGGGCAACGTGTAGGTCACGTTCACCGTGTGGTCGTAGCCGGTGGTCTCGCCCCATTGGCTGAGGCTGGTGAGCACACTGTCCTTCCACACCTCGTACTCGCCCTTCACCTTGGGATCGACCCGGCCGGGCGGTTCGCCGAGGATGGCGTTGTTGTTGGCCGTGAAGTCGACCTTGAGGCTGCGGGTGATCTCGTAGCGGAAGCCGTACTGGCTGTTCCAGTTGAAGTTCTTGTTGTACGTGGGGCGCGGGGGCAGCGAGGCGATGTCCGGGTTGGCGCGGATCAGCCGCTCGTTGTAGCCGCGGTCGATCGAGCTGCGCAGGCTGAGCTGCTTGAAGCCCAGGTTGAAGTTGAACTCCTTGAACAGCTTCAGCCACTTGCTCTTGTTGATGAGACTGATGTTGGCCAGCGGTTTCACCTCCCTCGGCTTGGGGTTGTGCACGTAGGCGAGCGCTCCGCGGTGCGTCACCGTGTTGTCGAACTCGGTGTTCACGTCGTGGAACTCCTGGTCGGCGTAGCTGTACGTGAGCGAGAGGTTCTCCACGTCCCAGAAATGCTCCTTCTTGCCGGCCGTGCGGTCCTTGCGGACGTTGGTGAGGTTGATGCTGCGCCTTCGCGTGTAGGTGCGCACCTGCTTGAGCCGTTCCTTGCGCTCGTCCGGCGTCAGGTTGCGCGTGGCATCATCCCACTCGATGTCGGGGTTCAAGGGGTCGAACTGCGGGTTGCTCACCTGCTCGCTGTAGCCCACGAACACGGGCACCTTCACGCCGCTCTCCTCGGGCAGGAACTTGCCCATCTCCAGGTTGGCCGCGAGGTCGACGCCGTACTTGGTCTCGCGCTGGCGCTCGCTCACGCGCTTGTCGATGCTGCCCCAGAAGGGGGTGCTGTAGTTGCCGGCCACGCTCAGGGTGCCCAGGTCGGCCAGGGTGGTGTTCACCCGGCCGATGGCCGCCCAGCCGCCGCGCTGGTCGAAGTCGGTGAGCCGCAGTTCGTTCACCCACACCTCCACGCACTTGCTCAGCCCGTCGTCCACCCCCCAGGGATTGGCCTCCACCCCGTCCTTCTTGGGGTTGCGGATGCCGATCATCACCGTGCGCATCTGGCTCAGGTTGGGGTTGCCCTTCACCACGATGCGGCGGTCGCCTTCGAACTGGATGTAGCGCTGGTTGGTGGGGAACCCGTCGCGGTTGCGCTCGATCTTCACGTCGTTCAGCCTGGCGAACTCGATCACCATGTTGTTGGCCTCGGGCCACACGCTGTTGGGATCGTTGTTGCCGAAGGCCGAGGGCACCACCGGCACCTCGTACTCGTAGTAGTTCTGATCGAAGTCGTTGCCCAACCGCACGAACACGCTCACATCGCCGTACTCCACCGGGTTGCCAGGATCCGAGCTCTCCGCGTGGATGAACATGCGCATCTTCTTGTAGCTGCGGATGTCGAACTGCACGTTGCGGAAGGCGGCCCGGGCGTCACCGTCGCGCAGGTTGCAGGTGCGCAGCTGAAGGCTCTGCTCATTGAGGTTGCGCAGGTTGGCGCTGGCCACGTCCACCTCCTGCAGGATGCCCGGGGGCACCACGTAGTTGATGGGCACCCGGTTGCCGTTCTCCTCCACGTTCACCGCGGCCACCTCGAAGGTGGTGGGGTCGGGGTCCGTACCGATGCCCTCGCCCGGCGTCTCCAGGGAGAAGAAGTACTTGCGCCATTCGCCGCGGATGAACTCCAGCCGGGCGAAGCGCAGCACGGCCTCCTGCGGCCAGCCGTGCATCACCATGCGCATGAAGCGGATGCTCCGGAAGTCCTGGATGCCGTTCACCACGCGGTCCGGCTGGCGGATGGGCACCTTGAACTGGTACCAGTACACCTGCTTGCCGCTGATGGGGTGCGTGCCCAGCACGCGGTCGGTGACGTAGCCGGTGCCCACCTGCAGCTCGTTGGGCCGCATGTTCACCCGGTACTGGAAATAGCTCTCGTTCTCCGCCAGGTTCTGGTCCTGGTTGATGTCCTCGGTGGTGGGCAGGGTGGTCTGCTGCGTGGGGTAGTCCTCCGGGCTGTCCACGTCGGTGATGCTGTTTCCCTCCGGACCGTTGAACTCCTTGTAGCGGAAGAGCATGTCGGCCAGCGGGTTGCCGTCGTAGTCGTCGCCCCGGAAGAAGCGGTAGTTGTCGGCGGAGGGGTCGGCGTTGATGCGTGCGAGGGCGGACGCGTTCGTCACCACGCTGGCCACCGGCTGCAGGTAGTCCGTCTGGTAGAACGTCTGCTCGGTGCGACCCTCCACGTCGGTCTGCTGGTCGCTCAATCCGTCGAGGCCCACGTCCTGGTACCGGTTGCTGTTGTCCTCGGTGATGGCGAAGGCGTTCACCACGCTCTGGGTGGTGGCCACCACGCCCCAGTTGGTCTCGCCCGTGGTGTAGCTCAGGTCGGTGCCGTCGGGCGGGAGGCCGTTCTCGAAGCTCTTGCGGCTGTCCCGCAGCACGTCCTCGCTGATGTTGCCCAGGTCGATGTACAGGTCGCCCCCCGTGCTGTTCTGGCTGTCCTCGTTGCTGCCCGCACCAGTGCCCTCGGCGAAGGGGTCCATCATCCAGAACTGGATCAGCTCGATGTTGCTGGCCTCGAAGTCCGTGGTGGTGATCCGCCGCGTGATGCCCGCCCAGCTGTCCGCAGGGTCCAGCAGGAAGCCGTCCTGGTCCAGACCGTCCACGGTGTAGTTGTAGGGGCCGCGCTCGCGGGGGTAGTACGCCAGGTCCAGCACGGGGATGTTGGCCGGGGCTCCTGCCTGCAACTGCCGGTTGGGGAACACTTCCAGCTCCAGCACCTCGCGCTGCCGGTGGTCCGCCTGCATGTCGCCGGTGATGTTGGGCGGCGTGAGGTTGTTGTTGCGGAAGAAGAGCGGGTCGATCACGTACCAGGCCAGCTTGGCACGCCGGAAGCCGGTCCGCAGGTCGTTGATGAAGTCGCCTTCCGGAAAGAGGTCCGGGATGCCCTGCGGGGTGGCGGCATGGAACCAGAGGCTCTGCTGGCGCAGGTCGATGGTGCTCACGCTGCCCTCGAAGTCGTCGATGTAACTGGTGCCGGCGTTGCCGATGGCCCGGCTGTGCCCGGGGATCAGGTAGGCCGCTTCGGCGCTCGCGTTCACCGTGCTGATCTCCTTGGTGGCGAAGAAGGGCAGCTTGTCCACCAGCGTGGTGATCAGGTTGCTCTCCGTCCGCCAGTTGGCATCGAGGCCCACGATGGTGTTGCTGATGGGCTCGTCGCCCACGTTCACCTTCTGCGTCAGCGGCCGCTCATAGAGGTTCATCACCGTGCCGCCGATCGTCAGGTCCTTGTTCACCCGGAAGTCGAGGCGCGCGCCGGCCAGGGTCTTCGTCTGGATGCTGAAGAGGGAGTTGCTCTCCAGGCTGATGTTGATCGGTGTGCCGCTCTCCAGGATGCCCTGGTTGATGATCTTCACCCGGCCCAGGTTGTAGTCCACGGTGTAGTCCTGGTTCTCCACCAGGCGCACCCCGCCGGCGGTCACCACCACGCTGCCCTGCGGGATGTTCACCGAGTTGAGGCTGATGACGTCGCTGCTGGCGCTGCGGTAGCTGCCCTTGAGGCGGAAGCGGTTGAGCTCGGGCTGGTTCTGCGCGGCCACCTTGGTGCTGTCGTACAGCACCTGGAACACGATCTGTTGCCGGATGGCCAAAGGCTGCTCGGGGTCCAGGGCCTGGTCCAG
>JAEUSW010000286.1 GCA_016788285.1 Flavobacteriales bacterium
TGGCAATCGTAGGTGTTGAGGACGCTGTCGCCCACGCAGACGCACCAGCCCGTCCACAGGTCGTTGGTCGTCCAGCTGTTGTTGTCGTCGCAGGCCGTGCCCGGCAACGCCGTGCCGCCGGTGATGCCCAGGCAGTCCACCATGGTGCCCGTGGTATCGCCGAAGCACCAGCAGTTGGCGTCCCAGAGGTCATTGTTGCTCATGGGGTTGCCGTCATCGCAGGGGGTGCCTGGGAGCGCTGTGCCCATGAACTGCCCCAGGCAGTCCCAGGTCGGGGTGCCGGTGAAGATCATCCCGGTGGTGTCGATCATCACATCGACGTAAGTGCTGCTGGCGCAGCCCAGGCTGTCCACCAGCACGAGGGCGAACCAGTGGTTGCCGGGGCCACTGACCGTGAACTGCGTCTCGAACGAAAGCGCCTGCGTGCCGTCCGGATGCCACCAGTTGTACACCACCGGTGGTGTCGCGGTGCTCAGGTTGGTGGTGGTCACGGTCCAGGGTACGGGGTTGCCGTTCACCACCAGTTGTTGGATGGTGAAATCGGCCGAGCAGCCCGGAAGCGGTTGACCGATGCACGAGCAGTTGGCCGTCCACAGGTCGTTGTAGGTGCCCGGATCCCCGTCATCGCAGGCCGTGCCCGGCACATCAGGTCCGTTGGGGACGCCCTGGCAGTCCGGTGCGCCGCCGCCTGCGCAGGCCAGGTCGATCACCATCAGCACCGTGTCGTTCACGAAGTTGAAGGTGGCCGTGTCCCCATCCATCAGCGTGGTTCCGTTGCAGGTCGTGCTCACGACCACCGTCGCGCTCGGGCTGGTGATCTCCACGATGGTGTCATAGCCGCAGGTGAACGGGTTGAGGTCGAAGGTCCAGCTGAAGGCCGGCACGGTGCCCGGTTGTGAGGTCACCGTCACCTGCTGCAGGGGCGTGCACCCGGCGACGGTGCCTTCGATGATCAAGGTGTTCTGCGCGTTCGCGCCGAACCCGCCGAGAAGGGTGGCAGCGAGCAAGGTCCTGATGGTCGTGCGCATGGTCGGAAGGGGGTTGGTCATTCTGCTACACGCAGCGATGACCCCGGAGGTTGGGTCCACCATCGATCAAGGTACGCGCCGGGCCCTCTACCTTGGTTCCATGCGGGCGCTGCTCCTCCTGTCCCTGCTCTGCGCGGGTGCGGTGCTCCGTGCGCAGAGCACCGTGTCCTCCGTGGCCGACGGTGCATGGACGGCGGCGGGCACGTGGGACTGCGCATGCGTGCCGCAGACCGGTGATACCGTCGTCGTGCAGCACGCGGTGGGTCTTCCCGTGGACGTGGTGCACCTGGGCGGGGCCATCCGCATCACCACCTCGGGGGCCTTGATCGGCTCCGGACCGAGCGGATTATGGAGCAACGCGCCGTTCACCAATGCCGGGCAGGTGTCCGTGCATCGCTTGGTGCTGCCCGAAGGGAACGTCTGGACCGATTCGCTGTTGAACAGCGGCACCATCGCCACCACGCGTATGGCCGTGCGCCGCCGCGGTCGCAACACCGGCGTCATCACCGCGATCGATTCCCTGGTGTTCGACCATTGCTCGTTCCACAACGAGGCCACCATCAGCAGCCGGGTCATCTGGGTGCGGGACAGCCTCCTGTGGAACAACGGGCTCTTCATCAGCTATGAGCTCGTCGTGGACAGCACGGGCCTGTTCCACAACGTGGGCACCTGCCGCGTGCTGGACCATCTGGCCGTGCGCAGCAACGGCAACTTCACCGTGGCCTCGGGTGCCGCGGAGACCCATGTGCTGGGCGATGCCGACATCCGCTGGGGGCTGAACGTGTGGGATGCCCTCATGCGGGTGGACGGACGACTGCACCTGAACGATGCCGAAGTGCCCATCCCGCACCTCACCTTCTTCGTCGAGGGAGGCCGCATCCACACGCGGCATTTCCGCAACCAGGGCTGGGTGGCCGGTCCGGGCATGATCTGCATCGCCGACAGTGCGGAGAACCTTGGCATCCTCCATCCGGGGCTCACCCTGTGCGACGCCACGCCCACCACCTTCACCTGGCCCTACCTCGACCTGAACACCGGCACGGTGTATCCCGGTGTGCTCGTGTGCCCGCAGGGCAGCTGCACGGTCGGCGCGCAGGATCTTCCGGACCGTTCGTCCGTCCGACTGATCCACGTTGATGGCCGATGGGCCGTGACGGGACTGCACGATGGGCCCGCCGGTATCGAGCTCATGGATGCGGCGGGGCGACGCCTGCCCTGCGCGCTGATCGGCACCGGACCCACGCGCGAGCTCCTTGCACCGGAGATCGCCAGCGGGGTTCATGTGCTCCGCGTCGCCACCACGACGGGGGTTCGTGCCTTGCGTTTCGTGCAGGGTCCCTAGGCCGGCAGCGACCGTTCGCTCACCCCACCTGCCAGCGGGAGACCAGTTCGAGGGCCGCCTGGCGTCCGCGCACGGCCACCAGCTCCGCACGGTCCACGGGATCGTAGTGGAGCAGCCAGGTCACCAGCAGGTCGCTCGCGGCGGCCGGCAGCTCGTGCATGTCGCGGGCCTCCATGGTGCGCAAGGCGGGATCCACGGGCAGGGCCACGAGCTTGTCATCGCGCTCCCCGGCGTCCAGCAGCTCGATCACCCCGATGGGTTCCACCTCCACCACGGTGCCGCTGGGCAGGGCTTCGCACAGCACGAAGACGTCCACCGCGTCGCCGTCACCGCCCTTCGCCTTGTCCATCCGGGTCCCGGGGATGAAGCCGTAGTTGGCCGGGTAGGGCAGGAAGGACAGGCGTCGCGGCCGGCCGTGGCGACGGTCCACCGGGAAGGTGCCGGCCACCGGATCGTACTGCCGCTTGTCCACCGTGCCGGCCGGGATCTCGATCACGGCTTGCAGCGTTCCGGGCCGCGCCCAGGTGTCCAGGTGCTCAAGGTCCATGTGATGTGCGTTCACGCGCGACGACCGTCACGCAGAGGTTCCCGCGCCTGGCAGGCGCGTTCGATGTTGGCGAAGAGGATGGCGTGCTGCGTCCGGATGATGCCGTGCATCAACCGCTGGATGGGCAGCGGGCTGCGCACCTCGGCGCGCTCCCGCACCAGGCTCGACGAACCTTCCGGCTCCACGCGGAAGGTGAAGTGCAGGTGCGCCAGCCCCAGCACGCTGGCGCTCATGCGCACGGTGCGTGCTGCGGGCTCGGCTTCCACGGTGGCCGTGTAGCCGAAGCGGAACGGGGTCCGCCAGGGGCCGATCATCATCCGTTCGCGCGCCCGCACCCGGCCGCCGGGCAGCGGGTCCATGCGTTCGATCAAGGGATGCGCCGCGGCGAAGAGCCCGGGTTCCGCGAGGTGCGCATACACACGATCGGCCGGCGCGTGGAGGTGGAAGCTGAGGTCCATGCGGTGCGGACCCGGTCAGCCCAATGCGCCATCGATCACCGCGTCGTCAGCCTCGTTCGGCAGGGTCACCTTCAGCAATGGCGTGCGCTTCATCTCCTGTTCGATGCTCCACACGGCGTTCGGGTTGCGGGCCCACGCGCGGCGCGCGATGCCGTTGTTCACGTCCCAGTGCAGCATGCTCCGCAGGCGGCGGTCGCTGTCCGCGCTGCCGTCCAGCACCAGGCCGAAGCCGCCGTTGATCACCTCGCCCCAGCCCACGCCGCCACCGTTGTGCAGGCTGATCCAGGTGGCGCCGCGGAAGGCATCGCCCACGAAGTTCTGCACGGCCATATCCGCAGTGAAGCGCGATCCGTCGCGGATGTTGCTGGTCTCGCGGTACGGACTGTCGGTGCCGCTTACGTCGTGA
>JAEUSW010000107.1 GCA_016788285.1 Flavobacteriales bacterium
GCACCACGAGAGCATGGACCGCCACAAGTACGCCTGGGCCTTCGGCCGCACGGCGCGCACGGACATGGACCGGCTCGGCGGCAACTACCAGGCCCCGCCCTTCCACCCGAACGGGATGAGCCTGGTGCTGAAGACGTACACGACCCTCGAGGAGCCCTCGCCCCATTGGATCGGCGGCCGCATCGAACCGCGGGCGGAGGCCGTGAGCGGACGGCGGGTCTGCGTGTACGACGGCGATGAGTTCGGCATCACCTTCATCGCCCCGGGCGGCAGCCTGCCTACCGGACACGCGCTGCACCTGGAGGTGACGGCCATGCGCTACGAGGAGCGCGCGGGCGATTCGTTCACCATGCAGGGGGTGGCCGCCGTGCAGGGCCGGGATGGCGCCCTCTCCTACTACGAACCCTTCCGCATGAACCTGCTCCCGGGTGAACGCGACCGCAGCTGGGCCCGCCTCTGCTACGCCATCCCCCTTCCGCCGCTGCGCCACGGCGAGGAGGTGCGCTTCTACTTCTGGGACCAGCACCGCGACGCCCGCATGCTGGTGGACGACCTGCGCATGAAGGTCTTTGCGGTGAACCCGTACTGAACGTAAGGCCCCTGCCCCTGCTCCTGCCCCTGCCCTGCCCCTGCCTCCTGAATTCGTGGGCCCAGCAGGATTTGAACCTGCGACCAAGGGATTATGAGTCCCCTGCTCTGACCGCTGAGCTATGGGCCCGGTGCACCGGCCGGAGGCAGGGCCTGGCGCGGTGGACCGCGAAGGTAACCGGGACCGCAGCGATAGCTTCGCGGCCGAATGACGGAGACCGTGCTGCTGGACCTGGGCGGTGTGCTCATCGATGTGGACTACCACCGCACGGCGGCGGCCTTCAATGCGCTGGGCTTCGACGGGTTCGAGGCCTTGTACAGCAAGGCGCAGCAGGACCACCTCTTCGACGGCTTCGAGGTGGGGGCCCTGTCCCCCGCGGAGTTCCGCGCGCGGATCCAGGGCCTGCACGGCGGGGGCATCACCGCGGAGCAGGTGGACGCGTGCTGGAACGCGATGCTGGGCCGGATCCCGCGACCGCGCATCGTCCTGTTGCGCCAGCTTCGCGAGCGCTACCGCCTGCTGCTGCTCAGCAACACCAACGCCATCCACGTGCCGGCCTTCGAGCGCATCATTGCCACGGACAACGGCATCGCGGACTTCCGCGCGCTCTTCGACGGGGCCTACTACAGCTGCGAGATCGGCCTGCGCAAGCCGGATGCGGCCGCCTTCCAGCATGTCCTGGAGCGCCACGGCGCCGACCCGGCGCGCACGCTCTTCATCGACGACAGCATCCAGCACGTCATCGGGGCCCGCGCCGCGGGATTGCGCGCCGAGCACCTCGACCTGGCGCAGGAGGATGTGAGCGCCCTGGTGGCACGGCTGGGGCTGCTGGATTAGGCTGCGATCAGGGCCGCTTCTTCGTCCGCCGAGCCTTGGGCAGGGGCAGCACCTCCGCCATGCGGAGCAGAAGCCCCGGAAGCCGGCCGTCACCGGTGATCAGGTCCTCGGGCACCAGGAAGTGGTCCTTGGAACCGGGATAGGCGGGCGCCCGCTCGCAACGGCCCTCCAGCGCGGCGCTCTCCGGCATGATCTTCACGAAGAGCTGGTCATCGCAGATGAAGGCCACCGGCTTGCCTTCGGCGTAGAGCGCGAACTCCCCGAACATGGCCCGCACCGTGAAGCGCTCGGGATGGCCGAGGTGGTGCAGGATGAAGGTCGCCGTGTCCTTGCGCGTGGACATGCTCAGCGCCGCTCCTGGGTCAGCTCCACCAGCACACCGTTCGCGTCCCGGGGGTGCACGAAGCACACCAGCTTGTTGTCGGCGCCGGGCTTGGGCTCCTCGCTCAGCAGCGTGAAGCCCTCGGCCTTCAGCCGGGCCATCTCCGCACGGATGTCGTCCACCTCGAAGGCCACATGATGGATGCCTTCGCCGCGCTTCTCGATGGCCTTGGCGATGGGGCCGTCGGGGCGCGTGCTCTCCAGCAGCTCGATCTTGTTAGGGCCCACCTGGAAGAAGCTGGTGATGACGCCTTCGCGCTCCACGGCTTCGCGCTTGTACGGGGCCACGCCCAGCAACCGGGCGTAGACCGCCTCCGCGGCGTTCAGGTCCTTCACGGCGATGCCGAGGTGCTCAATGCGGATCATGCGGCAAGGTTAGCCGCAAAGTCGCCAAGCCGCCAAGGGCGGGCATGAGAAAGCCCCCCGGGTCGCGGAGGGCTTTCGAGGAGTTCAGGGGACGATCAGCGCTTGATGAAGGTCTCCCCCATCTTGTTGTCGTAGTTGAGGTAGTACAGGTCCTTCTTCAGGGCGGTGATGTCGATCTTGTTGGCGTAGCCGCGCTTCACGATGTTGCCGTACTGGTCGTAGATCTCATACAGCGTGGCGGCGGAGAAGAGGATCTCCTCCTTGGGCTTGGGCGGGCTCCAGGTGACCACGGCCACGGCGGGGTCGGTGAACTTCACCGCTTCGCTGTACCGGCTGCGCTTGGTCATGTCCACCTGCTTCACGCGGAAGGTGTTCTCTCCGCTGTGGGGCGTCACTTTGAACTCGTAGCGGTGCTCACCAGGGGTTCCGATGCCCATCACCTCACCCACCTTCACCCATTTGTTCCAGCGCTTCTGCTCCACCACGTAGGGCAGCTCGCCGGTCTCGTTGGTCGCGGTCCAGGTGTACAGGCCTTCCGTCGAGATGGCCTGCTGCACGATGTCGAAGGTGCTCTTGGGCTTCAGCACCTCGGGGTTCAGCACCACGGGGGTGCATCCGTCCTTGTGCTTGATCTTCACGGTGATGGCATCGCCGAGCTTCAGCCCGTAGTTGCCCAGGTCCACCTCGAAAGCGCTGGAGTTGATCTCGTCGGTGGCGATCTGGTCGTTCACGGTGACCTCGAAGACGCAGAAGCCCACCCCCGCTTCCGAGAAGGGGTTCTGCACGAAGAGGTTCTTGCCCTGATAGCGACCTTCCACAACGATGACGCCCGCCCAGGAAGGCAGGCAGACCAAGGCGGCCAGGGAGAGGAAGGCGGTGCGCATGTCCGTGCGGGTCTGAAGAGCTGACAATGATACGAAGTCCGGCGGGTTCCGGTCCTCCGCGGCCTGTTTACGGCGTCAGGGGCAGGGGGTTACCCCGGTCATCCGGCGGGTGCGGCGGCCACGGCGGCCAGCATCCGGCGCACGTCCTGCTCGGTGAACCGACCCTGGGGGTCGTCCCCCACTTCGAAGGTGCGCCCGGCCGTCCGGACCACCTTCACGAAATGCACGAACACCAGGTCCTGGTCCGGGTAGCTGCTGCGGTACATCAGGTGGTCGGGGCTCTCCTCCACCACCTCGTGCTTCAGCAGCATGTCGCGGTCCAGCGTGGCCTTCAGCCGGGCCAGGTCCCCCTCGGCCTCCACGATGTCCAGGCCGAAATGCTCCCCGGCCCGCACCTCCAGGATCCCGGTCTCCTCGTTCCAGCGCACCTGCGGGGCCTGTCCACCGAGCACCTGGGCGTCCGGCGGGGTCACCCAGAGCGGGACATCGTGCGCCGAAAGGTCGATCGCGGCGGGCCCTTGCAGGCTGTCGGTCGGGGTGTCGGAGGGTGTGTCCCCGCCCCCCCCTCCATCCCCACAGGCGAGGAGCAACAGGGGCGCGAGCAGCAGCGTGGACCGGATGGGCTTCATGCCGCGAAACTACCGGGGCGGGACCTGGAGGTCCCGCCCCGGTGGCCGCGATCTGTCACCGATCGGCTGTGGAACGCTTACGGGATCTGCTCGCTCCGGGTGGCCGTCGGCACGGTGCCCCCGATGTTCACCAGGATGGGGTCGCGATCGTTCGCGCTGCCGGCATACTTCACCTGGCCGTTCAGGTTCACGTCCTCCGGATGGTAGCCGCTCACCACCGCGGTGGGCACGGTGCCCCCGATGCGCACCAGGATGGGGTCGCGGTCGTTGGACCCGCCGGCGTACTTCACCTGCTTGTTGAAGGTGACATCACCCGCCCAGAGGGCGCGGATGCTGCCGACCGTCTTGCGCGCGTCGGTGCCGAAGGTGCCGGTGGCCGGGGCCGTCAGGTCCACGGTGGTGGACGTGCCGCTCAGGGCCAGCGCCGGGGTGGCCATGGCGCCGAGGTGGTTCCGGTGCCGCACCGCCACGAAATAGTCGTCGGCCGGCAGGGCGAAGCTCACGGGCGAAGTGCCGTCCACGCCCACCACATCCCCATCGCGCTGCACCAGCGCCGCCTTGCTGGCCACCACGGTGGCGTTGTTCAGGCTGTTGCGCAGCTCCACCACCACCCAGTCCACGATGGCGTTGGCACCGGTCACGGCCAGCACCGGGGCCGTGGTGGCCCCGCTCGGCGCACCGATGAAGGAATAACCGAGCGCCGTGTACGGCTCTGTGAGCGGCACCAGGCCGGCCGCGCGCAGGTCATCGTTCATCAGGGCCGTGCCCGTGTTGTAAGCGCCCTCCAGGAAGACCTTCGCCGACACCTTCACATCGGCCGCGATCAGGGTGGGGATCAGGCACCAGCTGTTCAGCGTGCCTTGGTCCTGTGTGGCCACGTCCTGCACGCGCAGGATCCAGTTGCCCTGGAACACCTGGCCGTTGAACGCCGCAAGGGACTGGGCCGGCACCACGAACAGGTTGTTCATCGGGCAGGTGACGCCCACGTTGCCGTTCACGCCGGTCTGGTCGAACTCCACCACGATGTTGTCGCTGTTGGTGCAGAGACCGCTGTTGATCAGGTTCACGATGGTGCCCGACGGGCTCTCGAGCGACACGCGCAGGTCCGCGGTGTAGGTGTGGGTGATGTTCACGAACACGTTCAGGTCGCTGAGGGTGGCACCGCCCTGTGCGGGCACGGTGATGGTGTTGCTCACCGTCGCGTTGTCGGTGATGGCCGATGTGCCCGTGCTGTTGAAGGTGGTGCAGCCGGCGCCCGGCGAGTTGCAGTTGGCCACCACACCGGTGTAGGTCACCGTGCACTGGCTGAACTGGTCGTGCACCAGCACCACCGATACCGCGCTGCCGCTGGTGTATGGGCCGTAGGGGCCGAACACGCCGGGAGCGGTGGCGTTCCCCACCGTAACGGGCGGATTGGGGCCACCGCCGTCCGGATCGATCTGCAGGGTGACACTGGAAGCGCTGCCGAGGCTGGTGAGGTTGATGCTCACGTTGTACTGGCCGAGGTTGATGCACGGCGTGCTCAGGGTGGCCGCCGGCGGCGTGCACAACGGCGGGGTGAACGAGAAGTTGAAGATGCGCGTGGACCAGGCCGAGGCCGGGTTGTACTGGGCCGTGCCCCAGAAGCTGCCGTTGGCCGGATCGACGTCGAGCGAGTTGTAGTCGCCGTAGCGGTTGCTGCCGTTGGCCGCGGTGCCGGCCACGATGGTGGTCTCCGCGATGGTCATCTGCCCCAGCGGGTCACTGGCGCTGCGGCCCGTGTAGCGGATCCCCGGGAACACCGAGGCGGAGCTCACGTTGTACGCCAGTCCGATGTCCCCCGCTGCGTTGATGGAGATGCAGCCCATCCAGCGGCTGGTGGCGTCCGGTGAATAGGTGCCCTGTTGATGGATGCCCCAGGGGTTGGCGATGCCGCCGCTGCGCCGCAGTTCATACCAGCGCACGCCCGCCCGGTCCGTGCCGGTGACGTCGGTGACGTGGTTGCACACGATGGTCTCGTGCGTGCCGAAGTTGCGGTACTGCGCCCGGTTCATGATCACCTCGCGCAGCGGGTCCAGGTTGGTGGCCGAACTGGGCTGGTCGATGCACGAGAAGGAGGTGTAGCCGCACAGCTCGGTGTCGAACGGATCGGTGAGCATCAGCTGGGGCCCGGCCAGCACGCTGTTGGCCGGCGTGGTGAAATCCAGCGTCAGGGTCCACAGCTCCAGCCGGTCCGCAGGGATGGTGGCGCTCCACGCGTCGTCGGCCATGCGCATCACCATGGCCGGGGCGTTGGCCGGCGGGGCCGTGCCGCCCTCGAAGCTGATGGGCGTGGTGGCCTGAAAACCGATCGTGGGGTAGTCCGGCGTGGTGAAGCGCTGTGAGGTGGCCGACAGGCCGGCCAGCATCCGCGTGCGGTCCAGGGCGTAGATGGGGCAGCCCGTGCCCTCGTTGCTGGTCACGATGTACGCCGTGGGCCATACCCCGTACTTGGGATAGTCCGGGAAGCTCGGCGCGGTGAAGCTGTACGCGTACCAGGTGCCCAGCGGGTCGGCCGTGGTGGACACGCACATCACCAGCCGGTTGCCGCTGGCCGAGAACTCGCTCATCAGCCAGCGGTCGGCCAGCGCATCGTACAGCACGATCGGGTCGCCCGCGCCGCTGTAGGTGGTGATGCCCCCGATGGCGTTGATGAAGTTGTCCAGGTAGGTCTGTGCGCCGAGGGGGTTGCCGCTCTTGTCATAGATGCGGAAGTAGGCGCCCGAGCTTCCGTTGATCATCTGGATCACATGGTTGGGGCCCACCTCCAGGCAGGGGTCACTGGGGTTGACGCCCGTGTTGCCGATGCCGTTGATGGTGAGGTCCAGCGCGCGGCCCGAGGTGCGGCCGCCCTGCTGGCGCTGCCAGGCGGGATCCTCCCCGAGGGGCAGCGCTTTGCTGTTCACGCGTTGGTGCAGCCGGGCTTCCTTCGTGCCTTTCGGCTCGGGCTTCACCAGCCATCCGTTGGCGTCGCGCACCACCTCATCCGGGAACGCACGGGTGGGGTCCCAATCGCGGAAGGCCATCGTCTCGCCCAGGAACTCCAACGGGAGCACCTCGGCGTTGTGCAGTTCCACGAACTCCTGGGCCGGGAGCACCGGGCCAAGAAGAAGAAGGGTCAAAGGCAGGATGGAGCGAAGCTTCATGGGCAACGGATCGGGGTGAGCAGTGAACGAAGGCGCAAAGGTCCGGAACCCGGCCAGGCAGCGCAACGATCAAGGTCACCGTCCCGTTCGGTCGGTGGAAGGGATCGACGGACCGCGGATCACGGTCGATGGGCCTGCGGCGACCGTCGCTTCATTCCGACACGAGCACGCGCAACCCCTCGCTGTGGCCGCCGAACTCCGGGGCGTACATGCAGGTGGCCGAGGCGATGCCCTGGCTGAAGTCACCGGCATGGGTGGCACGCAGCGCGTAGCTGAACACATGGGTGCCCGCGGGCAGGCGGTCGATGAACAGGTCCATCGCCGCATCGCGGATGCTCTGGTAGTAGCCCAGCCCGCTCTGGTAGCGATGACCGCTCAACGCATCCACCGGCTCCAAGCCTGCCGCGCGCAGGTCCTTCACGTGCACGAAGTCCAGCGGACGGTCGGTGCGCAGCACCAGCCGCACCACCAGCTTGTCGCCGGGCCGCACCGCCACGCCCGGTGCCAGCTCCACCAGCTCGGGCCCACGGGCCCCGGGCCGCTCCAGCATCACCTGCCGGGTGAGGTGGAAGGGCGGGCCGCCACCGCCCAGGTCCGGCGGCGTCACGCGGTCCATCCGTTCGAAGTACTGCCAGTACAACGCCCCCCAGGAGGGCCGGTCGGCGCGCTCGGTGATGGTCACTTCGCCCAGGGCGGGCTTCACCTCCTCCCCGGACCAGGTGCGCTCGAAGGTGCCCGTACCGGCCTCGCGGTGCTGAGCGCCCACCACCTGTCCGCCCACCCGGATCTCCGGGCCTGCGCCCTCCTCGAGCCAGGCGTCACCGGTGAGCAGCAGGGCGTGGCAGGCCTCCGCCGTCGCCGTGGTGGTGCCCCAGTCGGTGGTGCGCTTCATCTGCAGCAGATGCATTCGGAGGGCGTTCACGCTGGCCGCATCCCCGGCCACCTCGTGGAAGGCCTCGATCATGCGCGCATGCGTCTCCGCCGGGAACGCCCACGGATCGACCCCGCGGCGGAAGTCCTTCCAGTACATGCCCAGCTCATCGCTCATCACGGCGCGCTGGCGCAGGCTCTCCACGATGCGGGCCGCCGCCTCATGCCGGTCGAAGCGGTGCAGCACCAGGGCCAGCAGCGCCTGATCGTGCAGGGGGCGATCGGTCCATCCGTCGAGGGCACGATCGAGCAGCCATTGCACCACGCCGCCGACCGCACCGTCCAGCGGCCGATGGCGGAAGAAGCTGCGCGCGTAGAGGTAGTGCAGGTCGCCGTGATCGGGCCGGTACGCTGCGAAGGCCGCCTTGTCCAGCTCGCGCTGCAGCCGCCGCTGCTCGCGGACCACCTCCCCATCGAGCCAGTCCACCGCACGGTGCAGCATCTGGTGCACGGGGCCATCGGCGCGAGGATCGGCGGCGCCCACGCGGTCCAGGTGGCCCAGCCCCGCCACCACGTGCTGCGTCACCCAGCGGCTGGGCATCATGCCCGCCCACCACGACCAGGCCCCGTTGGGCAGCTGCATCTGCCGCAGACGGCCCAGGGCCTCGTCCTCCTCACGCGCCATGCGGTCCAGGTCGAAGAGCAGGGCGATCCGCTGACGACGGGTGCGGTCATCACGCGCCTCCACCACCCAGGGGGTCTCGGCCAGCAGCACCTGCTTCAGGTCGGCGTTGCGCTCCAGCGCACTGGCGAAGGCATCCGGACCGGCCTGCCGCCACCGCTCGAACACGCTTCGGATGGCAGGGCGTTCGGCCACCACATGCGCGGCAAGGCGGTTGGCGTAGTAGCGGCTGAAGAGCTGCTCGGCGCACTCGTGCGGGAACTCCATCAGGTAGGGCAACGCCTGCACGGCCAGCCAGACGGGGTTCGGTGTGTATTGCAACCGCAGCAGGTGGTTCCGCCGGGTGCTCGTGCGGTCGTTCGGCGTGGCGTTCACCAGCTTGTTCAGCGTGAACGTGCGCGTGCCCGGTCCCGCCATCCAGAGCGGTAGCCGCTCGGTCACCAGCACCTGGTCGGTGAGCACCGGCAGCACGCGCTCCTCCCCGTCCGCCGCCACCACCGTGCTCCGCGGACCCGGACGGCTGGCGGCGGTGATGCGCGCGCCGACCGCGCCGACGCCTTCCGGCACCGTGATCTCCCAGGCCACCACCGCGCTCTCGCCTTCCGCGGCGATGAAGACCTGCTCGGGGGTGTCGATCCCGAAGGCCTTGTCCAGCGGGGCGTTGGTGGCGGGGTCGAAGAGCGCCAGGCGCGCGAGGCCCTCGGCGCGGCCCGGCTCGGTGACGTTCACCTTGGCAGTGAGCACCATGCGGTCGCCGGCGCGCAGGAAGCGCGGCAGGTTGGGCACCACCATCACGGGCTTCACGGTGCGTACACTGCGCGCCAGCTGCGCCAGCTGCAGGTCGGCCGTGTGGGCCAGGCCCAGCAGGTTCCACCGCGTCAGCGCATCGGGCACCGTGAAGCGCAGCACCACCCCGCCGTCGCGGTCCGTCAGCAGGTCGGGCAGGAAGAAGGCCGTCTCGCGCAGGTCGCTGCGCAGGGGGGGCGGTGCATCGCTTGATGACCCGCTAGTGATCGGAGCGGCCTGCGGCTCGGCCTCCGCACTCTCCTCAGCTACACCGCCGGAGTTGTCGCCCATGTTCGCTGGAACGCCACCGGTCACCACCTCTGCTTCCTTCATTTCGTAGGTGGTCGTCGCGAGGTCGTCGCTCCTTCCCCTCCGATACTGAACGACCTCGACGTTGTCCAGACCGATCCATTCATGACGTCCGATGAAGCCATACGTCTCCAATTGCGGATAGATCCGGACCACGCCCGCCGGGGCGATGAACGGGCGCCACACCTCCCGCCCCCCATCGGTGCCGAAGGGGGTGGTGCGCTGCCAGCCCAGGCGTGCGTCGGTGCGCGGGTGCACGTCCAGCGCCCAGCCGTGCGGTACGAAGTGGTCGAGCGAGGCGTCGTACAGGGTGGCCAGCAGCTGGGCGGCCACGGCGTCGCCCTTCGCACCGCGGATCTTCAAGCGCCACTCCTCCCGGTCGCCGGGCTGCAGCTTGTCGCGGAAGCTCATCCACTCCACCTGCAGGTCCTTGTTGGTCCACGGCACCTCG
>JAEUSW010000295.1 GCA_016788285.1 Flavobacteriales bacterium
GAAACCGAACCCTTTCTCCGTGTTGAAGAACTTCACTGTACCGCTTGACATGTACTGACTGGTAATGCGTCCGCCCTTCGGCGGACAAGTGTATCCCCGGCAAAACCACCGGGGCATTGATGGCCCAAAGGTCGACCATTCGGGGGCGTTCCCGACGATCGGGAGGAAATAAAGGTGAGGCCGCCTCGGGTCACTCCACCACGAGCCGGGTGCGGAACAGCCCCCCATCACCCCGCAACACCAGCGTGTACACGCCCGGCACGACCGGCCCACGACACCGTGCCGTCAGGTCCCAGCGGGGCGGAATGCACCCAAGCGCCGCGGGCATCGGTGCACTCCACCGTCCACGGGCCGCGCGGAGCCCGCACCTGCACCCGCTCCGAGGCCGGCACGGGAACACCTGGAGGTCATGCACACCTTCGCGCTCGGCCATGCCGATGGTGCCCGGCGTCACGCAAACGGCGATCAACGCACCGGACGCCGACCGTTGGCTCCACAGCATCGTGCGCGGCTGGCCGCAGACGGGATCGGTGAAGCTCGGTGTGGTGGCGAAGGCCAGCGCCACGAAGCAGTACGTGCTGTCCTCGTGGAACGGCTGCCCGGTGAACGCGCTCACGGACACCTGAAGGGTGGGCGGCACACCGCTGTTGTCCAGCGTGACCGGCCCCACGAAGCAGCTGTCCGTGCCTTGGATGAACAGCGCGGTCGCCGCGTCGACGGTGTCGACCTTGTCCATCAGGGCCAGCACCTGAGCGCGCTGCAGATCGGCCACGACGAGGGCGAGGCTGTCGTCGGCATCGGCGGGGCTGCGGAGCTCCACGATCAGGTAGCCTTGGAAGCGCCACGCCGGACGGGGGTGGGTCCACCGGGATGAAGGCTTCCACATAACCGCCATTCACGTTGTTTGAACCGGGAGGATCGGTGAGCGTGAACTTGAGCGCCGTACCGGAACGCCCGACGACCAGCTCGGGAGCGTCGGGTCCCAGGATGGTCTGGGCCGGGCAGGATGCCGCGGCCAGGATGCCGGAGAGGATGAGGGTGATGCGCATGGGGAGGGGAACAGGATGCATGAACCTAGGCCCGTCCCGCCGGCCATGCATCGCCCTTCCTCGTCCGGGAACGGCCCTTCCTGCCCGCGCGGTGGATCGGACGGGGAGGCGACGGGATCGGGCATGCCGTTCCCTTACTTCGCAGCCACCGACCACACGGACATGTCCTCCTCCCCTCGGTCCCGCAGCGGCCCTGCTCCGAAGAAAAGCGGAACGGGCCCCGTGAAGCTGCTCTCCGGCGGCAACCCGCAGATCCCCAAGGGCGAGGGCGACGCGCCCGTGCAGGCGTACATCGCCGCGATGCCCGGATGGAAGCGCGCGGTGGGTGAGCAGCTGGATGCGCTGATCGAGCGGCACGTGCCGCAGCTGCGGAAGGCGGTGAAGTGGAACTCGCCCTTCTACGGGGTCGAAGGCCGGGGCTGGTTCCTCTCCACGCACTGCTTCACCCGGTTCGTGCGGCTCACCTGGTTCCAAGGTCGATCGATGACGCCGATGCCTCCGGGGCCCAGCAAGGACCCCCAGGCACGCTACCTGGACATCCTTGAACGCGGGATCGAGGACGAGCCGCAGCTGATCAGCTGGATCACGCAGGCCGCCGCCCTCCCCGGCTGGGTGAGCCACGCGCAGCAGGACGCTTCGATCGGCGTCCCCGACCCCAAGGTCGATCGGTTCTTCGCGAAGGAGGGGCCCTGGAAGGCCTGTTTCGCCGCACTGCGCGAACTGGCCTTGCAGAGCGGCCTCACCGAGGAACTGAAATGGGGCCACCCCTGCTACACGATCAACGGGAAGAACGTCTTCCTGATGCACGGCTTCAACGAATACTGTGCACTGCTCTTCCACAAAGGCGCGCTGTTGAAGGACGAGCACCAGCTGCTGGTGCAACAGACGGCCAACGTGCAAAGCGCGCGGCAGATCCGGTTCACCGGTGAGCAGCAGATCGCGAAGCTGGCGCCGGTGCT
>JAEUSW010000092.1 GCA_016788285.1 Flavobacteriales bacterium
CCGCCGCTGGTGGCGTGGTTGCGGAAGATCCGACGGCTGTAGCCGCCGCAGGGGTCGTAGAACCAGAACTGGTAGCCGTCATCCGCCTGGTTCCCGAGGCCCCACTGGGCGCTCACCGCCGGGTTCTCGCTGGCGAACACGTTGCCACCGGGCTGGTGGTCCTCCTTGTCACAGTCGCTGAACATCAGCTTGTCCGTGCCCACGGCGTTGCAGATGCTCTCGTTCACCGAGGTGCTGCTGCTGCCGAAGCAGGCGCCGTTGCCCGTGTTGTCGATCACGCGCTCACCCTGGTCGTTGGTGAGCACCCAGCCGCCACCCGCGATGCCGTTGCCACCCGCATCGTTCACCGTCAGCTCGAAGCAGGCCCCCACCGGTACGCAGAAGGAGCTGTTCACCGTGGTGTTGTTGGCCAGCCCGCTGCCACTGGCCAGGATGAAGGGGCTGTTGGCGTCCTTCAGCTGCCAGCTCACGTCGCCACCGTTGGCGTCCGTGGCGATCGCCAGGTTCCAGTTGGTGCAGGGGGCCGGGGTGCCGGCGCATGCACAGCTGCCGTTCAGCACGTCGCCGCTGGTGAAGGGGTTGCCGTCGTTGCACGCGCTGCCCACCGTTCCGCTCACCGTGGGGCAGCCGTCCGTGTTGTCGGCCACGTAGCCCACCGGTTGACTGCAGGCCAGCAGGGGGCTGCCCGGATCGCCCAGGCCGTCGCCGTCCAGCACGTCACTGTACCAGGTGGAGGCCAGCGTCACATCGATGGTGAACGTGCAGCTGTTGGAGCAGGAGTTGCCGTCGGTGTAGCTGTAGGTGATCGTATGCGTGCCCGCACCGGCCGCGCCGGGGTCGAAGCTGCCGCCGCTCACGCCCGTTCCGCTGTAGGTGCCGCCCGAAGGGGTGGCCCCGCCGAGCACGAAGGGCGCGTCCGCGCTGCAGATCCCGGTGATGTTGCCCGGGCAGTTCATCGTGGGCAGCGGGTTCACCGTCACCGGGATCACCTGCTGGGCCGATCCGCAGCTGCTGCTGACGGTCACCGTGTAGTTGCCTGTGGACGCGCCGGTCACCGAAACGTTCGGGCTGCTGGTGTTCGGTGCGAAGGTGCCCGAGCCTGCCCAGGAGAAGGTCGGCGCCGGGCTGCCCGTGGCCGCCGAGGTCAGCGTCAGGGTCTCGCCCGCGCAGATCGGGCTGTTCGAGCCGAAGCTCGTGATCAGCGGCACCGTGCAGAAGTTCAGGCGGGCCATCACCAGACGGCCCACGTCGGCGTTCGCGTTGTCGCAGATGTTCAGCACCCAGGCCCCGTTGGGGTCGCCGGTGAAGCCGGCCAGGGTCTGTTCAGGCTGGTAGGTGCCCGCCACGTTGCTGGTGTTGGTGTTCACCAGCGCTGATCCACCGTCGGCCAGGGTGAGCACCGTGCCAGGGCAGGCGCCCGGGTTGCCCAGGTTGTCGCCGTTGCCGAAGCGGTTCAGGATCAGGTTGCGGGTCTGACCGCCCGGGCTGGTGAGCGTCACGCGCAGGTCACTGTTGAAGGTGTGCGCCACGATGAGCTCCACGCTGGTGAGGCGGGCGTTGCCCGGGTTGGTGCCCAGGGCGGTGGGCTGGCCGGTCACCGGGATCGGTGCATGCATGAACTGGCTGGCGCCGCAGGCATTGTCCGGGATGGTGTTGAAGCCGTTGGTGCCGCTGATGCACACGCCGGGGTTGTAGTAGGTGACGATCACGCGGCCATCGGCGCCCGCTCCACCGGTGCGTGTGCCACTGCTGCTGCGGATCGCGCCGCCGCCGCCGCCGCCCGGCGCCGAGCCGGCCGTGCCATTGCCCTGGCTGCTCGCTCCACCACCGCCGTTGCCGCCGCCGGCAGGGGCCGTGCCGCCGCCGCCCAGCAACCCGTTGGCACCGGCCGCGCCGTACCCGGCGCTGGAACCAGCGCCACCGCCCCAGCTGCTGATGAAGATGGTGCCGCCGTTGGCGCCGTTGCCGCCATTGAACTTCACGGAGCCGATCGAAGCTGCGGCCGTGCCGCCGCTCGCACCCGTGCTGCTGTTATCGCCGCTGCTGTTGCCGCCTTTGGCCATCACCGTGCCTGCGGTGGCGAACCACGAGTCGCCGCCCGCTGAGGTCGTCGTGCTACCCGCACCCACCGTCACCGTGTAGGGCGTGCCCGGGGTCACCGCGACCAGCGCGCGGGAATACGCCCCTCCTCCTCCTCCTCCTCCCTGGCCGTTCGTGGTGCGCGTACCGCCGCGGCCACCACCACCCCAGCATTCCACCACCACCTGGGTGACGCCCGCCGGCGGGGTGAAGCTGCCGGAGGTGTTGAAGGTCTGGGAGACCTGCGCTGCGGCCCAGAGGCTGGGCAGCAGCCACGCGGCGATCGCCAGCAGCGACCGCAAGGACCGGAGCACCGGTCGGGTATCGAGTTCGATGTGTACCATGGGAATTCGTTTGGTCCGGCCCGAACGCATGTCGTAACCGGCCGACAAAACTGGCCTCGATCACCCGCGGTTGTCAAGAGGATTCGTCGACGGAACGACCTTTTTTTCCGACGAAACGGTTCATAACCCCGACAAAACCGGATGCTGGTTCGCTCGACCGGATCGAAACGCCTTGGGTGTGAGGAGCTTGGATCGATCTCCCCCGGCGCTGGTCCTCCCGGGATCCCGTGATGCCTCACCGTGAACGAAGAAGCCCCGGCCATGCGGCCGGGGCTTCCCGTTCAGCAGGAGCGGCGCTCCTTACTTGTTGATCACCAAACGCTCGGTGAAGGTCTGTTCGCCGGCGGTCACCTGCACGGTGTACATGCCGCTGGCCAGGCTGTTGTCCAGCGCGAGCACCAGGTTCAGGCTGCCGTTCTGGGCGCCCTCGGTGACGCTCATCACACGCTTGCCGAACACGTCCACGATGTCCACGGTCACCAACACCTCGCTCTCGGGCAGGTCGGTGATGTTCAGCACCACCTGGTCACCCCGGTTCGGGTTCGGGTACATGCTGAAGCCGCTGGCGGCCTCCATCGCGCGCGGCTGAGCGCCGGGCGTGTTGTCGATCGTCACCTGGCAGCTCAGGCCGTAGGGGCAGTAGTTGGCGCCATTGTCGAAGCTCGCCGCCACTGTCACGTTGTAGGTGTCGCCGTCCACCAGCGGTTGGGTCAGCCAGTTCAGCACCAGGGTGGCGGTGTTGCTGGTGATCACGCGGGTGAAGCCGCCGCCGTCACGCTCGAAGCGCCAGCGGTACTTGTTGGCACCGGCCACCGGGTTGGCGTACACCTTGCCCGA
>JAEUSW010000139.1 GCA_016788285.1 Flavobacteriales bacterium
CGCGTCGCATTGTTGCGCAGGCTGTCGTTCAATGCCGCGCGCTGCTTGTAGTAGCCGAGCGCCTTCACCGGATCACCGAGCATCTCGTACGCGGTGCTCAGCAGTTCCGGGATGTCGCGATGCTTGTTCAGCGGAATGGCATGCCTGCTCGCCAGCGAATCGGAACGGAGCAACAACGGTAGTGCCTTGCGCGCTTCACCATTGGCCAGGTAGGCGCCCGCCAGTTGCGTACCGGTATGAACGATAGCGTACACTTCACCGCTCCGCCGTGCCAGACGCATGGATCGCTCACCATGCTCGATGCCCTTCACGCGATCGCCCAGCCAGGTGTGGTAGTTGCTCAATGAGCTCTCGATCAACGCTGCGGTCCGGTAGTGGTCGGGCCATGAGGTGTCTTTCAGGCAGGTGAGCGCTTTCTCGCTCCAGACGATGGCGCCGGGAATATCGCCGGCGTTCAGATTGAACTGCCCGAGGTTGTCGTAGACGATGGCGCACGCGGAGGTGTCGCCCGCGCGCAGGTGGTACTGGATGGCACGCTCGTAAAGATGCTTCGCGGAATCAGGGTGACTGGTCTCCTGCGCGATGATGGCTTTGATTGTGTACGCCCTGCCCACTTCGCTGTGCGAACCGGCGTCCACGCCGAGATCGATGGTGCGCTGTAAGTGGCGAAGCGCAGCGGGCAGTTCACCAAGGTCGTATTCCGCTCGACCCAGCAAGGCCAGCGCACGCAACAGCCGCAAGGTGTCCTTCCTGGTTTCCAGTTCGCGGATTGTTGCTTCCAAGGATGCACGCGCTTCATTCGCCCTTCCCTTCCTGACCATTGCCCCTGCTTCGGAGATCGCCCAGTCCGCCGACGACTGGGCCTTCAAGGCAACGGATGCGAAGAGGAGCGCGGTCATGCCCATCGCGCGGAGCGCGCTCCTTCGGCACGCTGAGGAACCAGTGCGACCCAAGTCCTGCATCGGTGACGAAGGTCCGCATACCCCGGTGCGTGTGCAATGCCCCTATAGTGGTACAGGTGCATACCACGAAGAGGGTATTTGCGGATGCCTGCGGCCGGAAGTGCTTTGTTGCCACAATACCAGCAACCATGAAGCGGATACTCCCCATCCTTTGTTCGATCGCGACGGGCGCTGCTGAAGGACAATGGAGCACCATCGAGGCACCCCTGCAATACGACCAGGTGAGCGGAGCAGGCAATTTCAGCAAGGTGTATGTCGCGGGCGGATTCGATTACAACGCGAACTACCACTACATCGTGATGGAGTATGACCGGATCACGGGCCTCTGGGACGATGACCCCACCATGTTCCTCAACACCGGTCGGATCAAGGTGGCAACGGCGATTGCAGGTGACCGCTTGTTCTGCGCTGGAGGATGGGTGTGGCCTAGCCAGCAGCATCTGGCTGCCGTGGAGGTCTTCGACCTTGCAGCGGGCACTCTGCTTGATGAGGCCCAGCTCTCGCAGGCGCGGGTGGAGATCGCCACAGCGGTGGTGGGCAACAAGGTCCTCTTCGCCGGAGGGCATAATGCGATATGGAACAGCTCCTACTATGATTGCACGGCGTACAGCACCATCGACATCTACGACATGGCCACACAAACGTGGAGCACGACGACGCTCTCTGAGGCACGTGCGGGCATGGCCAGCGCGGTGCTCGATGGCAAGGCCTACTTCGCAGGCGGCTATCGTGGCACCGGGGTCGGGGTGAGCGATCGCGTGGACATCTACGATTCGGCCACCGATAGCTGGTCAACAGCAACGCTATCCGAGGCACGCGCTTTCTATGGAGGCGGGGTAGCAGTCGGAGGCAAGGTCATGTTCGCCGGGGGGATCACCGGCGAAGAGGCGTGCAGCGCCACGGTGGACATCTATGATCCGGCGGCTGATGCGTGGTCCACGGCGACATTGAGCGCGCCGCGAGAGGGTGTACAAGCTGCCTCGGTGGGGAACTACGCGATTTTCGCCGGTGGCGGTTGCGGAGCGATCAACTGGTACTACACTTCCGGATCCGATGTGGTCGATGTGTATGATGCATTGAGCGATACGTGGTCGACGGCCGCGATGAGCAGCTCGCGCATCAATTTCCTCGCGGTGGCCTCAGGGAACCAGGTCCTCCTGCTCGGTGGATATGATTTCACCAACGACGAGGTGCCCCTGACCGTCGATGTGTTCACCGACGCATCGACGATCGGCATCCCCGAGAAGGAGATCCCCGCGCTCAACGTGTGGCCCAATCCTTTCACCGATCGACTGACCATTGGCTCGCTGGATGCACTGAAGGGCGTCGAATTGAGGGTGTACGATGCGCAAGGGAGGCTCATCGTCTCCGAGCGTCTGACGAATTCGCTTGTTGTCGACCTCGGGCATCTGGCCGCTGGGGCGTACGATCTTCAGCTCACATCGCTCGATGGTGCACGTGCCATCGGCCATGCGCATGTCGTGAAGACGCAGTGATCAGGCGGGCGTGACGAAGTACATCTCCATCTCACCCTTGCCTTTCGCCTGCACTTTTCCGCGTGGCGTGAACGTGAACGTTGCCTCATCCTTCACCAGGGCATACGTGGCCTCGCTGATGTTCACCTGGCCCACCTCGCCGGATGATTCCATGCGGCTGGCCGTGTTCACCGTATCGCCCCAGATGTCGTACTGGAACTTCTTCACACCCACGATGCCGGCGATGACCGGTCCGGTGTGGATGCCCACGCGCATCTGGAAGAAGAGCCGGCCCTCGGCCTCACGCTGCGCCTTGTAGGCGGCCATGAATTCCTGCATCTCCAGGGCGGCGCGCACCACCTCGGCAGGGCTACCGTGCATGGGGTCGGGCAGGCCGCCTGCGGCCATGTAGGCATCGCCGATGGTCTTGATCTTCTCAATGCGGTGTTTGCCCATTATGCCGTCGAAGGCCTTGAAGCAGGTGTTCAATTCCTCAACGAGCTCCGCAGGGCTCACCTGCTCGCTCAGCTGGGTGAAGCCCTTGAAGTCGGTGAAGAGGATGGTGGCGGTGTCGAAGTGTTTCGCATCGGCGTGACCTTTCTCCTTCAGTTCGTCGGCGACCTCCTCGGGCAGTATGTTGAGCAGCAGTTCCTCGCTGCGGGCCTTTTCCCTGCCGATCCGGTTGCGCTGTGTGAAGAAGACGCCCGCCAGAAGGATCATCAACCCGAAGCCGCCGATGAACGCGTTGCGCTGCACGTTCTTGCGGCGGATCGTCTCGGCTGCCACGGCATCCTTCTTCTCCTGTTCCACCAGGAGCAGGGCTTCCTTCTTTTCGTAATCGTACTGGAATTTCTGCGTCAGCATGGCGGCCTGGTTCTCCTCGCTCTTTACGCTGTCGCGCATGGCGATGTAGAGCTCGTGCATGCGAAGTGCCTCGCTCCCGTTACCCATGGCCTTGCGGACCTTGAATAGGACCTGGGCAGCATCCCGGATGAGCATGATGTCGCCGTTCTTCTCGGCCAGTTCAAGGCTTTTCTGTGCATTGGTCAGGGCTTTGCCGGGCTCGCCCATCAGGAATTGCGTTTCAGCGACCGCAGTGCGTCCGCTGGATTCGCAGGCCTCATCACCGATCTCGATCCCGAGCGCCAACTCCTGTTCAAAGAGCTCCAACGCCTGCGGTAGCCGTCCCTGGCTTTGGTACACCGTGGCCATGTTGTGCAGGGTATTCGCTGTCAGGCCGTGATGGCCGATCTCCCTGCTCAAAGCCAGGGCGCGTGCATAGTTCGCGAGCGCCATTTCGTTTTCTCCGCGCTCATACTGGATGATCGCCATGTTGCAGATGACCTCGCCCAGGATGTCTTTCTGGTCGAGCGCTTCTGCCATGACCAGTCGCCGCTGGTAGTAGTCCATCGCATGGTCAAGATCGCCGCGCTCATGGTACATCGCCCCGATGTTGCCCAGGATGCGTGCGGTCATGGAGCTGTCGTTCTGCGCCTCGGCGATCTTCAGGGCGCGCGTCAGGCCTTCAGTGGCCCTCGCCAGGTCACCCCGCATGGCGTGTGCCCTGCCCTCGGCATTCAGCGCCCGCATGACATCCTGCTCGGTGCCGGCCGCCTCGAACAGGGCAATGGCGCTATCCAGAAGCACGATGGCGGGATCCGCCTCGCCCTTGCCCAGGTGGCCGCTCGCGCGCAGTGCCAGGGCCTTGCCCTGATGGGCGGGCGCGCCGCGTGATACCGCGAGGTCGTGCATCAGCTGGGCGCAGATCAGCACGCTATCCGGGTCGGTGCGTCCATAACGATGACGCGCGAACAGATCGAGGGCTTCCACCCGGGCGTCCACGGTCCGTGAGCCATCGGCCCAGACCGACCACAGCGAGTCCGTATCATACTGGCCTCGGGCGAAGGGCATCCAAAGGAGCACCAACGCGGGCAGCAGAATGGTGCGGCGGGCTGCTCGACGGTAGGCGTTCTGTGCCATGATCGGTCGAAAGTACCGGGTGAGTTCCAAGGATACACCAAGGTGTAGGGTGCGTGCCGCTCCTGAGCCATCGTCGCGGAGGTGCCCAGCGACCTGGTTGCGTACAATTCGATACCCAGGTCTGTGCGAGGTCACGCCTGCACTCCTTCGGAATTGCGGCGCACGAAATACATCTCCATCTCCCCCTTGCCCTTCGCCTGCACCTTGCCGCGCGGGGTGAAGTCGAACAGGCGTCCCGCCTGTTCCTTCACCAACGCATACGTCGCCTCGCTGATGTTCACCTGCCCGACTTCTCCCGAGGACTCCATGCGGCTGGCCGTGTTCACCGTGTCGCCCCAGATGTCGTACTGGAACTTCTTCACCCCCACGATGCCGGCCACCACAGGTCCGGTGTGCATGCCCATGGGGACCTCGAAGCGGGGGAGACCGGCCGCTGAACTTTTCCGGCCTTTGGATGGGGGTATTCCGAAGGTGCATTGTCATAGGTGAAACCGAATACCGAACGACCATGAAGACCTTGAAGCTTTTCCTGCCCCTCGCGCTCGCTGCCGTTGTCCTGCCCGCATGCAGGAAGGACCCTATCCTGGGCTCCGGGAACATCGTGACGCAGGAGCGCGGTCTGTCCGCCTTTGAGAACGTGCGGATCCAGGGCCCGGTGAAGGTGAACGTGCAATACGGCAGCAGCCAGCTGGTGCGTGTGCGCACCGATGCCGTCGCCGTGAACGACGTATTCACCACGGTGAGCAACAACACCCTGGTGGTGGACATCGACGACGACCATAACTACCAGCACATCTCCTTCGAGGTGGAAGTGGTCATACCGGTCATCCACCGCCTTACCCATGAAGGGGTCTCCCACTCCCGCCTGGAAGGATTCCAAGGCATGGAGGCGCTGGAGGTGATCCACCAGGGCGTGGGTGACCTCACCTTGCACGGCTCGGCGGGCACCCTGCACATCACCCATGATGGCGTGGGCGACCTGCGTGGCTTCGGCTTCGTGGTGGACACCTGCCACGTGTCCCAGTCCGGCGTCGGCGACATTGAGGTGCATGTCCTGGAGCAGCTCAGCGGCAGCCTCAGTGGGGTAGGCAGCCTCTACTACCAGGGCAGCCCTCAGGTCAGCGTGCTGGATAATGGGGTGGGGCAGGTGGTCCACATGGACTGAACGCGTTCAGTCCGGGAACGTGCCCGTTGCAGTACGCTCCCGGGGTTCCATCGGCGGCATCACGCCGAGCTGGGCAGGAAGTCCAGAGTTGTCCATGCAGTCCATCTCGGAGACGATCTTTCCATCACGGAGATGCGCAATGGTGTTTCCGGCCATTGTGAGCTGCTTGCCGGTCGCTGGGATGCCCGCGAACATGTGCCCGTCGAACGCCGCAGCGCTGTTCGCCACATCGGCCAGGTCGAAGGCCGTGTTGCCACTGATGCGATATCCGTTCGCGTGCTAGCAACCGTGCTGCAGCGCGGCCATCCGGTGATCGAAAAGGCCATGGTCGTACTTGGGCATGGGGTCCAAGGGCGGCACGCTGAAGGTGCTGCCGCTCCACACCGCCAATTGCTGCGGAAAGGGATCGTCATCCCCAGCGGCCGTGAAGGTGCCCCCTACCAACAGCCCCGCCGGTGTGGATGGCCACTCCGAGCCAAGGGCAGCGAGGCCGGGTCCCCCTGCTCCCAAGCGCTACCGCTCCATTGCGCCAGATGGACCACGGGTGTCAGCATGGCGTCCTCCGTGAGGGATCCACCCGCATAGAGCACGTTCTGGTGCGATACTAGGGCCCGTGCATCCGAGTTGAAGCGTCCGCCCAGCATGGCTCACACCGCACCTGACCACCGGCGCACCAACCCGGCACGGGTGGTCGCATGCAAGGCTCCCTGATGCACGCACATCGCGGTGATGCGCTCGGGCAGGCCCTGATCCAAGCCCACTCAGGCACCGCCGTCCCAACGCGCCATGTTGTCGCAGGAAATGGAGCGCCCGCCTACGTACAGCAGGCCATTCAACTCCTGCACGTACCGCGCACCCGGACCGGTGGTGAAGAACGAAGGGAAACTGAACACCTGCGCACCATCCCAGCTCTGCACGGCGGAGCCGTCCACGCCCGGCAGGCCCATGCTGCAGGAGCCCCTCACCGCAAACCGGCCGTTCCAAACGGCCATGTCGTCCACGCCGAAGCTGGTCCCGCTGCCGAACGGTAGCACGCGTTGGGCACACAAAGGCGGGGTGAGCAAGGTGGCACAGAACAGGAGGGGTGTGCGGATCATGGGCAACGGTTCTCCCGGAATAGGCGTGTGATACCGCCATTCCGCGAGGCGGGCACGCGCATGTTCCACCGTGTGCAGCGGTCCGGTACAGGGAGTGCCGCGGCCATGCACCCAGCTCCAATGCGAACCTGCAGGCGCTGGCTACATTCATCCCATGAAGCTCATCGTCCCCCTCCTCGCGGCAGCGACCTTCCTGGCCTGCGGCCGCGGCGGGGTGCCCCGGGCGGAACCGGTCGCCGGGCCGCGCGACACCCTCGCCCACGACACGCTCCTCCTCATCGGGGCCGACACCGCGGCCGGCTTTCACTTCCCGTACTACCTCTACATCCCGGAAGGCACGGTGAGCGGCCCGCAGCACCTGCTGGTGGAGACCAACAACACCGGCACCAACGACACGCTGGCGGCCCATGTGCGCGGGGCGGCCGAGCAGGTCACCAACGCCTCGTTGGGCAGCAGCCTCAGCTGGGGGCTGAAGCTGCCCTTCCTCATGCCCGCCTTCCCGCGCCCGCGGACGGCCTGGCCGATCTACACCCACGCGCTGGACCGCGACGCGGTCCTGCTCGACACGGGTGCCATGCAGCGGCTCGATCGGCAGCTCATCGCCATGATCGAGGATGCCCGGCCGCGCCTGCAGGCCCTCGGCTATGCGGTGCACGACCAGGTGTTCCTCAACGGCTTCTCGGCCAGCGGCACCTTCGCCAACCGCTTCACGCTGCTGCACCCCGAACGCGTGGCCGCCGTGGCCTGCGGCGGCATCAACAGCATCGCCATGCTGCCCGTGGATTCGCTGAACGGCGCGGCGCTGGACTATCCGCTGGGCACGCACGATGCCGAGCGGCTCTTCAGCCGCCCCCTGGACACGGCCGCCTTCAAGCGGGTGCCGCAGCTGCTGTACATGGGCGCGCTGGACGACAACGATGCCGTGGACTTCGACGATGCCTACGCGCGGCAGGAGCGCGAGGTGGTGCACACGGCCATCGGCCGCGCCATGGCCGACCGCTGGACCCAATGCCGCACCGTGTACGTGGACCAAAAGGTGAACGCCAGCTTCCGCATCTACCCGGGCATCGGGCACGCCACCGACCGCATGATCTACAAGGACGTGATGATGTTCTTCCGGGCGGCGATGGCGGGGGAGTAGGGCAGTGGTTGTTGGATGATGGGGGCGTGCCGGCTCGAAGGCTCGCCGTCGGGCCAACGCTTCAAGTCCTCGCGCGGATCACCGCGCTCCGGGCTTTCCGCTCATGTCCCTCACGCGAAATACGGGGCTCGCGGATGAACCACGGTTCCGATCTTCGGATCATGGCCGACCTGCCGAACCGTGCGACCCACCGTTGGCAGGGATACGATTACGCCAACGTGGGTGCGTATTACCTGACGATCTGCACGCAGGACCGGTTGCATCGGTTCGGTCATATCGCGGATGGTGTTGTGCACCCATCGCCCATCGGTGATCTGGCCCGCCAATGTTGGGATCCCATTCCGGAACACATGCCGTACGTGGATGTCGGGGAATTTGTGGTGATGCCCAACCATGTGCATGGCATTGTGGTGATACGGGAACGGTTGGTGGACGTGCGGGGACGTGTGTCGGACGGTGGCGTGGGCGCGGACGGCGTAGGGGCGCATCATGACGCGCCCGAAACGCCAACGAACGCGCCCGGCATTCGTGCGCGGGATGCGTCCGGGAAAACCACGATCACGAACATTGCATCATTCGATGATCCCGGAACCGGAATGCCCGGCGGTTATCCCGACACGCCCGACACACCGGCCCACCACACACGGGCGCGTCATGACGCGCCCCTACGGGATCCGCGGAAACCGCCGGGCATCCCGCGTGGCGCGTTGGGACAGATCGTGGCGTCGTACAAATCCGCGGTTACGCGCCTGGCGTACCGCGCCGGGCTGTTGCCCCACGGCACACCCCTATGGCAACGCAATTATTGCGACCGCGTGATCCGCGATGGCGCCGAACACGAACGCATTGCGAAATACATCCGCGACAACCCCGCCAATTGGAAAGGGGACCGGTTCAACCGGTGAACCAATTCAACCCAAGGCCTTCATCAAGACGTTCATGGATTTCTTGGTCTTGTCTAGGTCAAATTGGAACGCGGCATAATAATGGGTCACGCAGTCGTCAATTGCCCCTTGCATTGAGATACCCTTCGTATGGACAACGTTGTCCCTGATCTTGATGAGGCTAACGATGAAGTCCACCGCTTTTGATGTGAGTATCGAGCCAACCT
Organism: Flavobacteriales bacterium; assembly: GCA_016788285.1. Classification (GTDB taxonomy): domain Bacteria; phylum Bacteroidota; class Bacteroidia; order Flavobacteriales_F; family PHOS-HE28; genus PHOS-HE28. The sequence goes on from JAEUSW010000139.1 coordinate 8,932, forward strand.
CCCGATGGTTGATGAGGTAGTCGATCTTCTCTTTCCAACTGCACCACCTCTCAATGCCTTGGCGGTCTAACGTCTCACCCTTCTTGTTCGTCCACGATGCGTCGAATGGTAGCCTTGAATTGGCTAAAGCCTCTGCTGCCAGTGCATAGAACAGAATTGCATGAATCTTCGTGCTGAGAAGGGTTTCTCCAACTGCTCGATTTACGAGTTTGATGCCGCCAGCATCTATCTCGATGGCAGAGCCGACTTGACTCCGGGCTTGGTCAAAGGCATCATGATGTTTTATGGCTTCAAGGAGGAAATTCTGTGTTGGGTCTAAGACGCGAAGCGCGAACAACTCGCCATTCTGGACCCAGGGGTAGAGGTATGAAAAGGCCTTGTCATTCTCTGAAATGACTACTTGGACTTGTGGTTTCTTCTTGAGAGCAACTATGTGGTCATCGATGCTGTCACTCACGGAATCACCCGAACGCAGTTTGTTCAGAAGCTGATCGGTAACACCGAATCGCAGGATAGGCTTACTCATGACACAAAGATCCGTGGTAGAACGAACTCTGCGTGACGGATTGCAGCGGAAAGCCCGCAAGCGAGAAGGAACGACGAGTGCGGACTTGTAGCGGAAAGCCGGACCCGGCGATTTGAGCCGGGGCACGCCCGAATAACTCACGACTGCAAGACCCCCATGGTGACCTCCCGCGTCGCCGGAGCCTGCTGTACCGCCGCGAAGTTGGGGCTCATGCGCTCCACTGGGTCAAGGTTCGATCAGGA
>JAEUSW010000039.1 GCA_016788285.1 Flavobacteriales bacterium
GGGTACACGCTGAAGTAGGAGAGGACCTCGCCCTCCACGTCCTTCGCGTAGCCGTTGATCACGTCCTGCTTGCCGAAGACCGGCAGGTCGACCTGGGCGTGGAGCAGGCCGGGGAGAAGCAGGGCGGCGAGGGCGGTGGTACGCATCATCGTCGAAAATAGCGTTGGCCGAGCAGGTCGAACCGCGTTCTTTGTGTGCATGGCCACGGAGCATGTGCTGATCCTGTTGGGAGGGCTCGTGGTCTTCTCCTACATCTTCGATCTGTTCGCCCAGCGCGCGCGGGTCCCGAGCGTGCTGTTGCTGTTGGCATTGGGGGTGGTCTTGCGGGAGGTTTCGGTGCGCATGGGCTTCCCCGTGCTGGCCACGGAAGGGCTGCTGCCAACGCTTGGCACGGTGGGCCTGATCCTCATCGTGTTCGACGGGGCTTTGGAGCTGGAGTACGCCCCGGAACGCCGCGGTGTGATCCTTCGGGCGCTCGTGGCCTCCATCGCTGGGCTCCTTCTGGTGGGTGCCGCGTACACCATTCTAGTGCAGATGCTGACCGGAGCTCCCTGGAGAGCATGCCTGGCCAATGCCGTGCCCTTCAGCGTCATCAGCAGCGCCGTGGCGATCCCCTCCGCCAGTGTACTGCCGACCGCGCGGCGGGAGTTCATCATCTACGAGTCCTCCATCAGCGACATCCTCGGGGTGGTGGCGTTCAACCTTTTTGCCGCTCCAGGGGCGCTCGATCTGGAGCATTTCGGGGGCGCCATGGCGGATCTGCTCATCGTGGTGGTCATCAGCCTGCTGTCCTGCGCTGGGCTGCTGTGGCTCCTGTCCCGGTCCACGCACAACGTCCGGGTCTTCCTTATCCTGGCCTTGTTGCTCATGGTATACGGGCTGGGGAAGTCGTTTCACCTGTCCTCGCTCATCATCATCCTGGTCTTCGGCCTCTTCATGGCGAACCTCCGGCAGATACCGCTCCAGTGGCTCCACCGGATGGCGGACTATCCGCGGGCTGCGGCGGATCAGGAACTGTTGCACGCGTTGACCCGGGAGAGCACCTTCATCGTGCGCACGTTCTTCTTCGTGCTCTTCGGCTATTCCATCAGCCTGGTGACGGTGCTGCGCGGCGAAGTGTGGATCATCGTGGGTGCCTTGCTCGGGCTGCTGTACGCCTCGCGCGCCGTAGTGCTCGGCGTCAGCATGGGGCGGGTGGATCCGGCCACCCTGGTGCTGGCACCCCGCGGGCTGATCACCGTGCTGCTCTTCCTGTCCCTTCCGGCGGACCTGCGGATCACCCAGGTGGACCTGCCGCTCGTGGTGGCCATGGTGCTCGGCACCGCCGTGGTGATGGCGCTGGTGCTGCCCATGGTCCGCATGGAGCGGAAGCCCTGACCCCCTCAGCGCCCGAAGCGGTACGCCAGCCCCAGGTTGGCGACGAGGCTGCGCGTGAGGCCGTCGGGACGCACCGTGCGCGTGACCACCGGCGACCCGTAGCTCAGCTCCAGCGCCCACCGGTCGCTCATCCGCCAGCGGGCGTCCACGGTCACGTTCAGGGTCAGGCCTTCCGAGCCGGCCACGGCCTCGGTCCCGGGGAGGCCGATGATGTTCCCCGAGGAGGCCAGCCGCCGGTCCTGCCCCAGGTGGACGATCGCGAGCAGGCCGGGCTGCACCGTCACGCGGCCGATGGGCACGGCGTATTGCAGCCGGGCCACCGCATCGTTCGCCCGCTCCAGGAAGGGGCTTTCGAAGTAGCCCAAGACCCGCATGTCGTCCATCCAGCGCTCGTGGGTGAAGCCGTTCTCGTTGGCGTTCTTCAACACATGCTGATAGGCCAGGGCCAGGCTCCAGCGGTCGTGCCGGTAGCTGAGGCCGGCGAGCAGGTCGATGGTGCCCAGGCTGGTCTGGTAGGGCATGGGCAGGGGCTTGCCGTCGGCCGTGGTGGCGTCGGCCTTGTTGCTCGGGGCCTTCACCCCGAGCAGCACGTCCAGCCGGCGGGCACCGGCCCAGCGCGGACGGCCACCGTCCAGCCGGTGCGGGTCACGGCGCCACACCGCATAGCTCAGCGTGGCCACCGGGTCGCCCACTCCGTTCACCTGGCCCAGTTCACCGCTGGCCTGTTGGTAGGGGAGCCGGAGCTGCAGACCCAGCCGGCGCGTGAGACCCAGGCTCACCTCGGCCACCTCCTGGATCACCGTGGTGCCCTGCTCGCCCACCGAATAGCTGAAGGTGAGGCGCAGCAGGTGACGGGGCTCGTTGGTCACGGACGCGCTGTCGCGCAGCAGCAACGGCGGCTCGCCCAGCGGACCGGCCGTGCACACGCCGGCATCGCTACAGCCTTGGGCGTAAGCGTGATGCATGATGCACAGCAGGAAGGGGGTGAGCAGGAGCGCACGTTTCATGGGTTGAAGCTAACGCCGGATCCGGAGCCTTATTGTCGGCTTGCCGACAACGGTGCGACGGCCCTTGGCTGGCTACTTTCGCGGTCCCAACGACACGCAACCCATGCCCGGCACGGAACTTTTCGGCGAGGAGGAACGCAAGGAGGTGATGGACGTCCTGAACACCGGCGTCCTGTTCCGCTACAACCACGACGCCCAGCGCAAGGGGATCTGGAAGGCCAAGGAGTTCGAGGCCGAGATCGCGAAGTTCACCGGCGCGAAGCACGCCCTGGCGGTGAGCAGCGGCAGCACCGCGGTGAGCAGCATGCTCGCGGCTTGCGGCGTGGGCTATGGCGACCACGTGATCGTACCGCCCTTCACCTTCGTGGCCACCATCGAGGCGGTGCTGCTGGCCGGCGCCATCCCCGTGTTCGCCGAGATCGACGAGACGCTCTGCCTCAGCGCCGAGGGCATCCGCAACGCCTGCACGCCGAAGACCAAGGCCGTGCTGCTCGTGCACATGTGCGGCGCCGCTGCGGACATCGACGGCATCCTGGCCGTGTGCAACGAGAAGGGCATCATGCTCATCGAGGACACCGCCCAGGCGCTCGGCGCCACCTACAAGGGCAAGCACCTCGGCCTCTTCGGCAAGATGGGCAGCTTCAGCTTCGACTTCTTTAAGATCGCCACCTGCGGCGAGGGCGGTGTCATCATCAGCAACGATGAGCAGCTGCTGAAGACCGCCGAGTACATGAGCGACCACGGTCACAACCACGAGGGCGACAACCGCGGCATGGAACAGCACCCGATCATGGGCACCAACTTCCGCATCGGCGAGATCAACGCGGCGATCGGCCTGGCCCAAAGCCGCAAGCTGCCGATGATGGTGGCGAAGCAGCGCGCCAACAAGGCCGTCATCCAAGAGCGGCTG
>JAEUSW010000129.1 GCA_016788285.1 Flavobacteriales bacterium
GGGTCCACGTCGATCTGGCCGTTCAGCGGTCCGCCGTTGTCCAGCGACCGGGTGAAGTAGAAGCCGGACCCATCGCGCAGGGCGGCGATGTCGCGGCTGCTGCTGAAGCTGCTGGGCCAGGCGCTGACCTCGGCCCAGTGCAGGCTGCCGTCGGCGCGGTAGCGGGCCACGAAGGAGCCGATGCAGGAAGAGGGCACCACCAGGTCGAACACCCCGGGTCCGGGGTCCATGTCGTAGGTGCCCACGCTCAGGTCGCCGGCGATGTACAGGTTGCCGGCGTCGTCGCAGCTCACGCCGCCGTAGTCCTCGCTGAGGTCGGTGGTGTTGGGCACGCTGAAGCCCCAGAGGAACTGGCCGCTGCCGGTGTACTTGGCGTACACCTTGCCCGGGTCCACCAGCGTGGTGAAGGGGCCGGGATCGAGATCGAGCTGCCCGGTGCTGAGGCCCATGTAGATGAACACGTGGTCGCTGGCGTCCACGTCCATGTCGATGGCGTACAGCGATGGCGCGCTGAAGGTCTTCGTCCACAGCACGTTGCCAGTGGTGCTGTACCGCTGCAGCAGCACGTTGTTGTCGCCGGTGCCCAGGGTGAAGACCTCGCCGTTGGCGGCGAACTTCACCCGCACGATGCCCTTCGGGGCGGGGGTGGCCCAGGTCAGATCGAACTGTTGGGCGTGGGTGTTGAGGAAGGTGGCGAGGACGACGAGGAGGAGCGATGCACGCATGCGGAGCGGGTTGTGGGGGTGAAGGTAGAGGGCCGACGGGATGAGGGTGGCGGTGCGGGACCAGGGTGCCAGGCGCCCGCCCGCGGCCTTGATGCTGTGGTGTTTCCATGACACCGCGGCACGTGGCATCCCTGTAAAGCCGCGGTGGACGGGGGCGCGGGGGCATCAGTAGAATTATCCACCCTTGTGGGGATTGCGTCGCCTTGTGCCCCCCCCCTAGTTTCGCGTCGCATTCACCCCCGGATCGGTCCAGCAATGATGCGGATCACCCAACGCCCCATACCGATGGCCACTTCCTTCCCCCTCCTCCGGTTCGCGACCCTTCTTGTCGCCCTGGCGACCTTGGTCCTTCCCGCACGGGCGCAGCAGACCTGCGGCTATACCGCCACCCAGCCCGAAGGCTATACCACGTCCATCAGCAACGTGACGCAGAACGCGAACGGCACCTACACCATCACCCTCACGGTGCTGAACAACGGGTGCGCGGGCTGCAAGAAGTTGAACTCCTTCCTGGTGCAGGCCGCCCCGGGCACGTACTCCAACGTGAGCGTGCAGGTGCTCTACGGTCCGTTCACCTGGGCCAACATCGCCATGGGTCCCAACCTGAGCGGGACCACGCTCAAAGGGTTCCGGATCAACAATGCGAACGGCATGGGCAACGGGCAGGCGTCGGCTTTCACGGTCACCTACACCCTCACCACGCTTCAGAACCAGATCGTGCAGCTCAAGACCTCGAGCACCACGATCTCCACCACGTTCACGGTGGCGCAGTTCCAGGCGGTGCTGGACTGCCTCACCCAGTCCACGGACATCCTGCCCTACTTCGATCCCTACGCCAACAAGCTGTACGACATCATCGGGGTGGAGCTCACCTCGCTGTACTACACCTACCTGGGGCAGGGCACCTACATCTCGGACGACATCTTCCAGATCATCGGCAGCAGCGTGCGGATCTCCATCCGCACGAAACCCGGGCAGCATGCGAACGCGGTGAGCCTGCTCACGGGCCCGTCGTACGGCCTCATCCAGGAGCTGAGCGACCCGGCGAACAACCTGATCAACGGCACTTTTCCCATCGTGAACCTCCTGTCGCTGAACCAGTTGCCTACGTTGCTGGTATCGGCCCGGCCGATCTATGCCCCGCTCACGAACGCGGGACTGATCACCAGCCAGGGGGATACCGCGCTGCGGTCGTTCCGGGCGCGCGACGTGTTCGGCGTGGACGGCACGGGCGTGAAGGTGGGCGTGCTGTCGGACAGCTACAACACCAAGCTGGGCGACCCGGCCGCGGACGATGTGCTGAAGCGCGACCTCCCCGGGTTGACCAACCCGGACCACCCCACGCCGGTGCAGGTGCTGCAGGACTTTCCCTTCGGCACGCGCACCGATGAGGGGCGTGCGATGCTGCAGATCGTGCACGATGTGGCCCCGGGGGCCGACCTGGCCTTCCGCACGGGCTTTCTGGGCGCGGTGGACTTCGCCAACGGCATCCGCGAACTGCAGCAGGCCGGCTGCGACGTCATCGTGGACGACATCTCCTACATCTCCGAGCCCTTCTTCCGCGACGGGGTGGTGGCGCAGGCCGTCAACGAGGTGAAAGCGCAGGGCGTGTCCTATTTCTCCGCTGCGGGCAACTTCGGCACCCGGTCCTGGCAGGGCACGTTCGCGCCCGCCACGGCACCGGCCGGAGTGGTGGGCCAGGCCCACGACTTCAACACCGGCACCGGTGTCGACATCTACCAGAGCATCAAGCTGTACGAAGGCGAGTACACCATCGTGTTCCAGTGGGACGACGGCACGCCGGGGACCGCGACGAGCTCCGACTTCGACATCTACCTGGCCAACAGCAACGGCAACACGCTGTTCGGGTTCAACCGGATGAACATCGGCGGGGATGCCTTCGAGATCCTGCCCTTCGTGGTGACGGCGGACTCCACGGAGTCCAACATCGTGATCGTGCGCGAGAGCGGCACCGGGGCCGCCACCCTCAAGTACATCGTGTACCGCGGCCTGCTGAAGGTGAACGAGCACGGCGGCTTCAACGCCTCCACCATCACCGGGCAGGCCAATGCCGCGGGCGCCATCGCCGTGGGCGCCGTGCTCTACGAGAACACGCCGGAGTACAGCGGGGTGCAACCCTCGGTGGCCTCCTTCTCCTCGCGGGGTGGCACGCTGGTGAACGGGGCGGACCGCCAGAAGCCCGACCTCTGCGCGCCGAACGGGGTGAACACCTCGGTGGACCTGGGCGGCGTGAACTACGACGGCGATGCCTTCCCGAACTTCTTCGGCACCTCGGCCGCCGCGCCGCACGCCGCGGGCGTGGCCGCCCTGCTGCAGGACGCACGTGCCCGCTACTACGGCGATCAGCTCACGCCGGACCAGGTGAAGGCCCTCCTGCAGGGCAGCGCCATCGACATGGGCACGCCCGGCTATGATGTGGCCTCGGGCGCCGGGTTCATCCTCGCCGATTCCGCGCTGATGGACCTGGCCAACCCGGCCCCCTTCATCACCTCCATCAGCTACGACACCACCTTGACGCCCGGGGTGGACACCCTGCAGCTCACGATCTACGGGGAGTACCTCACCGAGGGCTCCACCGTGTGGCTGGACGGTGCGCCGCTCACCAACGGCGTGGTGATCCAGGGCGACACGGCGATCATCACCATCGTGGACCCGTTCGCCGGCCTGTATCCGGAGATCCAGGTGTACAACCCGCCGATGGCGGGCACCAACGGCACGGACGGCGGTCTGTCGAACCCGCTCTACTTCACCACCAAGGAGACGATCCTGATCACGGTGGACAACAAGACCAAGAAGTACGGCGAGGTGCTGCCCGCCTTCACCGCCACGGTCACGGTGGAAAGCGTGAGCAACAGCGTGCCGCTGGCCGCCGCGGGGCTCACGCAGGCCGAGGTGGACCGCGTGCTCGACATCGACCTCACCACCATCGCCAACGCGCAGAGCAACGTGGGCCTCTGGGGCATCAGCACCGATGCCGCCGA
>JAEUSW010000159.1 GCA_016788285.1 Flavobacteriales bacterium
GACCTCCGCCACGCTCTTCAGCCGGCGCTGGGCCGGGTCCAGGTCGATGGTGAAGGTGATGTCCGTCCAGTGCGGTTGTGGAACGCCCTCGAATCGTTTGAAGGTCTTCTCGTAGTAGGCCGCATCCTCCTCCTGGGCATCACCGCTCGGCACTTCGTTGAGCACCTTGGTGTTGTAGAAGTTCCACGCGCCCAGCCCGACCCACAACGCCAATGCCGGCAGCACGAGCCTAAGGTTCTCCTTCAACCGCGCAACGGCCGCGCGCATCCGCTGGGGGAGGCCGCTCTCCTTGCCGCGCACCCAGAAGGCCATGGACAGCAGCAGCAGCAGCAGGGCGAAGGCCCACCAGTAGGCCTTGAACCAGAGCCAGCCCTTCAGCGCCGTGCCGTAGGTGTTCATGTCGGAGTACAGGATGCCCGGCGCTCCGCCGAAGCTCACCAGGTTGCTGTTCACGTCCAGCGCGTTCCACAGCAGCCCGGGCAGGAACATCACGGCGATGAACACACCGTAGCCGACGTACTTGTTGTTCACCAGCACGTGCACGAGGAAGGAAAGGGCCGCCATCGTGCTGAAGCCCACCAGGCCGGGAAGGATGTACATGCCCAGGTACACGCCGGGTTCCAGCCGTGTGTAGCCCTTGACCAGCTGGAAGACCATGCCGCCGATGGCCGATCCGACGAGCAGCACGGCAAGGAGCATCACCAGCGCGGTGTATTTGCCCGCCAGCCCGGCCCCCAGTGGCACAGGCGTGGCATCGTGCACCTCGTCCAGCTTCGGCTCGCGCTCCTTCCACACGAGCAGCCCGCTGTAGAACACGATCAGGATCATGGTGAACAGGTCGAAGGAGCCGCGCATCATGTCGACCACGTGGTAGGTCACCGGCAGGATCTCGTTCTCGTAGAGCGAGGTGGAGAAGGCCAGGCCGAAGAACATGTTCACCAGCCCGATGCCCGCCACGATCATGAAGGCCGTGCCCTTCAGCATGCCGCGGAGGTCGCCCCATGCGATGCGCCGGTACTGGCGCCAGTGGGCCCGAAGCCCGTGCTCGCGCCTCACCTGGGGGAGCTCCACCTGGACCGGCGCGGGCGCCACGTCGGGATCCTTCACCGCCACGCGCCCGGCCTTGCGGTCGGTGAAGCTGAAACGCCGGGCGCAGAGCACGAAGATCCCGGCGGAGACCGCGGTCCAGAGGATCCGGTTCCACAGCAGGACGCCGCCGATGGGGAGCAGTGCGGAGTTCTTCTCCTCCACGGTCCAGTAGCGCGTCACCAGCCGGAAGGCCGTCTCGCCGAAGGGGTCGAGCAGGGCGGCCAGGGTCTGGTTGTCCATCTCGCCCATGAGCTCGCCCGCGAATCCTGCGGCCACCATGATGACCACGGCGGTGATGTAGGCCGCTGCCGTGCTGCGCACGAGCGCGGCCACCGAGAAGATCACCGCGGCGGAGAACAGGATGTTGGGGAGCGTGAGGTAGAGGTAGGCCTGTGCGTGGGCGGCCAGGTCGTTCGGGCCGATGCGCTCCGGGTCCACCCAGGGCATCAGGGCGCCGATCAGCACCCCCAGCGTGATGCCGAGCAGGGGGATGGAGGCCACGAGCGTGCTGCCGAGGAAACGGCCAAGGAGGTACTCGGTCTTGCGCAGCGGCGTGCTGAACATGATCGGCGACGTGTTGTAGGCGAAGTCGCGGATGGCTGCGGCGTTCACGAACGCCGTGACCATGAACAGCCCGATGAAGGCCAGTCCGGAGTACCACTGGAAGACCATGAACGGGGCGTTCAGCTTCACGTTGGCCATCTGCCCGCCGATCACCAGTTTGTCCCAGGTCACGGCCCCGAAGGCGAGCAGCGCGAACAGCAGGAGGAAGATGTACACCATGGGCTGCCTCAGCCAATGGCGCAGTTCCTTGAGGAAGAGCCGCCAGGTCATGCCATCACGGGTTGGTGAGCGCCATGGATGTGGCTGAAGAACACATCCTCGAGCGTGGGCTCGGCGGGCGCGAACCCGTCGGGCCGGCCCTCGTCGTACACGTGGATCACCGGCCGGCCGGCGATGAGCTTGTTGCTGATCACCTTGAACGACGCGTTGTGCGCCTCAAGCTCCTGCTTGGGGATGCTCTTCTCCCAGATGCGCCCCTTCACCGCCGCGAGCGCGTCGTTCGGTGATCCGGCGAACAGCAGGCGGCCCTTGTTGATGATGGCCATGTTGCGGCACAGCTCCTGCACGTCCTGCACGATGTGCGTGCTGAGGATCACCACCACGTTCTCGCCGATCTCGGTGAGCAGGTTGTAGAAGCGGTTGCGCTCCCCGGGGTCGAGGCCCGCCGTGGGCTCGTCCACGATGATGAGCTTCGGCTCACCGATCAGCGACTGCGCGATGCCGAAGCGTTGCTTCATGCCTCCGCTGAATCCGGCGATGCGGCGCTTGCGGTGCTCCCAGAGGTTCACCTTGTGGAGCAGGGCCTCCACCAGGGCCTTGCGGTCACCGTCGTGGATCACGCCCTTCAGCAGCGCGATGTGGTCGAGCATCTCGTACGCGCTCACGCGCGGGTACACCCCGAACTCCTGCGGCAGATAGCCCAGCACACGGCGGACCTCCTGCTTCTGGCGCAGCACGTCCAGGTCGCCGAGCATGGCGCTGCCGCTGTCCGCCTCCTGCAGGGTGGCGAGGATGCGCATGAGCGTGCTTTTGCCCGCGCCGTTGGGCCCCAGCAGGCCGAACATGCCCGTGGGGATGGTGAGGCTGACGTTGTCCAAGGCCTTCACGCCGTTGGCGTAGGTCTTGCTGAGTCCGTTGATGACGAGTTCCATGCCTGGCTGGTTGTGACGGCAAGATGCGACGCGGACGGCGGAACCGTGGCCGGATCACATGAGCGGCATCCCATGGGGTGGACCGGTCGAAGGCTGATGGCCGTCATGTGGTCCCCCGCGCACGGCTCCTTCCTTGAGCCCCATGAAGCCCATCGTCTTCGAACCCTTCCGCATCAAGATGGTGGAGCCCATCCGGCTCACCACCGAGGCGCAGCGCACCGCCTTCCTCAAGGCGGCCCGGTACAACCCCTTCCTGTTGCGCAGCGACGATGTGCTCATCGACCTGCTCACCGACAGCGGCACCAGCGCCATGAGCAGCGAGCAGTGGGCCGCCCTGATGCGCGGGGATGAGTCGTACGCCGGCGCGCGCAGCTGGGAGCGCTTCGAGGCCGAACTGAAGGACCTCACCGGCATGCCGCACATCCTGCCCACGCACCAGGGGCGGGCGGCCGAGCGCCTGCTCTACGGCCACCTGGGAGGGAAGGGGAAGGTGTTCATCAGCAACACGCACTTCGACACCACGCGGGCCAACATCGAGTTCAGCGGGGCCGAGGCCGTCGACCTGCCCGTGGCCGTGGGCCGCGATCCGCAGGCGCTCGATCCCTTCAAGGGCGACCTCGACGTGGAGGCGCTGGAACGCACCATCGCGGAGAAGGGCGCGGCCAACGTGGCGGCGGTGATCCTCACGGTCACCAACAACAGCGGCGGCGGGCAGCCCGTGAGCATGGGCAACGCGAAGGCCGTTCAGGCCGTGTGCCGACGCCACGGCATCCCCTTCGTGCTCGATGCCTGCCGCATCGCCGAGAACGCATGGTTCATCCGCGACCGCGAGCCCGGCCACGCCCACCGCAGCTACCGCAGCATCGCCCAGGAGATGTTCGGCCTGGCCGACGCCGCCACCATGAGCGCCAAGAAGGACGCGCTGGTGAACATGGGCGGCTTCCTCACCCTGCGCGATGACAAGCTCGCGGACGAGATCACGCAGCTGCTCATCATCACCGAGGGCTACACCACCTATGGCGGGCTCTCGGGCCGCGACATGGAGGCGGTGGCCCAGGGGCTGAGGGAGGTGTTCGATCCGGACTACCTCGACTACCGCATCACCAGCACGCGCTACCTGGGCGAGCACCTCATGGCGCTGGGCGTGCCCATCATGCGGCCGGTGGGCGGCCATGCGGTGTACGTGGACGCGCGCGGGCTGTACCCGCACATCGCGGTGGAC
>JAEUSW010000204.1 GCA_016788285.1 Flavobacteriales bacterium
GGCCCCTGCCGACCGTGCGATCTGTGAGGCCCTTGCGAAGGTGATCATGCAGCACCTGGCCGATGCGGAGAACAAGGTCTGGCACCGCCATCCGGTCTGGTTCCTCGACGGCAACCCGATCGTGGGATACAGCAAACTGAAGAACTGTATCCGCCTGCTCTTCTGGAGCGGGCAGTCGTTCGACGAACCAGGCCTGTCGAAGGAAGGGAGCTTCAAGGCCGCCGAGAAACGCTACACCGCGGCCGAGGAGGTCGACGCGAAGGAACTGGCGCAATGGCTGAGAAAAGCGCGGGATATCCAATGGGACTACAAAAACATCGTGAAGCGCAGGGGCGTGCTGGAGCGGTTGACGCGAGCGTCGTGCATTGCCGGGTCCTGCTGACCTTCGCGCCATGTCCGTGCTCATTCCTCCCGCCCTACGCCCCGGCGACACCATCGCCATCGTGCCCACGGCCCGCGCCATCTCGGTGCAGGAGTTGCGCGACGGCATCGCCTTGGCGGAAAGCTGGGGCCTGAAGGTGAAGCTGGGCGCCGGTATCGGCCGCAAGCACTTCCAACAGGCGGGCACCGCCGAAGAGCGCGCCGCCGACCTGCAGGCCGCGCTCGATGACCCACAGGTCCGCGCCATCTGGTGCGCCCGCGGCGGCTACGGCACCGTGCACCTGCTCGACCACCTGGACCTGTCCGCGCTCCGCCGCGACCCCAAGTGGATCGTGGGCTTCAGCGACATCACCGTGCTGCACAACGCCCTGCACAACCTCGGCATCGCCAGCCTGCACGCGCAGATGCCCTTCAACATCGGGGCGAAGACGGAGGAGAGCCGGGAGACGCTGCGGGCCGCACTGTTCACGGAGGAATACGGAGTGGTGAGTGGCGAGTGGCCAGTGACGAGTCCTGGCGGGACTTCACTCGCCACTCGCCACTGGCCACTCGTCACTCATCGTGAAGGAACGTGCGTCGGCGGATTGATCGGCGGCAACCTCTCCTTGCTCTACGCCCTGCGCGGCACGCCCTACGACATCGACCCGCGCGGCGGGATCCTCTTCATCGAGGACCTCGACGAACTGCTCTATCACGTGGACCGCATGGTGCAGAACCTGCGGCTGGCGGGCTGGTTCAAAGGGCTCGCCGGACTGATCGTGGGCGGGATGAGCGACATGCGCGACAAGAACCCGGAGGACCCCTTCGGGAAGAGCGCCGAGCGGATCATCGCCGATGCCTTGGGCGATACCACCTACCCCGTGTGCTTCGGCTTCCCCGCCGGCCACATCGACGACAACCGGGCGCTGGTATTCGGCAAAAAAGCGAAGCTCAGCGTCACCGCGAACGGTGCAACGCTGAGCTTCGACGGCGCTGACCTGGCGTAGGAACTCCGCGTTCCTCTGCGCGCTCAGCGTCTCTGCGTTCTCAGTTCCGCTCGAACTTGTTGAAGCCTGGCGGGATCTCGAACAGACCGGGTTTCTGCACGCCCTTGGTCACCTTGGTCACCTCCAGGCGGCTCACCTCCGCGCCGTCCATCTTGTTCTCCACGGCCAGCATGGGGAAGAGGCCTTTGTTGCCCGGAACGTCCAGGAAGAAGAGGGCGGACTCCTCCTTGCGGTTGAGGGTCTCCAGCATCGGCACGAAGAAGTTGAACTCATCGGCGGCCACCCAGTAGGTGATGACGCGGTCCTCCTTGGGGCCCTTCACCACCCACTTCTCGCACTTGTAGCCGGCCAGGTCCTTCATCTCGCCGGACTTCTCCACGCTGGTCTCCACATCCTTGGGCAGCCGCATGTTGGGCACGTCCATATACAGCTTGCGGTCCAGGCTGAGGGCCACCACGGTCTTATCGCGGTTGTCCACCAGCATGATGCCCTGCACCTCACCGCGGGCGTTGATCTCCTCGATGCGGACGTGATCGCCCTTGACGAAGTACTTGTAGGAGGTGACCACGGGTCCGGTGGTCTTGGTGAACTCGACCACCCCTTCGAAGGCTTGGGCCGCAGCGAAGAGCGGAGCGGCGGCCAGGGCCAGCAGGGCAAGGGGACGTACGTAGGTTTTCATGGGGATCGGTTGTCCAAGTGAGGCTCCCGTGGAGCGAAGATCTCCGAATTTCAACCCCTTCAACGAGCGGGGACCGGGGAGGTTACGCACAGCGGACGGTTACTGATGGCGACGCATCTGCGCACCGGGGCCGAAGGGGAGCAAGCCGCGTGCCAGTGGCTGGAGCAGCAGGGCTATCGCATCGAGGCGCGCAACTGGAGGCATGGCCGGCTGGAGGTCGACATCGTGGCCCGCCACGGACGGACCCTGGTGATCGTGGAGGTGAAGACCCGGCGCAGCGACCGGTACGACGGACCGGCCGATGCCGTGGGGCCGGCGAAGCAACGCAGGCTGTACCGCGCTGCGGAAGCCTATCTTGACGCCCTCGGCGAGGACATCGCGGTGCGCTTCGACATCATCACGGTGTGGATGGACGGCGCCGCCCCCCGCCTCGAACACCTGGAGGACGCCTTCTACCCCACCCCCGATGAAGAGACCGACGAAGGGCCCGCGCCGTGGCCGACCCGATGATGCGCGCCCCGGGCGCCGCGACGACCGCAGTGACCAGGGTCCGGGACCGCGCCGGAGCGCCCGTTCCGACGACCGCCCCCCGCGCGGCGGCGGTGGACGCGGCGCTTCCGCGGACCGACGCGGTGGAGGCGACCGGCCCCGCGGCGATCGGGAGGACCGGGAACAGCGTCCGTGGCGTGGCGACGAACGCTCCACGGGCCCCCGTCGAGGCCCGGCCTCCGACCGGGGAGGGCGCGACCAACGCGCGGAACGGCCCACCAGAGGGCCGTCCCGACCGCGCTCCGGGGCCGATCGGCCCGCCTGGCGCGAGGACGACCGGGGGCCGCGCCGTGGGACCGGCGCTGAACGCCCGCAAAGCGACCGTCCCGATCGGCGGTCCACACGCTCCGGCGGTCCTCGTACGGAACGTTCAGCGAGCGAAGGCCGCACCTACCGGGGGGGCGAAGGCCGCAGCGAACGGCCCGGCCGCTATGACCGGGAGGACCGCTCATCACGCCCCGCACGGGGGGCAGCGCCGCGCAGCGATCGGGACCGCGACGACCGCCGTTCCGCGCCACGCGGGGCCAGGCCCCCCGCCGGCGGTGGCCGGGGCCGCGGATGGAGCGACCGCCCGGTGGACCGCCGGCCGCCGGTGAGCCGGGTGTCAGCGAGCGACCCTGAGGCCCGCAAGCCGTTCCGCAAGGGTGAGCGCAGCAACCGCTTCGCCCTGCCCAACCCGGCCAACGAAGGTCTGGTCCGCCTGAACCGCTACCTGGCGCAGGCGGGGGTCGGCAGCCGCCGCGAAGCCGATGAGCTCATCGCCTCCGGCGCCGTGACCGTGAACGGGAAGGTGGTGACCGAGCTGGGCACCAAGGTGCGCCCGGAGGACAAGGTGCACTTCGGGGGGCAGCGGCTCAGCATGGAGCAGAAGCGGTATGTGCTGCTCAACAAGCCGAAGGACTTCATCACCACCACGGACGACCCGCAGGAACGGCGCACCGTGATGAACCTGGTGGCCGCGGCCTGTTCCGAGCGCCTGTACCCCGTGGGGCGGCTGGACCGCAACACCACCGGGGTGTTGCTGCTCACCAACGACGGCGACCTGGCGAAGCGGCTGACGCACCCCAGCCACGGAGCGGAGAAGATCTATCACGCCACCCTGGACAAGGCGATGACCAAGGCGGACCTCGAGCAGCTGGTGAAGGGCGTGCACCTGGACGATGGGCCGGCGCACGCCGTGGAGGCCAGTTACGTGGAGGACAGCGGCAAGCGCGAGGTGGGCCTGAAGCTGCACATGGGCCGCAACCGGGTGGTGCGCCGCATGTTCGAGGCGCTCGGCTACGAGGTGGTGAAGCTGGACCGCGTGATGTTCGCCGGCCTCACCAAGAAGGAACTGCCTCGCGGGCATTGGCGCCACCTCTCGGAGAAGGAGGTGACCCTGCTGGCGCGCCAGCATGCCACGGTGAAGCCGCGTCCCGGTGCGCAGGCCGCGCGAAAGCCGCGGCAAGCGGACAGCCCGCGTCCCCGACGTCCCCGAAAGGACTGATCAGCCCTCAGGGCATCAGCCGGCGCACGGTCCGCCCCCGGGCCGTTCGGAGCTCCAACAGGAACGGCCCGCCGCCGGGCAGCACCACGCTCAGGTCGGTCGTGGACCAGGGGCGTTCCAGCACCTCCCGGCCGGCCGCATCCAGCAAGCGCAGCTCGCCATCCAGGGCTACGGATCGCTTTAACTGAAGGATACCATCCGACTGGATCACAGTGAGATCAACGAAGAGTTCGCTCTGCGGCACCGAGGCCACAGGGCCCCACAGGCTGGTGGCCCAGACCGGGTTGTCGATGAAGGGGTTGCGGTTGCCCTGAAGGGCGTAGATCGCGTTGTTCCGGTCCACCTCCTTGGCGCTCACGGGATCGGTGGCATGCCAGGCGAGCAGCAGGCTTTCGGACCACGGGCTGAGGTCGCCCCCCTGGAGCATGGGTGAGCTCCATCCGCCCACCTGGCCCACATAGCGCGTCATCATGTAGAAGTACATGCGGGCCACATCGCCCTTGAAAGCATCGATGGGCTCGCAGACCGTGCCGTTGTAGCCCGGCCAGTTGCTCTCGCCCACCCGCGTGCCGTTCTGGCCCGTCCAATCGGTCGCGCCCACTTCGCCGTAGGGCAGGTTGCCCCGCTGCTGGTTCACCCAGCCGTCCGTGGGCAGGATGTGGTGCAGGTCGGTGTCCATGGGCGCACCGCTCCCGAACCAGCTCTGCGGCATGCTGTGCTCACGGTTGTAGCAATCGCCCTCGCTGTTGTAGGTGCCGCATTGGTCGGTGCCGAAGCTGTACAGATAGGGAGGGGTTCCACCGGGCACATCGCTGTAGATGTCCCACACGAAGCCGTCCGGGCGGTCGTCCGTGGTCTCGAACGCGTCCCAGAGGTCGGCGTTGGACAGCACGGTATGTCCATCGATGATGCCCGCCAGGGCGCTGCGCAGGGCGGGTCCCGAAAGCCCCTGAGCGGGGTCGTAGTAGCCGGGTGGAGGCTGGGCGATGGCGAGGGCGCAGGGCCCCACCAGGGTAAGAAGTGCGGCGGCGCGGCTCATGCGGCAAAGGTACCGGTGCGGGGATCGAAAGATCTCCGAAATTCGCTGCCCCCGGGGCTGTAGCTCAGCTGGCCAGAGCGCGTCGTTCGCAATGACGAGGTCGAGGGTTCGACTCCCTTCAGCTCCACCGGTGAACAGGCCCGCCTCCGCGCGGGCCTGTTCCGTTCCCTCTCAGATCGTGAGCAGGAAGGCGACCGTGTCCACGCCATCGGCATGGTCGGCGGGGCCGGGCCGCTGCGCCGCTCCGAAGGGCACGGCACCGTGGCCCACGACGCACTGCACCTCGTCGGCCAGTTCGGACAGCCGGACCTGCAGCGCCTGCCGGTCGGTGTACCGTTCCAGGTGCAGCACCGCCACCGGGCTGGCCAGTGCGGTGGTCTCCCGCAAAAGCAGGAAGCCGTTCTCCAGGAAGGGCTCCCGGTCCAGCAGCCACAGGGCCCGGTGGTAGTCCAGGTTGTTGGCGTACTTGGCGTGGTGGGCGACGTCCTTCCAGCGATGGAAGGCCCGGAACAACCGGTCGGTATCGAAGTCCGCCGGCGCGAAGACCTTGCTGACGTTGCGGCAGCCCAGGCCGAAGTAGCGGAACACGTCCTCGCCCAGCGCGTCGAGCTCCGCATCGCTCTCGGTGCCATCGAGCACCGCGACGCTCACACGGCCCTTGCGCACGATGCGGGGCAGGTGGCCGAAGTAGTGGTGGAAGTAGCGGGCCGTGTTGGTGCTGCCGGTGGCGATCACCGCGTCCACCGGTCCGAGGCGCTCCTCCGCGAAGGTCACCGAGGCGGCCAGTTCCGGGCACAGGATGATCAGCGCGTCGGTGGTGGCGCGGGTGAGCCCGGCGTCCTGGCCGCTCACCTTCACCCGGGCGCGGTGGCCGGCGAGCGTGACGCTGAGCAGGTCGTGCAGGCCCACGAAGGGCACGTTGCCCGCCAGGATCAGGCCCACGGTGCGCGGGGCGCGGTCCTGCACCAGCGCCGGATAGCCGGCCAGCCAGCGGTCCAGCCCGGACCGGTCGAGCAGGTGGGCGATGCCCCCGGCGGCGTACCGCACCTCCTCCGGGGTGAACCACCCGTTCTGTTGATGCGCCCGCTGGAACGCGGAACGAAGCGCCTCGAACTCGCCCGCGTTCAGCCCGCAGGAGTGGCCCGGCCACGCGGCGTCCGCACCGAGCCATGCGAAGATGCGGCCCAGCTGGGCCCAGGCGGCCACCGTCCGTTCCAAGGCCGCCCCGCGCCCTTGCTCCTCTCCTGCTTCTGCCCTGTGCACCGGCTATATTTGCGCCCCCAAAAGTAGCCCACCGCCATGGCGATCATGATCACCGACGAATGCATCAACTGCGGTGCATGCGAACCGGAGTGCCCCAACAACGCCATCTACGAAGGCGGGGCCGAGTGGCGGCTGAGCGACGGCACCAGCCTGCACGGTGCGCAGACCACGCCCATGGGCAACAACTACGATGCCGATGCGGCCAACACGCCCAAGGCCATGGACGTGTACTACATCGTCACCGACAAGTGCACCGAGTGCCAGGGCTTCCACGACGAGCCCCAGTGCGCCGCGGTGTGCCCCGTGGACTGCTGCGTGGACGACCCCGACCATCGGGAGAGCAAGGAGCAGCTGCTGGCCAAGAAGGCCTTCCTGCACCTGTGACCCACGTACGCCGGTGCCCCCTCCGGCCGTTCTGCGGAAGATGAGGACGCCCCTTCGGACCCTGCTCAGCGCCTTGGGCCTGGCGATCGTCTGTTCCGCCGACGGGCAGGACGGTCTGGGCCACGACGGCTGGCCCGGCGCGCTCACGGCCGAACTGCGGGCCCTGGCCGATGCCCGGACGGCGACGGCCCAGGACAGCATCAGCGAGCGGGTGAAGGCCGTGCTTCGCCCGGTGCTGGAGGCCCCGGACGCGTTCGACCGCACCTTCGCCGGGATCCCGATCACCACGGTCGACGCGGCCGACGGGCGGTTCAGGCTCCTCACCTGGAACCTGCCCCGCCCTGACGGGACCCATCGCTACGAAGGCCTGCTGCTGGTGAACGACGGCCGGCGCCGGGCGCTGTATGAACTGCGTGACATGACCGAGCGGATCCCCGCACCGGAGTCCACCGAGCTGGGGCCGGAGAACTGGTACGGGGCGCTGTACTACGACGTGGTGCCGGTGAAGCAGGGCGGCCGGACGTGGTACACCTTGCTGGGCTGGAAGGGTCACAGCCGGGTGGAGACCCGCAAGGTGATCGAGGTGCTGAGCTTCCGCGGGGGCAAGCCCCGCTTCGGGGCGCCGGTATTCACCGGGGAAGGGCCTCCCGGACAAGGCGACCGGCGGATCAAGCCACAGCGGCGCGTGTTCGGGTACGCGGCCCAGGCCACCATGAGCCTGAAGCGCGACCCGCGGGCCGAGCGCATCGTGTTCGACCACCTGAGCCCGATGCGGCCCGACCTGGCGAACGACCCGGCCTTCCGGGGTCCCGACCTGAGCTACGACGCCTACCTGTGGGAAAAGGGGCTGTGGCGGTTCCAGCGCGATGTGGACGCACGCGACCTCGACATGGCACGGCCCTGGAACGCGCCGCCGAAGGAGGGCCGCTCGAAGTTCTGAGCGCCGCCGGGCCGCGCGGCTACCTTTGCCGCCGATCCAACGCCCGATCCCATGCTGACCGCCACATCCAAGAAGGTCCACAACTATAGTGCGGGCCCCTGCATCCTGCCGCGGGAGGTCTTTGAACAGGCGGCCCAGGCCGTGCTCGACTTCGAGGGCAGCGGCCTCAGCATCCTGGAGATCAGCCACCGCAGCAAGCCGTTCGAGGCCGTGATGGCGAAGGCCCAGGCCCTGGTGAAGGAGCTCCTCGGCGCGCCGGACCACTACCAGGTGGTGTTCCTGGGCGGAGGCGCCAGCCTCGGTTTCCACATGGTGCCGCTCAACTACATGAAGGTGGGCGGCCGCAGCGCCTACCTGAACACCGGCGAGTGGGCCACCCGCGCCATCAAGGAGAGCAAGCTCATCGGCGACACCGTGGTGGTGGCCAGCAGCGAGGACCGCAACTTCAGCTACATCCCCAAGGGCTTCACGGTGCCCGCCGATGCGGACTACTTCCACTTCACCAGCAACAACACCATCTTCGGCACGCAGGTCAAGCAGTTCCCGAAGAGCCCGGTGCCGGTGGTGTGCGACATGAGCAGCGACATCTTCAGCCGGCCGGTCAACGTGGCCGACTTCGCACTCATCTACGGCGGCGCCCAGAAGAACATGGGGCCGGCCGGTGCCACGGTGTACCTGTTCGACCCCGAGCGCCTGGGGCACACGGGCCGCAAGCTCAGCCCGATGCTCGACCTGAAGAACCACGGGGCCAAGGAGAGCATGTACAACACCCCGCCGGTGTATGCCGTGTACGTGAGCATGCTCACCCTGGAGTGGATGAAGAAGGTGGGCGGGGTGGCCGGGATCGAGCGGCGCAACAACGCCAAGGCCGGCCTGCTGTACGGGGCCATCGACCGCCTGGCCCCGGTGTTCAAGGGCACCACGGCCGTGGAGGACCGCAGCGTGATGAACGCCACCTTCGTGCTGGGCGACCCGGCGCTGGAGCCTGCGTTCGACGCGCTGTGGAAGGAGGCCGGCATCAGCGGCCTGCGCGGCCATCGCAGCGTGGGCGGTTACCGCGCCAGCATGTACAATGCGCTTCCGATCGAGAGCGTGCAGGTGCTGGTGGACGTGATGGAACATTTCGCGAAGACGAACGGATAAGGACCATGCGCATCCACGCCAACGACGGCATCGACACCGCCGCCAAGAGCCGCCTTCAGGAGGAAGGCTTCACCGTCACCACCGACCACGTCCCCCAGGACCAGCTGCGGACCTACCTCAACGCGGAGAAGGTGGACGTGCTGCTGGTGCGCAGCGCCACCAAGGTGAGGCAGGACCTCATCGACGCCTGTCCCGGGCTGAAGCTCATCGGGCGCGGCGGTGTGGGGCTGGACAACATCGACGTCGCCCACGCCAAGGCCAAGGGCATCCCGGTGATCAACACGCCGGCCTCCTCGTCCATCTCCGTGGCCGAGCTGGTGATGGCGCACCTCTTCGGGCTGATGCGCAACCTGCATGAGGGCAACCGGCGCATGCCGACCGAGGGCCGCACCCGGTTCAAGGAGCTGAAGAAGGCCTGTGAGAAGGGCAGCGAGGTGCGAGGCCGCACGTTGGGCATTATCGGCTTCGGCCGCATCGGCCAGTGGACGGCGCGCTACGCCCTGGGCTGCGGCATGCGGGTGATCTACGTGGACAACCGCACCACCGTGGAGGCCATCGAGATGGAGATCGGCGGGCTGCCGGTGCGCGTTCCGGTGAAGATGGTGACGATGGACGAGCTGCTCGCCCAGGCCGACGCCATCAGCCTGCACGTGCCGGCGCAGAAGGACGGTCAGCCCGTGCTGGGCGCGGACGAGCTGGCGCGGGTGAAGCCGGGCGTGGTGATCGTGAACACCGCCCGTGGCGGCAGCGTGGACGAGGACGCGCTGCTGGCCGCCCTGAAGGAGGGGCGCTTGCGCGCCGCGGCGCTCGACGTGTTCACCAACGAGCCCGAGCCGCGCGAGGACCTGCTGACCGAGCCCCGGCTGAGCCTGAGCCCGCACATCGGTGCGGCCACGGCCGAGGCCCAGGGCCGTGTGGGCGCCGAGCTGGCCGAGCTGATCCTGCACTGGCGCGACAGCGTGCAGGTCGCCTGAGGCCATGCTGCACCTGCGTCCGTTCCGGGCCTGGCGGCCCATTCCCGAGAAGGCGCACCGGGTGGGCAGCCGCAGCTATGTGGCGTACACGCCCGAGCAGCTCGCGGCCAAGCTGGACGGGAACCCGTACACCTTCCTGCACGTCATCCATCCCGACCAGGGACGGGACGCACACCTGTCCCGCGCGGAGCGCCACCGCCGGGTGCAGCTGAAGTTCAAGGCCTTCTGCGACCTGGGCTACCTGCGCCGCGACGCCGAACCCTGCCTCTACGTGTACGAGCAGACCAACCGGGGCGTGGCCTCCCTGGGGATCATCGCCGGGGTGAGCGTGGCCGACTACCGCCAGGGCTTGATCAAGGTGCACGAACAGACCCTCACGGCCCGCGAAGCGCTCTTCACCGACTACCTCGAC
>JAEUSW010000236.1 GCA_016788285.1 Flavobacteriales bacterium
GACCGCATCACGGTGATGCGGCCGCGCGACGTGGCCTTGTACAACCCGGGCACCGCGGCGGACCTGCTGCAGCGTACAGGCGAGGTCTTCATGCAGAAGAGCCAGCTCGGGGGCGGAAGCCCCATGATCCGCGGCTTCGCCGCCAACCGCCTGCTGATCGTGGTGGACGGGGTGCGCATGAACAACGCGATCTACCGCGCCGGCAACCTGCAGAACATCATCAGCATGGACGCCAACGCCATCGAACGCGCCGAAGTGGTGCACGGTCCAGGAGCGATGACCTACGGCAGCGATGCCATCGGTGGTGTGATGGACTTCCACCTGCTGCGCCCCCGGTTCAGCCAGGACAGCAGCCTGCTGCTCCGGGGCGGTGCGGCCGCACGGTATGGCAGCGCAGCGAACGAGTTCGGCGGGCATCTCCACATCGGCCTGGGTGGCCGACGCGTCGCGTTCGTGGGCAGTGCCACCTTCAACCGGTTCGGCGACCTCCGCACCGGGTCGATCGGTCCGGCCGACTACCAACGTCCATGGTCCGTTGAGACGATCAACGGCGTGGATTCCTTGGTGAGGAACGATGATCCGGATCTGCAGCTGGGCAGCGGCTACGACAACATCAACCTGTTCGGCAAGCTGGCTTTCCGGCCGGTCGACGCTCTGGAGATCGGCCTGAACGTGTACCACAGCACCACCTCCGATGTGCCGCGCTACGACCGCTTGATCGAGCTCCGCCCCAACGGCACGCCGCGTTCGGCCGAATGGTACTACGGTCCGCAGGCATGGACGATGGGCGCTTTGACCGTGAAGCATAGCGCTGCACGCGGCCCATGGAGCACCGCCCGCCTCAGCGTGGCCTACCAGACCTACGCCGAGAGCCGCAACGACCGCAACTACCGCAGCACCAGCCTTCGCACCCAAGAAGAGGAGGTGACCGGCCTCTACGTGAACCTGGACATGGAACGTGAGCTGGGCCGTCGCGGACAGCTGTTCTATGGCGGGGAGTACGTCATGAACGATGTGACCTCCACCGGCCGGCGCGTGGATCAGGTGACGGGCGGGGAGACCGTGATCAACTCCCGCTATCCGGACGGGTCCACCTGGGGCACCGGGTCGGCGTATGCCGGTGCGATGTTCGACGCCACGGAACGCTTCACCTTGACCGCCGGCCTTCGGTTCAACTGGAGCACCCTCGACTGCGTGTTCGACACCACGCTGTTCCCTTATCCGGCCACCACGACGAGCCTCAGCAACACGGCACTGACCGGTAATCTGGGTCTGGTGTACCGACCGGGCACGGATTGGAAGATCGCCCTGGACCTGAGCTCGGGTTTCCGCGCGCCGAACATCGATGACATCGGCAAGGTGTTCGACAGCGAGCCGGGCGCGGTGATCGTGCCGGACCCGGACCTGGCGCCCGAGCATGCCTACAGCGCGGAGCTCGGTGTGGAGAAGGTGGTGACGGACCGGGTCCGCCTGCGGGGCAGCGGATACTATGTGCTCCTGGACAACGCGATGGTGCGCCGGCCGTTCAGCCTGAACGGGCAGGACAGCATCCTGTACGACGGGGAGCCCAGTCGTGTGGACGCCATCCAGAACGCGGCACGGGCCACGGTGATCGGCTGCATGCTCGCCGTTGAGGCGCGCCTGTGGTCCGGGCTGGGCCTTGACCTGCGGCTGAACTGGCAGGACGGGGTGGAACAGGATGACGACAACACCACCGATGTGCCCCTGCGTCACTCGCCTCCGCCATTCGGCAGCGCGGGGCTCTCCTGGCAGAAGGGTCGGGTGCGAGCCCGCCTGTTCGCCGACCTCAGCGATGGGTTCTCCTTCGATGATCTGCCACCGAGCGAACAGGCGAAGACCGCGATCTACGCGAAGGACGTCAACGGCGATCCGTACGCGCCCGCCTGGTATTCGTTGAACCTCAACGGCAGCTATCAGGTGAACAAGGTCCTGCTCGTTTCGGCCGGTGTGGAGAACATCACCGATCAGCGATACCGGGCGTATTCCTCCGGGATCTCCGCACCGGGCAGGAACTTCACGCTCGCTCTGCGCGCTTCGTTCTGACGGACTTACGAGGCGCAAAGGCCGGCCCGGGTGTGCTCGTCACATCCGGGCCAGTGCGTTCTCCAGGTCCGCGATCAGCAGGTCGGGATCCTCCAGACCGATGTACAGGCGCACCAGCGTGAAGGGCAGGTCGGTATAGTAGCCGCTGGGGCCCTTCAACGCGCAGACCGGCCATTGCAGGCTCTCGTAGCCGCCCCAGCTCACGGCGATGAGGAAGCGCCGCAGCCCGTCGCAGAAGCGTTCGACCGCGGCCTCGTCCGGTGCATCGAGGTCGATGGTCATCAGCCCCGCACAGCGCTGCATCTGCCGGCGGGCCAGTGCATGCTGCGGATGGCTTTCGAGCCCCGGCCAGTGCACGCGGCGCACCTTGGGATGCGCTGCCAGGAACCGCGCCACGCGCTCCGCCGAATCCGCGCTCCGGTGGACACGCAGTTCCAAGGTGCGCAGACCGCGCATCAGCAACCAGGCGTCGTGCGGGCTGGGCGCGGCGCCCAGTGTCATGAATTCGTGCGCCATCACCTGACGCATGTGCTCCGCACGCCCCGCGAGCACTCCGCACACCACATCGCTGTGCCCGTTCAGGTACTTGGTGCCGCTGTGCGCCACAAGGTCGATCCCGAGGTCGATGGGGTTCTGGAACAGCGGGCTGCTGTAACTGTTGTCGCAGAGCGTCACGATGCCGTTCTCCCGGGCGATCGCGGCCACCGCCGCAAGGTCCTGCAGTTCGAAGGTGAGCGAGTTGGGGCTCTCGGTGATGAGGAGGGCCGTGTTCGGGCGGATGGCCCGCCGGTAGTTCTCCGCATCCGTACCGTCGACATACGTGGTCTCCACCCCGAACCGCACCAGCAGTTCGCTCAGCAGCTTGCGCGTCCAGCTGTAGGGCTTGTGCACGCACACCACATGGTCGCCGGCCTTGGTGAACGCGATGACGGCCGCCGCGATGGCCGCACTGCCACTGCTGAACAACAGGGCATCCTCGGCATGCTCCAGCGCGGCGAGCTTTCTGCGGACCGTGGCCACCGTGGGGTTGTGGCCCCTCGTGTACAGCGGCCGTTCGAACTCCTGCTGGACCACAGCACGCATGGCGGCCACGGTCGGGTAGGCGAAGTTGCCGCTCTGAACCACCGGAGGAACAACGGCGTCGAAGCCGTGCGGGCGGTCCTCACCGAGGTGGTTGAGAAGGTGGGAAAGGTCGTCGGACATGCCTCAAAGGAAAGGGCTCCTGCTCGGAGCCCTTCCCAGGGCACGCAGAAAGGCTCAACGGCGCACGACCACCCGTGCAGTGGCCGCATCGTGCAGGCCGAGCACGCGGACCAGGTAGGTGCCAGCGGTCAGCCCGGAGAGGTCGAGCGGGTAGGTGGTACCCTGGCGAAGGCTGATGCCGGCCAGGTCGAGCACGCTACGGCCGGCCAGGTCGACCACTTCGATCCGTGCGTCGGGCATGTCGGAACGCGACCACAGCAGGCTCACGCGCCCGTCGCCCGGGGACGGGAAGAGCGTCATGCCCGTGCTCGTGCCTTGCTCCGGCAGAAGGGTCTCGATGGTCACCTCGGTCAGCACCGTATTGGTGATCACAGGCTGGTTGTAGTCGAAAATGATGCCCACGCTGTTCTCGAACTGCGTGCCGGGGATCGAACCGGTCTTCGGTGCGATGCGGAACTGGAACCCGCCCTTGCTTCCTTCGGGGTCGGAGGCACTGTCAGGCAGCATGATCTGCGGGAAGGTCCAGATCACCTCGTTGCCGATGAACTGGACATAGTGTTCGTGTGTGGCCCCGACCATCTCGAAGGTGCTCAGGTCGAGGTCCCCATCGATGACGTCGCGCACGCGGACGTTCACCGCCGGCATCGTCCCGGTGTTCTGGAAGTGGACCGTGTATTCCAGTGCGCGTCCCATCGCCACATCGTTCAAGGTGACCCATTCAGTGTCCACCAGCTTCTCGTTCGGATCGAAGGAAGTGGTGGGATCCGCCGTAATGGCGTCGCTGTTGTCGACCGGGGTCTGGTCCAGGTGGTCGGTGTTGAGGACCACCGTCGCAGTAACGGTGTCGGTGGTGAGGGCGGTGCTGTCGGTATGGTAGGTGACGTGGATGGTACCGCCGGTGCCCGGTTGCAGGTTCACGAGGTCCCAGAACACCAACTGGCCACTGATGGAGTCCTGTGGAGGGGTGCTTGATACGAAGGTGGTCAAGGGGTGGAGGGTCAGCACCACGCTTCCGTTCAAGGGCTCGGTGCCCACGTTCCCGTAGCTGATGTGGTAGGTGGTGTTGTTCCCGATCCAAGGGCTCCACCCCCAGATGCTCACGGTACCGTCGTACATGCCTGGGATGGGCTGGAAACCGAAGTCCATGCCGGTGACCAGGTCGCCCAGGTTGTTCACCGAATAGCTGCGGGAGGCCGGCACGGCCACGTGGTAGAGCGGGGGCGTCGGCACCGTGATGGTGAAGCTGCCGCTGTCCGAGCAGAACGAGTAGGGGTCCTGTCCCGCATGGACGAACTGGTTGCCCGGGTCCACTTCAAGCACGATGGGCGCATGCGGCTCGGTGGCCTCGCGCAGGCCATTGTTGTTCTGGTCAAGGTAGGTGGTGCCCATCACGGTGCCGTAGCACTCGCTCAGGTTCCAGTGGAAGTCATCGCTGTCGAACATGTCCGTCCACACGATGTAGTAGGTCTGACCTGCTGTCACGGACACGTCCAGGTAGGTGGCGAAGACATATCCCGGGCAGTTGTTCCCGCCCATGTCATCATTGTAGCCCACGCAGGTGAGCGCGCCGCACGAGCCCGTGTACACCCTGACATACGTGTCGTCGTCGATGTTGTTGTTCAGCGCGTTGCAGGAGGTGATGTTGATCGTCCCGGTGAAGGTGGCCACATACATGTACCAGTCGCCATTGTTGCCGCCCCCTCCGCAACCTCCTGGGCCTGGCGAGCCCGTGGTCGGCCCATCGGCGTGGTGCAGACCGCTCGTCACTGGCAGGGCGGTCGTGCACGTGTCCCCTTGTGCATGGGCCAGCGTGGCGGCCAGTGCGGCGATGATCAGGGCGTGGGATCGTGTCATCGTGGTGGGTCGTTCCGGTTCTGAAGGCAAGCTAGGATTTCCCCTGGGACCCTGGGCGAGCGGGCACCCTTCGGAGGCCTGCACGGGTGCTGCGACCGGTCGGCCCGACCTCGAAGGACAGGCCATGGACCTCGGCTTGGCCGGACAGGGAAGGGGTCGATGCGAAGCGGGTACCGCTTCGCAGGTGACCGGCGATCACGGATCGCGGCGATAGAAGACGAACCCGTTGGTCCGGCCGATCTCCGTGAAGGTGCCCAAGGCCTCCACCGATGCCACTCCGGTCACCTTGCAGGAGAGGTACACCGGCCGGTCGATCGGGCCGTGGTAGAGCACCTCCTCGGGGGGCGTGGGCCCGGTGGTGCGCCCGTAGAACCAGGGCGCGTAGCTCTTGTAATCCTTGGTGGCGACATGGCACCGCTCGCCCTGGCGTGCGATGAAGAACCCGATGGCGGCGCGCTGGCTGTAGGCCTCGATCCGGCCGATGAACGCGTACAGCGTAGCCGTGACGAAAAGGGCCCCTCCGCAAAAGAGGACGAGCACGCTTTCGCGGTACCGCGAGGTTCCGTGCAGCAGGTGTGCCGCCAGGAGGGCCACGGCCAGCAGTACCCCTGCGAGCGCCTCCCATCCGGTCCATGGCACGGCGGCCTCCAGGTTGCCCAGGGCGAAGGGGTCGGCCGACAGCAACGGGCGCAGCAGGTCCGGCCGCATGCCGAGGAAAGGCACGAGGATGACCACCAGCGCGATGAGGCTCCCCAGCGCGCCCAAGGCGAAGCGAGCCGGGCCGAAGGGGACCCGCTTCTCCCAGATGTGCCGCAGCCGCAGCGCCGCCAGGTAGGTGAGCGGGAAGTAGCACAGGCTGCTGTAGTGGACGATCTTGGTCTTCACGACACTGAACAGCACCAGCACCACGAGCAGGAGCACCACCATCCAGCGGCGGTGCGCACGGTGCGGATCGGCACTGGCCGATGGTCGGAACCCCTCGTGCAGGGCGAAGAGCGAGGCGGGGAAACATCCCACGAGGAGCACAACGACATGGTAGCCGAAGAACCCGCCGTGCCCTGCATCCTCCGTGGTGAGCATGGCCACCTGCCGCCAGAAGAACGCCTGAATGAACACAGGCCCGTTCCGGAGCAGGTCCACCACCGCCCACGCCCCCACCGTGACGATCAGGGCGAGCGCCATCCAGAGCAATGGCACCACGGGCATCCGCAGGCGCAGGCGCGACACGATCAGCATGACACCCACGGTGAGCCCGGGGATGAGCACGCCGACGGGTCCCTTGGTGAGCACCGCAAGACCGAGGAAGAGGCCGCCGAGCAGCGCATCGCGCCGACCGGCGCCATCGAGGACGCGCATGATCCGGTCGACCCCGAGGAAGATGAAGAGGTTGAACCACGGGTCGATGATGCCGCTGCGGAAGTAGAGGTGCGGCAGGATCGACCCCACGTAGGCCAGTGCCCACAGCCGCCCGAAGAGCGGACCTCGGACCCGGGTGCCGATGCCGTGGATCACGAGGAGGGTGAGCGCGCCGCACACCGCATTGGGCAGGCGCGCGGCGAATTCGCCCACACCGAACAGCGCCATGCACGCCGCCTGCAGCCAGATGAACAGCGGGGGCTTCTCGTGGAAGGGTTTGAAATCGATCTGCGGCCGCAGCACATCGCCCGTCACCACCATCTCCCGGGCCATCTCCGCGAAGTTGATCTCGTCCCAGTCGAAGAGGTGCACCGCCCCGAGGCCGGGGACGAAGAGCACCAGCGCCGCCAGGACGATCACCAGCCGGTCGCGCAGGAGCTCCGGCATCATCAACGGGTGCGCGGGCCCAGGAGCCCCCAGCCCAGGAGGCCGGTGCGGGCCAGGAAGTAGCGCCAGCTGGTGTGCACCACGCCAAGCCCGTAGGTCATGCTGCGGCTGAAGTTGATGCTGCTGGCTTCATCGAAGTACTTCGTGGGGCAGGTGATCTCGGCGATGGCGAAGCCCTGCCAGAAGATCTGTGCGATCATCTGGTTGTCGAACACGAAATCGTCGGAACAGTTGCGGTAGGGGCAGGCGTCCAGCACGCGGCGATGAAAGGCGCGGTACCCCGTGTGGTACTCGCTGAGCTTCTCGCCCATCAGCAGGTTCTGGCCCATGGTGAGCAGCCGGTTGGCGATGTACTTGTAAAGCGGCATGCCCCCCCTGAGGGCCCCGCCGCCCAGGATGCGGGATCCGAACACCACCGGATACACCCCGTTGCCGATCAGGGCGATCATGCTGGTGAGCAGTTTGGGCGTGTACTGGTAGTCCGGGTGGAGCATCACCACGATGTCCCCGCCCAGTTCCTTGGCCTTGTCGTAGCAGCTCTTCTGGTTCCCGCCGTAACCCGTGTTCACGTCGTGCACCACGATATGGCGGATGCCCAGCTGCCGGGCCACTTCCACGGTGTTGTCCGGGCTTTTGTCGTCCACCAGCACCACCTCGTCCACCAGGTCGAACGGGATCTCGTCGTAGGTCTGCTTCAGGGTGAGCGCGGCCCGGTAGGCGGGAAGCACCACGATGACTTTCTGGCCCAGGTACATGGAGGTCGGCGGTTGACCGGGTGTCCGGCCGGACAAAGATGCTGAACCCGCGCCGACCCTCAGGCCCGGTCCGAGGCGGTCACCAGGTACACGCCGCCCAGCACCACCGCGATCATCACCACCTGCATCAGGCCGAGCCGCTCCCCGTCCAGCAGGCCCCAACCGATGGCCACCACGGGCATGAGGTAGGTGACCGCGGAGGCCTGTACCGCGCTCGTCCGCTTCAGCAGGGCGTTCCAGAGCACCAGGGAGAAGGCCGAGCTCAGCAGGGCCAGCAGCGCAACGAAGCCCAAGGCCGGCCAGGCGGCGGGATCGGCCTCCAGCGTGCCGGGGAGCCCGGTGGCGATGCATCCAGCAAGCCCGACAGGGCCCACGAAGGTGAGGGCCAGGGCCGCCGTGGCCATGGAGGGCAGCATGTAAAGGCGGTGCTTCACCACGTTGGCACTGGCCCCGTAACACATCGTGCCGGCCACGGGCAGCAGGGCGTACAGCGACCAGCCGGCCGGCCCGGAGCCCGGATCGAAGACCACCAGCCCGACCGCGCCCACCAGCCCCAGCAGCACTCCGGTCAGCTGCGCCATCCGCGCCTGAGCGCTGAAGAGCAGCAGCCCGATGACCAGCGTGAAGAGCGGGGTGAGGCTGTTGAGCATCCCGCTCAACGCGCTGTCGATGCGGGTCTGCGCCGTGGCGAAAAGAAGCGCGGGAATGCCGTTCCCCAGCACCCCGGCCAGGAGGAGCGGACGCCAATGCGGGCGGAGCATGGACCAATGGCGGAGGGTGGCGGGCACCAGCACGGCCCATGCGATGGCCAGCCGCGCGGAAGCCACCTGCCCGGGGCTCAATACCGGGCGACCGTCCGCCCACAGGCCCCGTTTCATCAAGATGAAGGAGGAGCCCCAGATCAGGGCCAGGGTGCCCAGGAGGAGCCAGGACAGCCGGTCGGGGCCTCGCCCGGAGGGTCGCATGCGCCGCGAAGGTACCGGCAGGCTTCCGCACACTACTTTTGTAACAATTCCGTTCTCCTGGGCGTCCCATGTTCACCAACCCCCTCCACACCATGCGCACCTGGATCCTCGCCGGCTCGCTTCCCTTGCTCCTGCTGACCGCCTGCTCCTCCGGGCCGGGCGATGCCGCGCAGGCCGCCGCCGAGGTGGCCGGGGTGGCCCGCGTGGTGAACGAGGTGGTGATCGCTGATGGCACCCCGGTGACCTTCGCCGACCTGAGCATCTCGGGCATGAGCTGCGAGATGATGTGCGGAGGCGCCATCAAAAAGGCACTGGCCCAGGTCCAGGGCGTGTCCACCACGGAGATCAAGTTCGTCGAGGGCGACGAGAACGACCACGCCATCGTGACCTACGACCCCGCCCAGGTGAGCGACGCGCAACTGGTGGAGGCCGTTCAGAAGATCCACGATGGGCAGTACAAGGTGGTGGCCGTGGCCGTCACCAAGCAGGTGAAGGGCGATGGTTCCGCCTCCGAGGACGGTGAAGCGGCCGAAGCTTCCGAGGCGAAGGTGAACGCCGAACTTCCCGCTCTGCGCCTGCCCAGCCTGCTGGAGCTCCTGTCGCTCATCCTGCGGGCCTGATCGGCCGGGCCGCCACGTGAAAAGGGGCCTGCGGGCCCCTTTCGCGTTCGGGTCCCGAACGGAAGCGGGCTTCGTGCGTTGGTAGTTTTGCCGCCCATGCCGGTCCCCGCCCACCACCGTCCCGTCGTCTTCTGGCTCGTGACGGGCTGTGTCCTCATCGCCTGCATGGTGGCCATCGGGGGCATCACCCGGCTCACCGGCAGCGGGCTCAGCATCACCGAGTGGAAGCCGATCATGGGCGCCCTTCCGCCGATGAACGCGGCCGAATGGCAGGAGGCCTTCGACAAGTACAAGCGCATCCCCGAGTACACCCTGAAGAACCAGCTCATGGACCTGGACGGGTTCAAGGCGATCTTCTTCTGGGAATACATGCACCGCAACTGGGGCCGCCTGATGGGCCTGGTGTTCATCATTCCCTTCGCGCTGTTCCTGCGTCAGGGACGGCTGCAGGGCTGGCTGCTGCGACGCACGCTGGCCGTCCTCGTCGGCGGCGGACTGGTGGGGGCGCTGGGCTGGTTCATGGTGATGAGCGGCCTGGCGGACAACCCGGACGTGAGCCACTTCCGGCTGGCGATCCACCTGTGCGCGGCCTTCACGGTCTTCCTCCTGGTGCTGTGGACGGTGCTCGACCTGCGTCAGGGACGGCGCGCGTGGCGTGGGGATGGTTCGGCGGCGGCACGCTGGTCGCGCCTGCTGCTGGCGCTCGTGCTGGTGCAGGTGGTGTACGGGGCCTTCACCGCAGGGCTCGATGCCGGACGGATCTACACCACCTGGCCCCTGATGAACGGGGCGTTCATGCCCGAGAACGTGCACGCTTTCGGCGATCTCGTGAAGGACCTCACCGACCACCGCGATGGTGTGCAGTTCGTGCATCGGAACCTGGCCTGGCTGGTGGCGTTCGCCTGCATCGCGCTGGCCGTCCTGCTGCGTTCCGACCAGCGCGTGGCCCGCATCGGCCCATGGCTGATCGCCGCGGTGATGCTGCAGTTCGTGCTCGGGGTGGCCACCCTGCTCACCGCGGTGCAGCTGGCCCTGGGGGTGCTGCACCAGCTGGGCGCGCTGCTACTGCTCAGCGTGCTCCTCCACCTCCTTCACGCCACCGGCCGCGTCGTTCCAGCGCAGGCTGCCGATGAAGTGCCGCATGTCGGCGCGCACCCGGTCGGTCACGGGGGCCAGTGAGTCGGCGTTGGGCCGTGCCATGAAGTACAGGGCGCCGTACAGGAAATGCGTGCTGCTGTCCGTGAGGTAGAACACCAGCGGGCTCGCCACGTCGCCCTCCACATCGAAGATGGTGCCGTGCACCCGGGCGCTGTCGCGATGCACCGTGCCGGTCCGGATGCGCGCGGCCTTGAGCTCGTGCTTGCGCTTGAGCACATGGGCGTCGTCGACCAGCTGGTCCAGGTCCCCGTTCACCGTGCGGTACGTGAGGTGCACCCGGGCCTTGAACGGGCCGTAGTCGAGGTCGCTCCAGCAGCGTTGGCCCTCCGCGCGACGGGGCAGCACCCGCACGGCGGCCGGCACCTCGGCGGAATAGCAGCCCGCGTCGTGCGCCACATAGGCCACGGGCGGCAGGTCGATGCGGAAGTAGCCGTGGGGCAGCGGCCGGGGCTCGGGCGTGCACCCGACCGCCCACACGAGGCACAGGAGCCCGAAGGCCCGCTCAGGCAGAGCCTTCATCGGCCATGCTGATCTTGACGCGACGCACACGCTTGTTGTCCGATGATTCCACCACGAAGGTGAAGTTCCTCAGCGACACCCGTTCGCCCTTCTGCGGGATCCGTCCGGTGAGCTCCAGGACGAACCCGCCCACCGTGCCACTGTCGCCCCGGTTCTCCTCGAACAGCCGGCCATCGATGCCCAGGATGCGGTACAGGTCGTTGAGCGGCGTGCGCCCCTCGAAGACCCAGGTCCGGTCGTCCAGCTTGGTGTAGTTCAGCTCCTCGTCGTCGAACTCGTCGGTGATGTCGCCGACGATCTCCTCGATCACGTCCTCCAGGGTGACCAGCCCGCTCGTGCCGCCGTACTCGTCCACCACGATCGCCAGGTGCACCTTCTTGCGCTGGAACTCCTTGAGCATGTCGTCCAGTTTCTTGGTCTCCGGCACGAAGCAGGGTTCGTGCAGGTGGGCCAACCAGTCCATATCGGGCTTGTCCAGGAAGGGCAGCACGTCCTTGATGTGCAGCACACCGATCACCCGGTCCAGCGTGCCTTCGTACACCGGCACGCGCGAGAACCCGCTTTCGATGATCGCGGGTACGAGCTCCTGGAAGGTCAGCTCCTTGTCGAAGGCCACCATGGCCGTGCGGGGGCGCATCACTTCGCCCACCTCCACGCTGCCGAACTTCACGATGCCTTTCAGGATCCGTTGCTCCTCGGCGGTGGTGCTGGCGTCCGTGGTGAGCTCCAGGGCGTGGCCCAGGCTGTCCACGGAGATGCCCTTGGCCGCCTTCTTCTTGTAGCGCTTCTCGATGAAGCTGGTGCTGCGCACCAGGAGCTCGTTCAACGGGCTGAGCACCCAGCGCAGCGCGGTGAGCGGCGAGGCCATGGTGGTGGCCACCCGCATGGCATGGCTGGTGGCGTAGACCTTGGGCAGCACCTCGCCCAGGAGCAGGATCACCAGGGTGACCCCGAGCACCTGGATGCTGAAGACGAGCAGGTCCGACATCCCCGTGGTGTCCACCAGCCCATGCAGCACGACGGTGCTGAGGATGATGACGCCGACGTTGACGAAGTTGTTGGTGATGAGGATGGTGGCCAGCAGCCGGCGGGGTTTGGAGAGCAGGTCGATGACCCGGGCACCGTTCCGCCCGCCGCGTTCCCGCAGGTCACGCAGCTGGGTGGGGTCCAGGCTGAAGAGCGCCACCTCGCTGGCCGACATGGCCGCCGAGCAGATCAGCAGCAGCACGATGACCACCAGGGCCGTGGCCGTCAGCGGGTCCAGGCCGGTGATCAGGAAGGTGGTGAGCGGAACGGGCGGAGGCTCCATGGGCGGCCCGGCGGTCGGCGGGCGGGGGGCGCGTTCAGAAGGGCAGGTCGTCCATCTCGTGGGGCAGGCCGGCCGGCGCGGCACCCACCGGCTCGGCGGCGCGCGGCGCGGGTGCCGCAGAAGCCGGTGCCGTTGCACCACCCATGTCCTGCCGTTCACCCGATGGACGGTCCAGAAGGGTCATCTCCTCGGCATGCACTTCCGTGGTGTACCGCGTGTTGCCGTCACGGTCCTGCCAGG
>JAEUSW010000242.1 GCA_016788285.1 Flavobacteriales bacterium
GGCCATCACCGCACAGGCCTACATCTCCGGAGACCGGTTCCTGCGCGGCGAAGCGCTCACCATGGCGCAGGTCGAGGAGCGCATGTTCGGTCCCGTCGCGGCTCTGGCGCAGGTGCCCGAGCGCGGACCGGTCGGCGCCGCTCCCGAAGCGGCCGTCGCGGCTTCGGCCAGGGATACGGTGCGAACGGACGGTGTGATGCCGGAGGCACAGGCAGAGGTTCCGACCACCGTGCCTGCGGATACGTTGGTGCGCGCGGACGACCCACCCATCGCCGGCGCCGATGGCCCGGACGACCGCTCCACGGAAGGGGATGTGCGGCCAGCGGTCGCCGCGGGGACGGAGCAGGGATCCACCACGGCCGCTCCTGCTGGCGCCGTCCCGCTCGACCCGGCCGGTCAGATCCGGTATTCAGCCTTCCTCGCCAGCGACACGCTGCTCACCGATGGCATGAGCGCGTTGCTGGTGGAGGACGAAACGGTGTTGCGTGAGCGGGCGAAGGCCGCCATGGACCGGTCCGCCGGTGATCAGCAGCTGTCCATCGCGCTGGCCGACCGCGCGATGGCCGTGCGCGATAGTGCCCTCACAGCGCGGAAGAAGGCGCGGCCCGAACTGGAGCGCGAGGCCCTCCGCCTGCAGACCCTGTCCGATTCCCTTCAGCAGGCCTCGTTGCGCACCGCGGAGGATGCCCGTGCCTTGGAGCAGCGCCAACGCGAAGTGGCCGAGGCCAAGGCGTTCGCCGATCGGTTGAAGGCCTACTACTACCTCAGCAACGAAGAGCAGCTGCTGGTGATGGACGACGTGGACCACAGTCGTTATTTCCAGGCCAAGGTGAAGGCCATGGAGCAGCAGGAGGCCGGCACGGCCGCGGCGGAAGAGGCCGCGGGGATGAAGCGGCTGGCCGAGGCGCTGGCCACCGAAGCGGACCAGCTGGAACGCACCGCGCCCGAGGGGCAGGACGGCGCTGCGCGCGAGCAGGTGGCCACGCTGCGCGCCCGGTCGACCCTCCTCGCCCAGCGGGGCGATTCGCTCAGCGCGGCATCGCAGCGCCTGCGTGGTGCGGCCGCCCTGAACGATGGACAGGCCGCGCTCTACCTGCAGCAACTGAACGACGACCGGGCCACCGGCATCATGGCCATGGAGCAGCGCACGCGTCGCGCCGACCCCTTGCTCGCCGAGGTGCGGGCGGGTCAGATCCCGGGTCCGGTGACCGCTCCGGGGGCGGCCGTGCGTGAAGGGGTGGGCGCGCCGGTGGAGGCGACCGCCGCACCGACAGCAGCGCGCGAGCCCGTTCCGGCCGTTCCCGCGGCGGACGGCATTCGGGGTTTGGGGATCACGGCGGAGCCGTTGCGTCGCGATGTGTTCGACCTGGCGGCCACGCCGCTGCCCCGTGCCACGCCGATCCCCATGGAGCAGCCGCTCCCCGCCGGGCTGGTGTTCAGCGTGCAGATCGGGGCCTTCCGCGACCCGGTGCCGCAGCAGGTGTTCAGCGACCTGTCGCCGGTGACCGGCGAGCGCACCACCAGCGGCCTGGTGCGGTACACGGCCGGCCTCTTCACGCGCTTCGAGGCTGCGGATGAGGCCAAGGGCACGGTGCGCGGACGCGGGTACACCGATGCCTTCGTGGTGGCCTTCTACAACGGCAAGCGGATCCCCCTGGCCGAGGCCCGGCGCCTGGCCCAGGGAGGCGGTGAACTGGCCGCGACCACGCCCGCTGCGCGACCCACCACGGAACCGTCGACCCCGTCGGCCGCAGCGCCCGCACCCACACCGGCGCCCACGCCGACCCCTGCACCGACGCCGGCCCCGGCGGTCACCGTCCAGCGGCCCACCGAGCTGCAGCCTGCGCCTGCCGGCACGGGCCAGGAACTGGTGAACTATCCGGCCACGGCCGCCGAAGTGATGGCGCAGTTCAACCCGCCGGTGGACGCCACGGCCTACTACAACGACCCCACCGCCGCACCCGCCAGGCAGGTGGAGACCGTGAAGGGCCTCTTCTTCACGGTGCAGGTCGGCGTCTACTCGAAGCCCGTGGCGCTGGACAAGCTCTTCAACATCACCCCGCTCAACAGCGAGGCCATCGCCGGCGGTCGCATCCGGTACACCACCGGCATCTTCCGCGACCTGGACGTGGTGCGTGCTCGGCGCGAGGACGCGGTGGCCAAGGGGGTGAAGGACGCCTTCATCACCGCCTACCTGAACGGGAAGCGCATCCCGGTGGCCGAGGCGCGGGCGCTCCTGCAGCGGTTCGGGGCCGAGGTGCTGGTGGACCCGGCGCTGGTGACGCCCTAGGGCAGCGCTGGGCCGCTTATTTTCGCGCCATCCCGACCCCGATGGCGCACATCACCGAACATGAGGAATCCCTGCTCGTTGAGCTGCTCTGCGAGCACGGCCCGCAGCGGGAACTGCTGCTGCACAACGACGATGTGAACACCTTCGACCATGTGATCGGATCGCTGGTGGAGATCTGCAAGCACGACCCCATCCAGGCCGAGCAATGCGCCTGGATCGTGCACTACAGCGGCAAGTGCAGCGTGAAACGCGGCACCTTCGACACGCTGGAGCCCATGTGCGTGGCCCTGCTGGACCGTGGCCTCTCCGCCACCATCCAATGACCATGGTGGTGACCCGCGCTGCCGTGCTCGCGGCCCTGGTGGTCGCGTGCGGATGTTCTTCGGTGCCCATCACCGGCCGAAGCCAGCTGAACCTGCTCCCCGAGAGCGAGATGATGGGCATGTCGCTCACGGCCTATCAGGAGTTCCTGCGGCAGAACCAGGTGCTCCCGGCCTCTGATGCCCGGGCCGCCCAGGTGAGGCGCATCGGCGATCGGCTCGCCCAGGCGGCCACGAGCTACCTCACCGACGTCGGTGCTGCGGACCGGGTGGCCGGCTTCCAATGGGAGTTCAACACGGTGAACGACCCCACGGTGAACGCCTGGTGCATGCCCGGCGGCAAGGTGGTGGTGTACACCGGCATCCTGCCGGTCACCCAGGACGAGGCCGGCCTGGCGGTGGTGATGGGGCACGAGATCGCCCATGCCATCGCCCGGCATGGCAACGAGCGGATGAGCCAGGCCCTCGCCATCCAGGGGGCGGGCATGACCTTGGAGGCGCTGACCGCCTCCAAGCCCGGCCTCACCCGCGACCTGTTCCTGCAGTCCTATGGCATCGGCAGCCAGCTCGGGATGCTGGCCTACAGCCGCAAGCACGAGACGGAGGCCGACAAGATGGGCCTGGTGTTCATGGCCATGGCCGGCTACGATCCGCGCAGCGCCCCGGCCTTCTGGCAGCGCATGGCGGCCGGGGGAGGGGCCGAACCGCCGGAGTTCCTCAGCACCCACCCGAGCGACGAGACCCGGGTGCACGACCTGGAGGCGTACATGCCCGAGGCGCTCAAGTATTTCAAGCCCTGATCGGCTTTGTCCG
The DNA here is from genome assembly GCA_016788285.1 of Flavobacteriales bacterium. Classification (GTDB taxonomy): domain Bacteria; phylum Bacteroidota; class Bacteroidia; order Flavobacteriales_F; family PHOS-HE28; genus PHOS-HE28. The sequence goes on from JAEUSW010000242.1 coordinate 3,424, forward strand.
GATCCGTTATCTTCGCAGCCGCTTTTGCTGGACCCGTAGCTCAATTGGATAGAGCATCTGACTACGGATCAGAAGGTTTGGGGTTCGAATCCCTACGGGTCCGCTGATCGATGAGGGCGCCTTCGGGCGCCCTTCTTCGTGTGGGCCGGTTCAGGC
>JAEUSW010000175.1 GCA_016788285.1 Flavobacteriales bacterium
CAGCGCCGAAAGTCCCGTGGAACGCGCCTACCGCGACAGCCGCATCAACCGGATCTTCGAGGGCACCAACGAGATCAACCGCATGCTGACGGTGGACATGCTGCTGAAGCGCGCGATGAAGGGCCAGCTGGACCTGATGGGGCCGGCGCAGGCCGTGGCCGCGGAGCTGATGGGCATCCCGGACATGCCGGAGCCGGACGATTCACTGCTCGGCGACGAGAAGCGCATGGTGGCGAACTTCAAGAAGGCCGTGCTGATGGTGGCCGGTGGCGCCGCGCAGAAGCTGGGTCTGGAGCTGGCCAAGCACCAGGAGACCTTGATGCACATCGCCGACATGGTGATCGACACCTACCTGGCCGAGAGCACGCTGCTGCGCACGTTGAAGCTTGCGGAAATGAAAGGCACCTCGACTCCGCTCGGTGCGACAGGTATTGAAGAGCAGATCGCCATGTGCCAGCTGTACATCCACGACGCGGCGGACCGCATCCACAAGTACGCGAAGGAGGCGGTGTGCAACTTCGCTGATGGCGACGAGCGCCAGGCGATGCTGATGGGTGCAAAGCGCTGGAGCAAGAACACGCCGCTGAACACGGCCGAGCTGCGGAAGGCGATCGCGAAGAGGATGATCGCGGAGGGGAGGTACTGCTACTGAGCAGGACCCCGGCCGATCGCATAGCTTCGTTCGATGCGACAGCTATGCATACAACTGCTCCTGTGTTCCATAGTGGCAAATGGCCAGTGGAACCAACTAGCGAATTTCCCGGGCAGCCCGCGTGATGAATCCGCTGCTTTTGCGATCGGCACGAATGTCTATGTCGGCACTGGCACAGAAGCCGGTGGCGTACCGACAAATGATTGGTATCGCTATGATGGTCTTGCGGCGCAGTGGTCGGCGATCGCCGTGCTACCGGCCACTCCTCGATACGATTGTTCAGCGTTCGTGCCCGCGTATCCCGACGACGGATACGGATACCTTTTCGGCGGGCTTGACGCAGACGGTCCATTGAACGAGTTGTGGCGATACGATCCGGTGAATGATAGTTGGACGCAGATGACCTCACTGCCAGCCGCACCTCGGCATGCTGCGGTCGCGCTCAACGGAGGGTACATCGCCACTGGTCTGTTGGCCGACGGGACCGCTACTTCGGAACTATGGCACTACGATGTGACCACGGACATCTGGCAGCAGCTCACTCCCATGCCGGGCACCCCACGGCATGGCGCGTGCGGGATGAATGGCGTCGGCTACATGGTGGTTGGTGGAGCTGATCCGGCGAACAACGCTTTATCCGATTGCTGGTCGTACGATGCGGTCTCGGGCTCTTGGACGACCTGCATATCGTTGCCCGAAGGGCGTTATGGAAGCATGTGCGGCCTTGCCGCCTATGATCTCCTGCTCACCGCCGGTGCGACCGATGATACGACCATCGTCGAAACCGCTTTCATGTACAACCAGACCTCGTGGCTTCCCATGGGTGATACCTATCCAGGCGGAACGCGCAGAGGTGGCATCATGATCGAGGGCGGCAGCGGGGTACCAGGAGTCTGGTTCACCTACACGGGACTGGGCCTATCTGATGACCTGCAACGCCACAACGACTGGTACATCATCAGTGGCGCCTTCAGCGTCGGTGAGCATCGAGCAGGCCGGTTGGCCATCCATCCGAATCCGAGCACGGACCGTGTGTGGCTGGAACTCCCTCAGCAATGGACCCGCACGAGATATGCTCTGTTCGACGCGCTGGGCCGCTGCGTCATGGAAGGCTGGACCGAGCGAGGCTCAGCTTTGGATCTTATCGGACTTGCGGGGGGGCGGTACGAGCTGCTGGTCCGGTCCCAGGATGTTCAGCTTCGCGCGTCGATCCTGAAGACACCTTGACACACGACCTACAATCATATTACTAAACTTTATTTAGTTGTATTTTCTTAGTTGGATGATCTAACTTCGCGGTGTGGTCATCGACAACCCCTTCGCGGTCAATGCCTACCTCTCGCCGCAGCTCTTCTGCGACCGCGAGCGGGAGACGGCCGCCATCACCTCCGCGCTGCGGAACGGCCGGCACGTGATGCTCTACAGCCCCCGGCGCTATGGCAAGACGGGGCTCATCCACCACGTGTTCAACGGGCTGGCCCGGGTGCGCGGGGCGCGGACGGTGTTCGCCGATGTGTATGCCGCCCGCAACGGGCACGAGTTCAACACCATCCTGCTGAACGCCGTGCACCATGCGCTGAACCCCACGCCCAAGCAGT
>JAEUSW010000284.1 GCA_016788285.1 Flavobacteriales bacterium
GCATACAGCATGGCCATGATGTGGCTGCCGCTGCCATGCCGGCTGATGGCGAAGGGAACGCCCTTCAACTGGGCCGGTTGCCGCAGGTCCGACCGCGCCGGCACGTGGACGCCCCACGGCAGCGGGCTCTCCACGAAGGTGCTCACGATGCGATGGGGACCGCCGTTCAGGATGTCGCGCACGGCGCCCTCGGTCACCAGCACGGCCATGTCCAGTTCATCCTCGCGCAACATCTGGCACATGCGACCGGTGCCCTCGGGCACCGTGTGCCACCGCACGTCGATGCCGCTGTCCGCGAAGCGGCCCCGCTCCATGGCCAGGTGCCAGGGCAGGTTGTACGGTTCGGGAACGCCGGCGACGCGAAGCGGTTCAAGCTTCAAGGCACAAGTCTCAAGGTTCAAGCGCAAAGGTGCGTCTCTTCCGCCTTTGAGCTCGGAGCTTGAGGCTTGAAGCTGGACCTCACTTCCGCGCGTAACCCTCGAAGCTGAAGTGCTCCTTCTCGTTGAGCTCCTCGGGGGTGAGCCCCTTGAAGTAGTCGTACGTGATCTTCAACCCATCGGCCCGGCTCACCTTCGGCTCCCAGCCGAGCAGCTTGCGCGCCAGGGTGATGTCCGGCTGACGCTGCATGGGGTCGTCCTTGGGCAGCGGCTTGTACACCACCTTCTGCGTGGTGCCGGTGAGCTTGATGATCTCGTCGGCGAACTGCTTGATGGTGATCTCTCCGGGGTTGCCGACGTTCACGGGCCCCGCGTAGTCGCTCAGCAGCAGGCGGTGGATGCCCTCGATGAGGTCGTCCACGTAGCAGAAGCTGCGGGTCTGGGAGCCGTCGCCGAACACGGTGAGGTCCTCGCCGCGCAGCGCCTGGCCGATGAAGGCGGGCAGCACCCGGCCGTCGTTGAGGCGCATGCGCGGGCCGTAGGTGTTGAAGATGCGCACGATGCGCGTCTCCAGGCCGTGGTAGGTGTGGTAGGCCATGGTGATGGCCTCCTGGAAGCGCTTGGCCTCGTCGTACACGCCGCGCGGGCCGATGGGGTTCACGTGGCCCCAGTAGTCCTCGGTCTGCGGATGCACCTGCGGGTCGCCGTACACCTCGCTGGTGCTGGCCACCAGGATGCGCGCCTTCTTGGCCTTGGCCAGGCCCAGCAGGTTGTGCGTGCCCAGCGAACCCACCTTCAGGGTCTGGATCGGGATCTTCAGGTAGTCGATCGGGCTGGCGGGGCTGGCGAAGTGCAGGATGTACTTCAGCTCACCGGGCACATGCACGAACTTGGAGACGTCGTGGTGGTAGAACTCGAACTGCTCCAGCTTGAAGAGGTGCTCGATGTTCTTCAGCCGCCCGGTGATGAGGTTGTCCATGCCGATGACATGGTAGCCCTCCTTGATGAAGCGGTCGCACAGGTGCGAGCCCAGGAAGCCGGCGGCTCCGGTGATGAGGACACGTTCGCGTTTCATACCGAAGGGAGAATGGTGGTGGTGGTGCGCATGGGGAGAAAGCGGGTCACTGTACAGGTGGTGCGAGGGGTCACGTTCCAACCGCTCTTTCGCTTCAACGCACCTTCACCGCATCTCAGGCGTTCACCGGCTTCCGGGCCCCCACGGTCCGTCGGCCCACGCTCACGTAGGTGAAGCCGTTGTCCTGCATGAGGTCGAGGTCGTAGAGGTTGCGGCCGTCGAAGATGAGCTTCTCCTTGAGGAGTTCGCCCACGCGCTTGAGGTCGGGCGTGCGGAACTCGGCCCATTCGGTGGCGATCAGCAGGGCGTCGGCCCCCTGGAGCGCCTCGTACTCGTCGGCGGCGAAGGTGACGCGGTCGCCCAGCAGGCGCTGCACGTTCGGCATGGCCTCCGGATCGAAGGCGGCCACCTGGGCGCCCTCCTTCAGCAGGCCGTCGATGATGTAGAGGGCGGGCGCCTCGCGGATGTCGTCCGTGTCCGGCTTGAAGGCCAGGCCCCACAGGGCGAAGCGGCGCCCCTTGAGCGAGCCGCCGTAGTGCGCCTTCACCTTATCCACCAGGCTCGTTTTCTGGCGCTCGTTCACGGCCATCACGCTGCGGATGATCTCAAACGCGTAACCCGCTTCATCGCCGCTGTGGGCCAGCGCCTGCACGTCCTTGGGAAAGCAGCTGCCGCCGTAGCCGATGCCGGGGAAGAGGAAGCGCTTGCCGATGCGCGTGTCCGTGCCGATGCCGATCCGCACCTTGTCCACGTCCGCGCCCACCTTCTCGCAGAAGTTCGCGATCTCGTTCATGAACGTGATCTTGGTGGCCAGGAAGGCGTTGGCGGCGTATTTCGTGAGCTCGGCGCTGCGCTCGTCCATGAAGATGATGGGGTTGCCCTGCCGCACGAAGGGCTTGTACAGGTCCTCCATCACCTTGCGGGCCCGGTCGCTGCTGGTGCCCACCACCACGCGGTCCGGCTTCAGGAAATCATCCACCGCGAAGCCCTCGCGCAGGAACTCGGGATTGCTCACCACGTCGAACAGGTCCTCCTTGGCGTTCCTCGCCAAGGCGGCGTGCACCTTCTCGGCGGTGCCCACGGGCACGGTGCTCTTGTCCACGATCACCTTGTAGTCGGTGATGATGCGGCCCAGGTCATCGGCCACGCCCAGCACGTATTTCAGGTCGGCGCTGCCGTCCTCGCCCGGCGGGGTGGGCAGGGCCAGGAAGATCACCTGCGCCTGGGCCACCGCCTCCTTCAGGTCCGTGGTGAACCGCAGGCGGCCCTGACGGATGTTGCGCTCGAAGAGCACGTCGAGGTGCGGCTCATAGATGGGCACATGGCCGGCCTTCAGCTGGCGCACCTTCTCCTCGTTGATGTCCACGCACACCACGTGGTTTCCGGTCTCGGCGAAGCAGGTGCCGGTCACCAGCCCCACATATCCTGTTCCTACGACTGCGATGTTCATTCGGCGGTTGATTGGGGCGGTCGACGCCCGGTCGGTCTCAGTTGAAGAAGGCCTTCACGGCCCCGGTGATGTGCTCCAGTTGCTCGGTGTCCAGTTCGGTGCTCATGGGCAGGCTCAGCACTTCATGGACGAGCCGCTCCGTCACCGGCAGCGACCCTTCCGCGAAGCGGGGGCTCTTATACGCGTTCTGCTGGTGACAGGGTACAGGGTAGTAGATCATCGCCGGTATCCCCCGGTCCTCCAGGTGTTTGCGCAGGGCATCGCGATGCCCGCCGGCCACGCGGAGCGTGTACTGATGGAACACGTGGGTGCTGAACGCGCTGCGGGCGGGGACGGTGAGCGCGGGCACGTCGGCGAAGGCCGCGTCGTACGCGGCGGCGGCCCGCCGCCGGGCCTCGGCGTAGGCGTCCAGGTGCCGCAGCTTGATGCGCAGCACCGCCGCCTGCAGGCTGTCCAGCCGGCTGTTCACCCCCACCACCTCGTGGTAGTAGCGCACCTCGCTCCCGTGGTTGCACACCCGGCGCAGCCGCTTCGCCAGCGCCTCATCATCGGTGAACAGGGCGCCGCCATCGCCGTAGCAGCCCAGGTTCTTGCTGGGGAAGAAGCTCGTGGTACCGATGTGGCCGATGGTGCCGCTCTTGCGCACGTCGCCCGCGGACGACCGGTGGTCGCTGCCGATGGCCTGGCAATTGTCCTCGATCACGTAGAGGCCGTGCTCCCGCGCGATGGCCATGATGGCGTCCATGTCCGCCGTCTGCCCGAAGAGGTGCACCGGCACGATGGCCTTGGTGCGGGGCGTGATCTTGCGCCGCACGTCCTCCGGGTCCAGGTTGAAGCTGCCGGGCAGCACATCGGCGAACACCGGCACGATGCCCAGCAGCGCCACCACTTCCACCGTGGCCACGAAGGTGAAGGAGGGGGTGATCACCTCGTCGCCCGGCTTCAGGTCCAGGGCCATCATGGCGATCTGCAGCGCGTCCGTGCCGTTGGCGCAGCCGATGACGTGCTTGGTACCGAGGTAGGTCGCCAGCTCCTGCTCGAAGGCCTTCACCTCCGGTCCGTTGATGAAGGCGGCGCTTTCGATCACGCGCTGGATCGCGGCGTCCACCTCGGGCTTGATGCGGGCGTACTGGCCGACGAGGTCGACCATCTGGATGGGCTTCATGGATGCGGGAATGCGCCTGCGGCGCGCGGCGGCGAAGATAGCCATCGGTCCACGCGGCCGGGCCGCGATCGGCGGGCCCTGGCCGCGCGTTGCCGGGCCGGGCAAGGCCCTACCTTCGCGCGTCGATGACCGCGATCCGCACCGCCCTCCTACTGTTCCTCATCGCGCTCGGCACGGCGCCCGCGGCCGCGCAACGCAGCGTGCGCGACTCGTCCATCGTGCTGGTGCCGGTGACCGTGAGCTACAGCTATCAGGTGCCGGGCGGCACGCTGGCCACCCGGTTCGGGCACAACAGCAACCTGGGCCTCAGTGCGGTGGTGAAGCTGCGCAGCAATTACTTCCTGGGCGCCGAGGGCGGCTTCCTCTTCGGCAGCAAGGTGGTGGAGCCCGGCCTGTTGAGCGGTGTGCGCAACTCCGCCGGACAGGTGCTGGACCAGAACGGACAGCCCGCCACCGTGTTCACCTACCAGCGTGGCTACACGGCCATGGCCGTGGTCGGGAAGATCCTGCCCATCGTAGGGCCCAACCCCAACAGCGGCCTCATGCTCAAGGTCATGGGCGGCTACATGCGCCACAAGATCCGCATCGAGACGCAGAACAACACCGTGCCTCAGCTGGAAGGGGACTACCTGGAGGGCTACGACCGGCTGGCCGCCGGACCGGCCTTCGGGTTCGGGCTGGGTTATCAGCACATCGGCAACCGCCGCTTCATCAACTTCCATGTGGGCTTCGAGATGATCGTGGGCCTCACCACCCCGCTGCGCGCCATGAACTTCGACACCGGCCGCAGCGACACCGACCGCCGCACCGACGTGCTCACCGGCCTGCGCGCCGGCTGGACCGTGCCCATCTACCGACGGAAGGCGGACAGCTTCTACATCTACTGATGGCCGGCCTGGCGCACCTGGTCCCGGCGTCCTACACGATCCTGGTGCGTGCGGCCGCCCCCTTCCACCCGAAGGCGCGCGCGTGGGTGACGGGCCGCCGCGGCCTGTGGGAGCGGTTGGAGGCGAAGGCCCCGGGCCTGCGAGGCTGCCTGTGGATGCACTGCGCCAGCGTGGGCGAGTTCGAACAGGGCCGGCCCGTGCTGGAGGCCCTGCACGCCGCACACCCCGAACGCCCCGTGCTGGTCACCTTCTTCAGCCCCAGCGGCTACGAGGCCCGCAAGGACCTGCCCCTGGCCACGCACGTGGACTACCTGCCCGCCGACAACGCGGCGAACGGCGCCCGTCTCATCGCGCTGCTCCGCCCGTCAGCCGTGCTCTGGGTGAAGTACGAGTTCTGGCCCGGCACCCTGGGCGCCCTCGCCGCGGCACGCGTCCCCACCTTCCTGGTGAGCGCCATCTTCCGCTCCGGCCAACCCTTCTTCCGGTGGTATGGCGGGGCGTGGCGACGGATGCTGCGCGGCCTCACCCACCTCTTCGTGCAGGACGAGGGCTCGCGCGCCCTCCTGGAGCGCATCGGCATCCGCCATGTGACGGTGAGCGGCGACACGCGCTTCGACCGTGTGCGCGCCATCGTGGAGGCGAACGAGGAGCTGCCCACGGCCGCGGCCTTCCGCGGGGCGGGACCGGTGCTGGTGTGCGGCAGCACCTGGCCCGCGGATGAAGCGCTGCTGCGCGACGCCTTCGCCGGCATGGACCGGGCGGTGAAGGCCCTGGTCGTGCCCCACGAGCTCTCGCCGTCCGGGCTGGCGGCCACCGAAGCGCGGTTCCCCAAGCCCCTGGTGCGGTGGAGCGAGCTGGAACGGACCCCACCCGGCAACGCCGCCGCGATGCTGGGAAGCAACCCGGCCGGCACGCTGCTGGTGGACCGCATGGGCCTGCTGGCGCGCCTGTACCGGCACGGCGATGTGGCCTATGTCGGCGGCGGGTTCGGAGAGGGCATCCACAGCCTGCTGGAGCCCGCCGCCTGGGGCCTGCCGGTGATCTTCGGTCCACGCCACACCAAGTTCGCCGAGGCCCGCGGGCTCATCGCCGCCGGCGGAGGCTTCGAGGTGCACAATAGCGACCAGCTGCGCACCGTTGTCCGGCGCCTGCTGACCGATCCCGAGGCCCGTCGCAGCGCCGGAGCCGCCGCAGCGCAGTATGTGCATGCGCAGGCCGGTGCCACGGCGCGGGTGGTGGAGCGTGTGCAGACCGTGCTTGGGGAAACGTCCTGACCGCCGGTCGGGAGGCAGCGTTCCGGCCGACCCTGCGTCTTTCCCCGGCCCCGCTACCTTGGCGCCCCCATCATGAGGATCCTCGGCATCTCCGCCTTCTACCACGACAGCGCCGCCGCCCTCTTGCAGGACGGCCGCATCATCGCCGCCGCCCAGGAGGAACGCTTCACCCGCAAGAAGCACGACCCCGGCTTCCCCACCCACGCCGTGCGCTACTGCCTGGACGAGGCCGGCGTGCGGCTCGAGGACCTGGACGCCATCGCCTTCTATGACAAGCCCCTGCTGAAGTTCGAGCGGCTGCTGGAGACGTACTACGGCTTCGCCCCCCAAGGCATCCGCTCCTTCCTGATGAGCATGCCCGTGTGGATGAAGGAGAAGCTCTTCCTGAAGAAGCTCATCCGCGACGAGCTGAAGGCCTTCGGCGACCCCGGGCCCGTGATGCGCAAGCTGCTCTTCCCGGAGCACCACCTGAGCCACGCGGCCAGCGCCTACTACGCCTCGCCCTACAACGACGCCGCGGTGCTCACCATCGACGGCGTGGGCGAGTGGGCCACCGCGAGCATCTGCCACGGCAAGGGCAAGGACATGACCATCCTGCGCGAGCTCCGCTTCCCGCACAGCCTGGGGCTGCTCTATTCGGCCTTCACCTACTTCTGCGGCTTCCGCGTGAACAGCGGCGAATACAAGCTGATGGGCCTGGCCCCCTACGGCCGCAGCGGATCGCCGGAGGTGGAACGCTACCGCGACCTCATCCTCAAGGAGCTCGTGCGCCTGAACGACGATGGCTCGGTGTGGCTCGACCAGCGCTACTTCGACTACGCCACAGGTCTGCGCATGGCCGACGATGCGGCCTGGGCGAAGCTGTTCGGCTTCCCCCGCCGCGAACCGGAGAAGGACGAGCTGGCCCAGCACCACTGCGACCTGGCGCTGGCCATCCAGCAGGTGACCGAGGAGGCCGTGCTGCGCATGGCCCGTGAGGCGAAGCGTCTCACCGGCAGCGACCACCTCTGCCTGGCCGGCGGCGTGGCCCTCAACTGCGTGGCCAACGGCAAGCTGCTCGAGAGCGGCCTGTTCAAGGACCTCTTCATCCAACCCGCCGCGGGCGATGCCGGTGGCGCCCTCGGTGCCGCGTACGCCGCGCACCACATCCACCACGGTGCCGCGCGCGACACCGCCGAACAGCCCGATGCCATGCGCGGCGGCTACCTCGGCCCGGCCATCACCACCCAGGACGTCGAACGCACCGCGCGCCGCTACGGCGCGCCCTTCCACCGCTTCGACGACCCGCAACAGCTGGTGGACCGCACGGCCGCCCTGCTGGCCGAGGGCAAGGTGGTGGGCTGGGTGAACGGCCGCATGGAGTTCGGTCCCCGCGCCCTCGGCGCCCGCAGCATCCTGGGCGACCCGCGCGACACCGAGATGCAGAAGAAGCTCAACCTGAAGATCAAGTACCGCGAGAGCTTCCGCCCCTTCGCCCCGGCCGTCCTCGCCGAGGACGCGCCCCGCTACTTCGACATCCACACCCGTTCGCCCTACATGCTGCTGGTGCGGCCCGTGCAGCACGACCTCCGCAGGTCGCTGCCGCCCGACTACCCGCAGTTCGGCATCCGCGAGAAGCTCTACCACGAACGCTCCAGCCTGCCCGCCATCACCCACGTGGACTTCAGCGCGCGCGTGCAGACCGTGCACCGCGAGACCAACCCGCGCTTCCACGCCCTCATCAGCGCCTTCAAGGCCCGCACCGGCGTGGGCGTGCTGGTGAACACCAGCTTCAACGTGCGCGGCGAACCCATCGTGTGCACCCCGGAGGACGCCTACCGCTGCTTCATGCGCACCGAGATGGACGCCCTGGTGGTGGGCGACCACCTCTTCCTGAAGCCCGAGCAGCCCGCCTGGCAGCGCACGGACAACTGGAAGGAGGAGTTCGTGCTCGACTGACCATGGCGCGGCGCATCGGCACCGCCCTGCTGCTGCTGCTGTTCACCGTGGTCGCGGCCGAGGTGCTGCTCCGCCTGTGGCCCCCGCTGGGCATCCGCGTACAAGGCGACCGCATCGTGCTGCCCACCGATGTGGACGATGTGATCCGCGGCTCCGCCCTGCCCGGCACCGACCCGGTCATCCAGGTGCACCGCAACCACCTGGGCCTGCGCGGACCCGACCTCCCGCGCGACACCACCGGGCTTCTGCGCATCGTGGCCGTGGGCGGCAGCACCACCGAGTGCATGTACCTGAGCGACGGCCAGGACTGGCCCACGCTCCTCGGTGCGCAGCTGTCCCGGAGCGGCCGCCCCATCTGGGTGAACAACGCCGGGCTCGACGGCCACAGCACCTTCGGGCACGCGATCCTGCTGGAGGACGTGGTGCTCCCGCTGCGCCCGCATGTGGTGCTGCTGCTGGTGGGCGCCAATGAGCTGGGGCGGAGCGACCTGGGGCGGTACGACCGCGCACAGTGGCGTCGGCGCTCCCGGTCCTGGTCGGAGCACAGCGCGATCCTCCGCACCTGGCGGGCCTGGCGGCAGGCGCGCACCGTGCGCGAGAGCGGCATCGGTCACCGGGCCCTCGCGCTGGACGCCATGCCGGCGCCGCTTCCGCCGGACAGCCTGCGGATGCAGCTGGCGCGCGAGCAGGCCCTGCTTCCCCGGTACCGCACCCGGCTGGAGGCGTTGATCGCACAGTGCCGCGCGCAAGGCGCCCTGCCGGTGCTGCTGACGCAACCCTGCATCGCGGCCAACGTCATGGACCCGGTGCTCGCCCTGAAGCTGCTGGACCTGCCCCTGCTCACCGGGACCGATGGGCGCACCCTGCTCGAACGCCTCGAACTCATCAACGGCATGACGCGCACCGTGGCCCGGGAACAGGATGTCCCGTTGATCGACCTGGCCCGTGAGCTGCCCGGCGGTCCGGCGCACTTCTACGACGCCTTCCACTTCACCAGGTCCGGATCCGTCGCGGTCGCGGGCCTGTGCGCGGATCGGCTCACCGCCTACCTTTCCGCCCGCTTTCCGCAACACCTGACGCACCGATCGCATGGACTTTCTGAAGGACCTCTGGGGCTTCCTGTGGAGCCGTAAGAAGTGGTGGCTCGCCCCCGTCATCATCGTGCTGCTGCTGCTCGGCGTGCTGCTGGTCATCGGCGGTGGATCGGCCGTGGCCCCCTTCATCTACACCTTGTTCTGAGCCATGAGCGCCCCGGCCCGCCCCGAGGAACGCACCGACGCCAGCATGCTGGCCATCACTACGGGCTTCCTGGTGCTGCACTTCATCTTCCACAAGCCGTGGATGCTCGTGGTGGCCGTGTGCGCCGGCCTCATCGGCCTGCTGCTGCCACCGCTGGCCCGCCTGGTGCACCTCGGCTGGATGAAGCTCGCCATGGCGCTGGGCTGGTTCAACGGCCGCGTGCTGCTGAGCGCCGTGTTCTTCGTGCTGCTGACCCCGATCGCGCTGCTGCGCCGCCTGGGCCGCTCCGATGGCCTGGCCCTCCGCAAGCCCACCGGCAGCGTGTGGACGGTGCGCGACCACACCTACGTGGCCAAGGACCTGGAAACGCCCTGGTGAGGGCGCAGGGGTTCAGCCCTTCAGCTTCGGATTGTTCCGGTGCCGGTCGGCATCGCGTGCGGTCTTCGCCGCCATGCGACGTTCCCACGCCTTCCCCAGGTCCGTGCCGGTCTGGTTGGCCAGGCACAGCACCACGAACAGCACATCGGCCAGTTCCTCGCCCAGGTCCTTCTGCCGGTCGCCTTCCTTCTCGCTCTGCTCGCCGTGCCGGCGGGCGATGATCCGCGCCACCTCGCCCACCTCCTCGGCGAGCATGGCCATGTTGGTGAGGGGGTCGAAGTAGCGCACCCCCACGGCGCCGATCCATTGGTCCACCTCGGTCTGAAGGCTGCGGATCGTCATCGTGCCTTGTGATCCCGAACTCGTATCTTCCACCACCATGATCGACCGGGTTTTGCACAAAGGTGTGTGGATCGCGCTTGTGCTCTGCATCTCCCTGCCGGCGGCGGCGCAGGAGGGGCGCGATCAGGTGCAGGCGGTGGTGGACGGTGTGCGCACCCCGCAGCATGCCCATCAGGCCGCCGTCCTCATCCGCCAGCTGCCCGGTGTCGAGATGGGCCGCGTGGACCACAATACGCGCAACCTGCTGCTGCACCTGGGCCCTGGAAGCCCCGTCACCCAGGCCCAGCTCGACCAAGCGATCGCCCCGCTGGGCCTGAGCCTGCGTTGTTACCGGCGCTCGCCGCTGGAGGGCGCCGGGCCCTTCCGTCACCTCGATCCCCGCACCTGCGGCCAAGCCCCCGCCGAGCGATGAAGGCCCTTCGGACCCTGCTGGTCGCCGTGCTCCTGTTGGGGGCCGGGGCGGTCCGGGTGTCCGCGCAATGCACGAACTACACCATCACCGTGGGCGGTGGCACCTGGGACTTCGAGATCGATTGGGAGCTGGTGAACGACCTGGGCGTCACCGTGGCCACGGGCTTCGCTCCCCAGACCGTGAGCGTGTGCCTGCCGGCCGGCTGCTACACCATGTACATGTACGACCTGTTCGGCGATGGCTGGAACGGCGCCAGCTTCGTGGTCCGGGTGCAGCCGGCGAACACCATCGTCAGCTCCGGAACGCTGGCCAACGGGTCCTTCGGCACCGCGCAGGTGAACCTCGGCGGCGGCTGCGGTGGCGCCAACTGCAGCAACTACACACTGACGGTCAGCGGCGGCAGCTTCCCCACCGAGGTGAGCTGGAACCTGGTGAGCGGTGTGCAGATCGTGGGCACCGGCTTCGCCCCCAGTGCACAGGTGCTCTGCCTGGACACCGGCTGCTTCGTGATGCAGATGTTCGACTCCTTCGGCGACGGATGGAACGGCGCCACCTGGACCCTGACCAACAGCGGTGGCACCACGGTGGGCACCGGGACCCTGGCCACCGGCAGCATCGGCCAGCAGGTGATCGACCTGAGCCCCACCACGAATTGCTCGATCAACAGCGGGCCGGTGACGGCCAGCGATTGCCCGCAAGCGGTGAACATCTGCACGAACTACGCCTTCCAGATCGACCCCAACGGCATCGGCAGCCTCAATGAGATCCCGCCGCTTGGCTCCCTGGGCAATCCGGACCTCTTGCTGGGCGATCTGGCCTTCAGCACCTGGGGCAGCGACAACTGGGGCTGCCTGCGCAACAACGAGCTCAACAGCACCTGGATGGTGGTCAACATCAGCGGCAGTGGATCGCTGGAGTTCACCTTCGGCGGGCTCGGCAGCCAGGCCGGGTTCTACGACTGGATCATGTACCCCTACACGCCGGGGGCCTGTGCGGCCATCACGGCCAACACGCTGGCCCCCATCCGCTGCAACTGGAACAACGTGTCCTTCGGCGGCACGGGGTTGGCGGCCACCACGCCGGCCGGCGGCGACCCTGGCAACTTCGAGCCCCCGCTCAACGTGCTGGCCGGCCAGCAGTACATCATCTGTTTCAGCAACTGGAGCAGCGTGACCACCCTGGTGCCCCTGGAGTTCGGCGGCACCGCCACGGTGAGCTGCGACCCCATCGTGCTGCCCATCACGCTCACCGGCTTCACGGCCGACCCCGTGGATGCGGGCATCGCCCTCGCCTGGCACACCTCCAGCGAGGAAGGGGTGCGCTCCTTCCTGATCGACCACGGCACCGGGCCCGAGGCCTGGACCACGGTGAGCGAGGTGCAGGCTTCCGGCGGTCCTGCGCAGGAGACCAGCTACGCGTGGACCCATGCGGACCCCGCC
>JAEUSW010000290.1 GCA_016788285.1 Flavobacteriales bacterium
CTGAGCGCCTTCGTGGCCGAGCGGATCACCGATTGCCGGGCCGATGTGCCCTGGCCGCGCTCCTTCGCCACCACGGTGATCGAGATGGCCCATTCACTGCCCTTCGCCATGGAGCACCTGCCCTCGCTCACCGAACTGAGCAGCCGCAAGGACCTCAAGCTGCTGGCGCAGCACCTGCTGCACCGCACCCTCACCTACATCGACCACGCGCAACCCCTCAAGCGGAAATGAACCACACCATCACCGTCGCCAAGGGCGATGGCATCGGCCCGGAGATCACCGAGGCCGTCCTGCGGATCCTGGACGCCGCCGAATGCGGCCTCAGCTACGAGCACATCGAGGTCGGGGAGAAGGTCTACCTCTCCGGCAACAGCAGCGGCATCCCCGCCGAGGCCTGGGCCACGCTGCGCCGCAACCCGGTCTTCCTCAAGGGCCCCATCACCACGCCCCAGGGCTCCGGTTACAAAAGCCTCAATGTCACCATCCGCAAGACGCTCGGGCTCTTCGCCAACGTGCGACCCTGCCGCAGCTACCACCCGTTCGTACGTACCCAGCACCCGGACATGGACGTGGTGGTGGTGCGCGAGAACGAAGAGGACCTCTACGCGGGCATCGAGCACCGCCAGACCGTGGACGTGTACCAGTGCCTGAAGGTCCTGAGCCTGCCCGGCACCGAGAAGATCATCCGCTATGCCTTCGAGTACGCCCACACCAACGGCCGCCACAAGGTGACCTGCCTCGTCAAAGACAACATCATGAAGGTGACCGACGGCATGTTCGCCGACCTGTTCCGTCGGGTGGGCAAGGAGTACCCCGGCATCCAGCAGGAGGTGCAGATCATCGACATCGGTACCGCGCGCGTGGCCACCCGACCGGACCGGTATGATGTGATCGTGACGCTCAACCTCTATGGGGACATCATCAGCGACGTCACCGCCGAGCTCACGGGCAGCGTGGGCATGGCCGGCAGCGCCAACATCGGCGACCGCATCAGCATGTTCGAGGCCATCCACGGCAGTGCGCCCGACATCGCGGGGCAGGGCATCGCGAACCCCAGTGCCATGCTCAATGCGGCGTGCATGATGCTCGTGCACATCGGCCTGCCCGGGAAGGCCGAGCTGATCCAGAACGCCTGGCTGCGCACCCTGGAGGACGGCATCCACCCGGGCGACATCTTCCGGGATGACGTGTCCGCACAGCGCGCCGGCACCGCGGAGTTCGCCGACGCGGTGATCGCCCGCCTCGGCCAGCGCCCCGCCCGGCTGAAGAGCGTGGAGATGAAGGGCGGTGCCATGCCCGGGTTCGTGTACGAACGCCCCCAGGTGAAGCGTGAGCTCTGCGGGGTGGACATGTTCGTGTGCGACGCCACCAGCACGCCGGACGAACTGGCCGCGCGCCTTCAGGAGGCCGCCCATGGCATGCTGAAGCTCAAGCTCATCACCAACCGGGGCGTGAAGGTGTGGCCCGATGGCTTCCCCGAGACCTTCTGCACGGACCACTGGCGCTGCCGCTTCGTGGGCCCGGAGGTGCAGGTTGACGACGCCAAGGCCACCTACATGCCCATCGGCCGCAAGCAGGTGGCCCAGCTGCTGCATCTGCTGGGCGAAAAGGGCATCGAGGTGGTGAAGACCGAGAACCTCTACCTCTTCGATGGCGTGCGCGGCTTCTCCCTGGGGCAGGGGGAGTGAGCCCTTACTCCAGGTTGTCGAAGCGGTAGATGTCGTCCACCGGCGATCCGGCCGGTACATCGCAGATGGGTTTCACGATGCCGTCGTGCAAGCTGTACACCCAGCCATGCAGGTGCGGGCCACCGTGGTCCTTCCAGGCCTTCTGGATGATGCTGGTCTTCACCAGGTCAAGCACCTGCTCCTGCACGTTCAGCTCCACCATGCGGTCCAGGCGGGCCTGCTCCGTGGGCTGAGCGTCCACCTCGGCCTTGTGCAGCCTGTACACGTCCTTGATGTTGCGCAGCCACTTGTTGATGAGGCCCAGGCTCTGGTGCGTCATGGCGGCGTGCACCCCGCCGCAACCGTAGTGGCCGCATACGATCACATGCTTCACCTTGAGGTACTCCACGGCGTACTGCAGCACGCTCAAGAGGTTGAGGTCCGTGTGCACCACCATGTTGGCGATGTTGCGGTGTACGAAGATCTCCCCGGGCTGTGTGCCGGTGATCTCGTTGGCGGGCACGCGGCTGTCGCTGCAGCCGATCCAGAGGAACTCGGGCCGTTGGATCTTTTCGAGGCGGTGGAAGAACTCAGGGTCCTGGCTCACCGTGTTCTCGGCCCAGGCCTTGTTGTTCAAGAGGAGCTTGTGGTAGCTGTCCATGGTGGAAGGGTTCAAGGTTTCACGTCCGCGAGCATGGTGGGCGCGGGTCGCGCCACCTCACCGGGCCGGGCGGGCATGTTCATCAGTTGAAGGCGGATGTTGCGCTCCGAACAGGTGCCGGCGAAGTCGTCGATGATCTCCCGCACGTCGGGGTCCAGGTCCATGGACCGGCCACCGTCGATCACCACCCGGGCGCCATCGGGGATCTCGCTCAGGGTGCGCTTGATCCCCGCCTTGTTCAGGAAGGTGACGTCCTCGCTGAGCTCGATGTAGATGGGCATGCCGGGCTTGTACCGGTGCGGGTCATAGTGGAAGGGCACTTTGAAGTTCTTCCAGAGGATGTGGATGAAGGCCATGGCCAGGCCGAGGGCCACCCCGCGCAGCAGGTCGTTGGTGATCGCCATGAAGCCGACCGTGACCATGAACGGAACGAACTGGGGCAGCCCCTGCGCCCACATCGACCGGAAGAGCGCCGGTTTGGCCAGCTTGTACCCCACGAGCAGAAGCACGGCCGCGAGGCTCGCCAGCGGTACCAGGCGCAGCAGCCCTGCGATGCTGAACACGGCCACCAGCAGCCACGCGCCGTGCAGGATGGCGGAGAGCTTCGTGCGCCCCCCGCTCTGGATGTTGGCCGAGCTCCGCACGATCACCTGGGTGAGGGGCAGTCCGCCCAGCAGGCCGCTCACCACATTGCCCGCCCCTTGGGCGAACAGCTCCCGGTTGGCCGGGGTGATCCGTTTATGGGGGTCCAGCTTGTCGGTCGCCTCCACGCACAGCAGGGTCTCGATGCTGGCCACCACGGCGATGGTGAGCGCCACGGTCCAGAACGTCCCCGTGCCGATGAGCGCGAAGGAAGGCAGCGCGTAGGAACCCAGGTCGGTCAGGTCCGGAAGGGGCACGTAGTGCTCCGGCCCGATGGCCAGGGCCGGCACCCCCGAGAACCCGAGGGCCATCAGCACGCCCAGCACCACCGCCAGAAGCGGTCCGGGGATGTACCGGAGCCACTGGTGCCGCTGGATGGACGGCCGCTCCCAGAGCAGCATCACCAGCAGGCAGGCCACGGTGATGAGCACGGCCCCCAGCGTGGGGTTCTGCACGGCGTACCAGAGCTCCTGGAAGGTGTTCAGCTTGTCGGGCTGGTCGAAGCTCTCATCCCCCATGTAGTCCTTGTCGTCGCCCACGGCATGGGGGATCTGCTTGAGGATGATGATGATGCCGATGCCGGCGAGCATCCCTTTGATCACCGAGCTGGGGAAGTAGTAGGCGATGATGCCCGCCCGGGCGAGACCGAGGGCCACCTGCATCACGCCGGCCACCGCCACGGCGCCCAGCAGGGCTTCGAAGCTGCCCAGGTCGCCGATGCCGGCGGCCACGATGGCGGTGAGGCCCGCGGCCGGGCCCGACACGCCCAGGGAGGATCCGCTCGCGGCACCGACGACGATGCCGCCGATGACCCCGGCGATGATGCCCGAGACCGGCGGTGCCCCGGAGGCGACAGCGATGCCCAGGCACAAGGGCAGGGCGACGAGGAAGACCACCAGCGAGGCCGGCAGATCGGATCGGAGATGACGGAACAGGGATGCTCCCATGGACGGATCGTGGATTCAAGGACGTGACGCACCGGACGAAGAGGCCCCTGAGGGACCGGGCAGGGCGCGTGAAGCGCCATCGGCTCACCGCGCCTTGGGCGGCGGCACATGGATGCGGCGGATGCCTTCGGGCAGTTCCTCCACCGCAGGCCGGCCCAGCCAGGCGATGATGTGCCGTGACGGGATGTCCGACGGACCCGCAACGAGCATGGCCGCAGCACCGGCGTGACCGACCTCCTCCTCGGCCGCGGGGAGCTGGCCGCTGTCCATGTGCAGTTCGGCCAGCAGCCGGTCCGCCGCCTGAATGGATCCGGGGAGCACCACCAGGGCCACCGCCACCAGGAGCGGAACGATGGTTCGAAAGGCTTGCCGGATCATGCCGTGGTGCGGAGCGGGAGGCGAAGGTAGGTGGCCGGTCCGGGTGACGCTCAGTTCCCCAGGAACGGGTAGCGCAGGAGGAACTCGGGCACCTCCACTGCGAAGTGCTCGCCGTTGTCGTGGTCCCTCATCGTGTAGGTGCCCACCATACGGCCCAGGCCGCTCCGCAGGTCGCACTGGCTGGTGTAGGTGAACTGTTCGCCCGGTGGCAGCACCGGTGTTTCACCGACCACCCCCGGACCCTCCACCTGCCGGACCGGCCCCAGGCTGTCCCAGATCGTCCAACGGCGCCGGAGCAGCTGTACGGTGTGCTGGCCCTCGTTGGCGATGGTGATGCGGTACGCGAACAGGAATCGGCCCAGCTTCGGGTCGCTCACCTCTTCGGCGAAGCGAACCTTCACGCTGACGCGGATCCCGTTGGTGACCGTCGTGGGCATCTGACCGCAAGGATAACGCGTCCGGAGGGGCTTCCGGTGCGCTTCCCCGGATCGAATAGCTTGGCCCCATGAACCTCCGCCACCTCCTGCTCGCTCCTTGGCTCGGCCTCTCCGTCTCCGCCCCCGCCCAGTACAACAGCCCGGAGAGCGTGGAACATGACCCCGTCGGCGACCGCTACTTCGTGAGCAACCTGGGCGATGGCACCATCAAGCAACGGGACCAGGCCGGCGTGGTGACCCCCTTCGCCAGCGTCAGCCCCGATCCCTATGGGCTCGAGATCCTGGGCGACACCTTGTACGCCTGCAGCGGCGGGCGGGTGAAAGGCTATCGGTTGACCGATGGCACGCAGGTCTTCGACCTGAACACGGGCGGCGGCTTCCTGAACGGGATCACGACGGACGGGCACTACCTGTACGTCACCGATTTCAGCGGGCAGAAGGTCTTCCGCGTGGAACCGTCCACCGCCAGCTTCATCACGTGGGTGGCCAGCACGGGCGGCACGCCGAACGGCATCGTGTACGAACCGGTGAACGACGTGCTGCTCGTGGCCTATTGGGGGCCGGGAGCCATCGTGCGCGGCTATGACCGTTCCACCGCTTCCATCACCGGTTCGGTCAGTACCGACGTGGGCAGCATCGATGGCATCACGATCGAATGCCACGGCCTGGTGGTGATCTCTTCCTGGAGCCCGAACCGCATCTCCCGCTTCGAGTGGGGCATCCTCTCACCGCTGTTCGAGGACCTGATGGTGCCGAACCTGAACCAGCCGGCCGACATCGATTTCGATACCGTGCACGACCGCATCTGCATCCCCTCCGGGGGGAACGACCAGGTCATCCTCTTCGACCTGGCCGATTGCGCCACCGCGGTGCACGGTACCCCGGTATCCGAGGGTTTTTCGGTCTCGCTCACGGCGGACGGTCGTTCACTGTGGTTCCAGGGCCTTCCAACGGACGTCACCACCTACCGCGTGCTCGATACCACCGGACGCCTGCTTGGCGTGGGTCGTCCGCAGGCCTCGGTCGCCCTGCCCGCAGGCACCGGCGTCATCATCGTGCAGGTGGACGGCCTTGGGGCGCGCCGCCTGGTGGTGCCCTGAGGCTCAGCCACGCCGGCTGTTCACGAAGCGCGCGCCCACCAGCCGGTCGCAGCGCTGCTGGTGGTCGCGCAGGTACACCAGCACCAGGTAGTCGTTCTCGGTCTGGAAATGGCTGCCCTCCAATCGCGTGAGGTCGGGCAGGTGAGCGCCCTGAGGCAGCCAGGCGAACTGGTAGTCATAGAACCCCTGCTTGAGCGGGGCCACCAGCATGTACCGCTTCCGGTCGGGCACATACTGCATCCGGTGCTCCTTCCGGCAGGTGAAGTCGTTGAAGCCGCCCACCACGTACACATCACCACCGGGCAAGGGTGCGTCCATCGGCAGGCTGAAGACCACGTTCACATAATCGGCGCCCGTGGGGTCTCCGTCCACATCGTCGTTGCGCACGAGGTATCGGCCGTTCACGTCCGGCTGCTCCAGGTACACGCGGATGTGCCGGGAGGGTTCATCGGCCAGCACGGCCTCCATCAGGTCCTGTCCGGTGCGGATGCTGGCCACGCGCAGGGAGGGGAAGCGCAGGTTCTTCAGCTCGAAGTTGCGGAACTCGTTGCCCCCCATGAACTGGGCCTCCGGCGGGTGATCGTAGATCAGCTCATTGTTCCTGATGAAGCGGGGTCTCAATCCCGTGCGCACATCGTTCCAGTTCAGGTTCTGCAGCACGGCCACCTTGATGTCACCGAAGGGGTCGATCACCGTCAGGTCGTTCGTCCGCACCGTGATGTCCACCTGCTGGGCGATGTCGCGCACCTGGACGTCGCGGCTCGCCATCACCCGCGCGTCGATGCCGATCAGCTTCTCCACCACGAGGAAGCGCCGCGTCACCATCACGGCGGATTCATCGCCGCTCTGGAACACCTTCAGGATGTAGTTGCCCGAGCGTGTGGGCCGCATCATGGGGTTGGGCACCTGAAGGTCGTAGTGGAAGAACGGCTGCAGGGTGTTGAAGCTCATGCGCGGCACCCGCACCAGGTCCGTGAAGGCCCCATCGATGTACTGCCCTTTCGCCAGGTCGCTCGGCGTCCAATCGGCATTGCAATGCTCGATCGTGTAGGACAGGTCGAGGGTGGTGGTGCGCAGGTCGTCGAAGCGAAGCTCCACGGCCTCGGTACTGCCCAGTTCGATCACGGGTGCGGCCAGTTCGAAGCCCACCTTGAAGCACTGCACCGTTCGGATCAAGGGGTCGAAGACCTCGTCCCGGTAATGCACCGTGCGTGGCACATAGTACTCCGGGCTCAGGGCGTCCATGGCCGGCTGCGCCGAACCACAGGCCAGGGGAAGCAGAACGAGGAGCGCCTGAACGGCGTGCACACGGCAGATGCGCTTCATCAACGGGACGAGGAAGACCCTACGGACACGGCGGTCCGAGGCGGTGAAAGGTACCTACTTTTGAATGTGCGCTCCCTCACGCGACCCTTGACCGTTCCCGGATCCAGGCCGACGCGGGCCGCTCGGGCCGTGGATGCGGAGAAGCCCCGCTCCCGATGGTCGACCATCACCGGGTTCAGGTCCGGCCTGCTCGTCTTCGTCCTGGCCGGCTCGCTGGTGTCCGCGGCCCAAACGGACACCACGCGAAGCCTGTACCGGATCGAACTGAACGATGGAACGGTGGTCCAGGGCGAACTGCTCGATCCGGTGGCCGGGGCCATTCGCGTGCGTACCGATGCCTTCGGCGTGGTGGAGGTCCTGATGCAGCGCGTTGTGCGCATGGAACGCATCGACCGGACCCTTCCAGCACCATCCCGGCCGGGATCCACCGTTGAGGCCCCGCGTGGGCGACGGGCCGCACGGGCCACGGTCCCGGACAGTTCGCGCTGGTTCCGGGACCGGCACCGGACCCGGTACACCGTGGCCCTGTCCGCATTGCCCGTGCGGCGCGGTGAGCATTCCTACCGCAACACCTGGCTGGCCGTTCAATCCGTGCATGTGGCCCCCATCGATCACCTGGAGGTCTTTGGCGGTCTGGAGGTCAGTTCGCTGCTGTCGTTCTCCCCCAATGCCCCGGGCGTGGTCGTGGGCGCGCGCACCGGCTGGTCCGTCACGCCACATGTACATCTGGGCGCCGCAGGCCTCTACAGCAACACGCCGTACGAGATCCCTGCCCCCTTCAACCGGTTCGAGGATGACAAGGTCCGTCAAGGCCTGTTCGCGGGACACGGCCTGCTCACCGTGGGCACCGAGCGCTTCCACGGGACTTTCTCCGCCGGGGTACGGTACCATGAATGGGACGGCTGGGAACCCCGCCCATCCTATGCGCTCGCCGTTGCGGCCCGCGTGATCCCCAAGCTCTGGGTGGTGACGGACAACTGGCTGGTGCATGCGGACGGGCGGTATCGCGCGTGGTGGTCGGCCGGCCTGCGTTTCGTGAGCCGTCGGGTGGCCGTGGACCTTTCGTTCGTGAACAACGAGGAACTGCGCGAGGACGTGTTCCTGGGGCTGCCGTTCGTGTCGGTGAGCATCAACTTCGGTCGTGTCCGTCCCTAAGGTCCCATAGCGGGCCATCGTGCCCGTGCCGGTGGACCGCTGGAGACCGCAGGCGGAGAGGGAGGGATGGCTGCGCATCCCGTTGGGGGAGGCTTCAAGCCACGCCCGCTGCGCGGGCTGATGTTCGTCCCGGTCCGCTCGGCC
>JAEUSW010000306.1 GCA_016788285.1 Flavobacteriales bacterium
GGCGACAGCGGCCGCTTCCGCGGCGCCCCGCTCGTGGACCTGCTCGGCGGCCTCTCCAGCGCCCGCACCACCGACCCCGCCTACCGCCTGGGCGCCGGCGGCTGGGCCGAGGTGGACCTGCACCCCTCCCTGACCCTGCACGCCGACGGCATGGGCTGGCTGGAACGCTTCCCCGCCCACCTGGACACCCTGGTCCAGGCCTCCGGTGCGGCGCCCTCCGAGGGCTACGCCTACGGCACAAGGCCCGCCTACGCGCACTACGACTGGAACGCCCACCTCAACTGGACCACCTCCACCTACTTCAACATCACCGTGGGGCGCGGCCGCAACTTCTGGGGCGAGGGCCACCGGTCGCTGATGCTGTCGGACAACGCCACCAGCTACCCCTACCTGCGCATCGCCACCACCTTCTGGAAGGTGCGCTACGTGAACCTCTACGCGCTGATGGACGACATCCGCGGCGCCGACGGTGTGCCCCGGCGCTTCCAGCGCAAGGCCACCAGCATGCACTACCTCAGCTACAACGTGACCCCGCGGATCAACTTCGGGCTCTTCGAGGCGGTGATCTGGCAGGACAACGACCCCGACTACCCGCGCGGCTTCGACTTCAACTACTGGAACCCGGTGATCTTCTACCGCCCGGTGGAGTTCGGCCTGGGCTCGCCGGACAACGCCCTCCTGGGCTTCGCCCTCAACATCAAGGTGGGCTGGCAGAGCCTCTTCTACAGCCAGCTGGTGCTGGACGAGTTCCTGCTGCGCGAAGTGCGCGGCGGCGACGGCTGGTTCGCCAACAAGCAGGGCTTCCAGCTCGGCTGGATGTCCTACGACGCCTTCCAGGTGAAGGGGCTCGATGTGCGGTTGGAGTTCAACTACGTGCGGCCCTTCATGTACACCCACAGCGACACGCGGCAGAACCACGCCCACTTCGCCCAGCCGCTGGCGCATCCCTACGGCAGCAACTTCCATGAATCGCTCGCCATCGTGGACTGGCGCCGCGGGCGCTGGAGCCTGCGCGAGCACCTCGGCTTCGCGGTGATGGGCCTGGACACCGGCCTCTACTCCTGGGGCAGCGACCTGTACCGCCCGGAGAAGGACCGCCCGGAACGCGATGCGGAGGGCCGCCTGCAGAACTACTGCTTCTACCTGGCGGCACCCGTGCAGGCCAACCTGCTGCACAACGAGCTGCGTGGCGCTTATGTGCTCAGCGAGCGGGCCGGCCTGCAGCTGGAGGCGGCCTACGTGTTCCGGTCCTTCGTGCCCGAGGTGGGCGACACGCAGGTGCAGCACTGGGTGCGCGTCGGCATCGCCGCCACCTTCCGCGACCGCTACACCGACCAGCAGCTGCGCACCGGCCGGCCCTGAACCGGCGAGCCCGGCGAAGGGCTACCTTTGCGCCGCTCCGGAACACCCCCGCCTCCCCGTGCAGCGCCCCTCCGCCACCGCCGTCACCGCCCCCGTGGGCCTGTTGCGCGATGCGGCCGCCCTCTTCAAACTGCGTCTCGCCAGCCTGGTGGTCTTCTCCGCCGGCCTCGGCTACTGGATGGGGAGCCCCGCCGGTGCGCTCGACGTGGGCGGCCTGCTGGTGCTGCTGCTCGCCGGCACCCTGGTCACCGGCGCCAGCAACGCCTTCAACCAGGTGTGGGAACTGAACACCGACGCGCTGATGCACCGCACCGCCGAGCGGCCCCTGGTGCGCGGCAGCATGAGCGTCACCACCGCCCTGGTGCTGGCCACCGCCGCGGGCATCGCCGGCCTGTGGATGCTGTGGGCCGCCTTCGGGGTGCTCACCGCCATCCTCGGCCTGCTGAGCCTCTTCATGTACGTGGCCCTCTACACTCCGATGAAGCGCCTCAGCCCCTGGGCCGTGTTCGTCGGGGCCTTCCCCGGCGCCTTTCCGCCCATGCTGGGCCACGTGGCCGCCACCGGCCAGTTCGGCCTCACCCCGGGCCTGCTCTTCGCCGGCCAGTTCATGTGGCAGTTCCCCCACTTCTGGGCCATCGCCTGGGTGCTGCACGAGGACTACGCTCGCGCCGGCTTCCGCCTGCTGCCCAGCGGCGAGCGCGACCGGTCCAGCGCCTTCCTGATCCTTTTGTACACCTTGTTCGTTATCCCCGTCGGCATGCTGCCCTGGGTGTTCGATCAGGTGGGAACGGTGGCCCTCGTCGTGGCCGTGCTGGCCGGCGGGGTGATGCTCGTCCCCGCCTGGAAGCTCTACCGCACCGGCGACACGCGCCATGCGCGGCGCCTGATGTTCGCCAGCTTCCTCTACCTCCCGGCGGTGCAGCTCGCCTACGTGCTGGACCGCTCATGACCACCTTCACCTACTCCCCGGCCATCGAGGACCTTCCGCGCAAGCTCAAGGCCCGCAAGCTCCTCACCTGGCTCCTGCTCTTCGCCATCGTGATGTTCTTCGCGGGGCTCACCAGCGCCTACGTGGTGAGCATGAGCGGCGGCTACTGGGTGGACATCCGCCTGCCCGACGCCTTCCTGGTGAGCACCGGCTGCATCGCCGTCAGCAGCCTCTTCATCCAGATGGCCCTCACCCGCGTGCGTCGCGGCGAGGTGGCCGGGGTGCCCCTGCTCATCGCCTTCACCCTGGCCTTCGGCATCGGCTTCGCCATCAGCCAGTTCCAGGGCTGGGGCCAGCTGGTGGACCGGGGCAACTTCGTGGTGGGCAAGGTGCTGCAGAACACGGGCACCTATGGACAGGACTGGACCATCCGCCACCAGGGCCAGGCGCTCGTGCTGGAGGACGGCAAGTTCTACCGGCCGGACGACACCCAGCGCCGCAGCCCCGTGAACGCCGAACTGGACGAGCAGAAGAACACGGCCAGCTCCTACATCTACGCCCTCACCGCCGCCCACCTGGCCCACCTGGCCCTGGGACTGGTGAGCCTCGTGGTGATGCTGGTGCTGGCCGCCCGCGGCGCCTACACCCAGGCCGACCACGCCGGCCTGTGGGCCGGTACCATGTACTGGCACTTCCTGGGGCTGCTGTGGGTCTACCTCTTTTTGTTCTTGACCTTCGTTCACTAGGTTTGCGGCCGGACAAACGGAACCCATGGCAGGAGAAGCGACCAAGGCACTGAGCAACGACGTCCTCTGGGGCGGCGGACGCTCCCCGTTCAGCATCAGCTACGGGAAGATGATGATGTGGTTCTTCCTGGTGTCCGACGCCCTCACGTTCTCCGGCCTGCTGGTGGCCTACGGCTTCGCCCGCCACGCCACCACGGACAGCTGGCCCATCGGCGAGGAGGTGTTCCGCGCCCTGCCCTTCATCCACGGCGACTTCCCGCTCATCTATGTGGCCCTGATGACGGCCATCCTCATCTTCAGCTCCGTCACCATGGTGCTGGCCGTGGAGGCCGGCCACCGTATGGACAAGAAGGGCGTGATCAAATGGCTCTTCCTGACGGTGATCGGCGGCGCTTTCTTCGTGGGCAGCCAGGCGTGGGAGTGGAGCCACTTCATCCACGGCGGCGGCGGCTACATCACCACGGCCGACGGCAGCAAGTACTGGGTGCACAACGACGACCACGACACGCACGACCCGGCCAACGCCGCCGGCTTCCACCTGGTGAAGGCCATGCCCGGCCACTACCTGAAGCCTGCCGAAGGCGACCATGCCCATGTGGAGGGGGCCGAGGCCCTGGCCCTATGGAACGAGCGCGTGGCCTACATCGACGGGGCCAACATGGTGCGCAACGAGTACGGCCCCCCGCAGTACGCCAACTTCTTCTTCTTCATCACCGGCTTCCACGGCTTCCACGTCTTCAGCGGCGTGGTCATCAACCTCATCGTGCTGCTGATGGTGATGCGCGGCGTGTTCCACCGCCGCGGCCACTACGAGATGGTCGAGAAGGCCGGTCTCTACTGGCACTTCGTGGACCTGGTGTGGGTGTTCGTCTTCACCTTCTTCTACCTGCTCTGATCAACCGGACCTGCCGTCATGGAACGCGACGACATCATCGAGTACAGCCTGGACGCCCATCATGGTGAGGAGGAGGGCCGTCGGATCCGACGCAAGATCTGGGCGGTGACCGGCCTGCTGGCCGTGGTCACCACCATTGAGGTGGCCGTGGGCGCCTACTGGAAGGAGTGGTTCGACGCCTCGGCCTGGAACATGATCAAGCTGCTGTACGTGGTGCTCACCTTGGTGAAGGCCGGTTACATCGTGGCCGTCTTCATGCACCTGGGCGATGAGCGCCGCAACATCCGCGCGATCATCCTGCTGCCCTACGCGTTGTTCATCCTGTATCTCCTCTGGATCGCGATATGGGAGTCGAACTACGTCCACCACCTGTGGACGGAGTTCCTCTGAGCCCAGGGATGCGCCCCGCGCCACGCTGGAAGAAGATCGCCGTCCTGGGCGGCATCCCGCTCTTCATCCTGCTCCTGTTCCTCTTCTTCGCTCCGGCCCTGGGCCTGGCGAAGCACCGCTACGCCTTCCTGCCCTACTACGGTCCCAAGGAGGTGAACGCCCCCGGCGACACCACCTACTTCACCGTGCCGCCCTTCGCCTTCACCGACCAGTTCGGCCGCCCCTTCGGCGACCGCGACGTGGAGGGCCGCATCCTGGTGGTCGACTTCTTCTTCACCCGCTGCACCACCATCTGCCCGCGCATGACGCGCCAGATGCAGCAGCTGCAGCTGAAGCTGGACGACGACGCCTTCGACGATGTGGTCTTCCTGAGCCATACGGTGGACCCGGAGAACGACACGGCCGAGGTGCTCAACGCCTACGCCCGCCGCCACCAGGCCGACACCGCCCGCTGGAAGTTCCTCACCGGCCCCAAGGAGGACCTGTACCTGCTGGGCAGCGAGGGCTACTTCCTGGCCGCCCGCGAGGACGTGATGGCGCCCGACGGCTTCCTCCACTCGGAGATGTTCGTGCTGGTGGACAAGGACCGCCACATCCGCGGCTACTACGACGGCACCAGCACGGCCGAGGTGGGGCGCCTGGCCGGCGACATCAAGATGCTGCTGAAGGAGGAGAAGGTGCGCCGGCGCGAGGCCGCCGAGCGCGGCTCGTGAACCCCGCCCCCCGCTGAGCGTTCACCCCGCATGCCCCCCCGCGAAGCCCATCCCGCCCGCAGCCTCCGCCTGGAGGCGCGCCCCGCCAAACGCCTCATCTGGACCTTCTCGGCCATCGTCTTCACGGCCGTGGTGGTGCTCAACCGCGTGCAGCTGCCCGCGCCCGAGGGCCTCGACGTGCACGTGTTCGCCCGCATCAACGCCGTGCTCAACAGCCTGGTGAGCCTGCTGCTGCTGGCGGGCCTGTTCACGGCCAAGGCCGGCCGCTGGACCGCCCACCGCGCGGCCATGATGGGCGCCATGGCCCTCAGCGTCCTCTTCCTGGTGAGCTACATCATCCACCACCTCTTCGCCGGCGACACGTCCTTCGGGGGCACCGGTGCGGTGAAGGTGCTGTACTACGTGATCCTGTTCACCCACATCGTGCTGGCCGGCCTCAGCCTGCCCTTCATCCTGTTCACCGCCTACCGCGCCCTGTCCGCGCAATATCCCGAGCACCGCCGCCTCGCCAGGCGGGTGTGGCCGGTGTGGTTCTACGTGAGCGTCACCGGCGTGGTGGTGTA
>JAEUSW010000336.1 GCA_016788285.1 Flavobacteriales bacterium
ATGAGGCGCGCGTACAGCGAGTTGGTGCCGGGGTCGTTGAACTGGCTGGCGATGGTGCCCACCACGGGCAGGTCATCGTCGTTGGCGTCCCACAGCTGGTGGTTGCGCTTGTACTGCTTCTTCACGTCGCGCAGGGCATCAAGGGCGCCGCGCTTGTCGAACTTGTTGATGGCCACCACGTCGGCGAAGTCGAGCATGTCGATCTTCTCCAGCTGCGTGGCCGCGCCGAACTCCGGCGTCATGATGTAGAGGCTCACGTCGCTGTGGTCCAGGATCTCGGTGTCGCTCTGGCCGATGCCGCTGGTCTCCAGGATGATCAGGTCAAAGCCCGCGGCCTTCAGGATGCTCACGGCCTCCTTCACGTGCTTGCTCAGCGCGAGGTTGCTCTGGCGCGTGGCGAGGCTGCGCATGTACACACGCTCCCCGCGGATGCTGTTCATGCGGATGCGGTCGCCCAGCAGCGCGCCGCCGGTCTTGCGCTTGCTCGGGTCCACGCTGATCACACCGATGGTCTTCGTCGGTTGGTCAAGGATGAAGCGGCGGATGAGCTCGTCCACCATGCTGCTCTTGCCCGCGCCGCCCGTGCCCGTGATGCCCAGGATCGGCGCCTTGTTCCCCTCGGCCTTCTTGTGGATCTCGTCGGCGATCCTACCGAACACCTCCGGGTGGTTCTCCGCCGTGCTGATCAGCTTGGCGATGGCCGGCCAGTTCTGCGGGCTCAGCTTCTTCGCCTCGCCGTTGACCTTGTCGCTCAGGTCGAAGTCGGCCTTCTCCAGCAGGTCGTTGATCATGCCCTGCAGCCCCATCGCGCGGCCGTCGTCCGGGTGGTAGATGCGCGTGATGCCGTACGCGTGCAGCTCCTCGATCTCGCTGGGCAGGATGGTGCCACCGCCGCCGCCGAAGATCTTGATGTGACCCGCGCCCTTCTCCTTCAGCAGGTCGAACATGTACTTGAAGTACTCGTTGTGCCCGCCCTGGTAGCTGGTCATGGCGATGGCGTGGGCGTCCTCCTGGATGGCGGTGTTCACCACGTCCTCCACGCTGCGGTCGTGCCCCAGGTGGATCACCTCGGCGCCGGTGCTCTGGATGATGCGCCGCATGATGTTGATGGCGGCGTCATGCCCATCGAAGAGGGACGCTGCGGTGACGACGCGGATCTTGTTCTTCGGGACGTAGGGGGCGGCTTGCACGAAGGTGGACATGGCTATGGCGGCGGGCTGGTGCCCGGGAGTGGCGCGAAGTTACCGGAGGGGCGGTTACGGTGCGGTCCCTTCTGAGGGTCAGGGAATTTCACATTCTACATTCTACATTATTCATTCTTCATTCCCTCGGGGGCGAGGTGAATGGCGAATGGTCGTTGGCGAATGGGGGCCGCCGGACGGGCTGTGCGCTGTAGCCGGCTTGCGGTGCGCGGCATCGCATCGGGCTGCGGTGGCTTCCTTCGGTCGCCTCCTCGCTCCGTGCGTTGCTCGCGCTCTGCTTCGCCGGGCTGCCGCTCCCATCCCTGGCGGTGCCGATCCGCCCTAACGGTCCGGACCGACCCCATGAGCCCGGCCACCATGCCGCCTATTTTCGGGACCGATGGCGCCACCCCTTTCCCTGCGCACGGCCCTGGTATCCCGCTCGCTCGGTGCGCTGCTCGTTCTTCAAGCCATCCACGGTTGCAGCGGTCAGGACGAGACGCGTTCCACCAACGACCATGGCCGCGGCGACCGGATGACGATGGTCGGCGGCCCCTTGGAGAACCGCGAGTTCACCTATTACGGCATCCCCAAGGTCATCAGCCCGACGGATACCAGTCCGGGCTGGGAACAAGCCGGGCAGAAGCTCCTGGTCACAGGCACCGTGTTGCGATCGGATGGCAGGACGCCTGCCCCGGGCGTATTGATCTACTACTACCACACGAACACCGAAGGGAAGTATGTGACGAACGTGAACGAGCCGCGCAACATGCCGCCGGATGAACTTGGGCGCACCCACGGTCACATTCGCGGATGGGTTCGTACGGACACCGCCGGTCGGTACTTCATCTACACCGTACGCCCCGGGGTCTATCCCACGCGCGATGCGCCGGCGCACATCCACGCCACCATCAAGGAACCGAACGCGATCAACGAGTACTACATCGACGACTTCGTGTTCGACGATGATCCCCTCCTCGACGCCAAGACCAGGCAGCGGATGGAAAACCGCTGCGGGAGCGGCGTGCTGCGCCTGGTGCAGCAAGGCGATCTGCAGATCGGCGAGCGGAACATCATCCTGGGCTTGAACATACCCGATCATCCTGACGCTTCAACGGCCCGCGTGCGATCCGGACCGAGCGTCGGTGAGGATGTGCTCTCCTTCATCCCCCATCACGCCTGGGGGCCGGACAAAGGCAAGCGTGTGTGCCCCGTGTGCAAGTATGGCTGGTACAACGGAGTGCTCTACTTCGTGGGCGACCATCCCAACTGGCCGAAGATCGCCATCTGGCTGACGTTCCTGGAGGCCGAGAGCCGCGCGAGCAACGGTCTCCTCAAGGTCTATTTCGTTTATGGTAAAGAGGCCGGGTACGACCGCCGCGCACGCGATGAAGAACTGTCCCTCCTGGGGGATTCTCTGGGGCTCGAGCTGGTCGCGCTCACCCATGTGCCCTCCTTCTCCGATGTCGATACCGAAGTGCACCTCAACCGGATCGATCCGCAGGTCGCCAACACCTTCGTGCTCTACAAAAGAAGCAGGGTGATCGCCAGTTTCACCGACCTGGAACCCACGGAGACCAGCTATGCCCTGGTCCGCGAAGCACTTGGGTCTTCCATGAACGCGTACTTCGACCTTCCGAAGGCTGAACAGCGCTGAGGCCCATGGAAGTGGTGCAGGCCAAGGCATCCTGGCCGCATCATCCCGTCCACCACCTATATTCGTTCATCATGCGCGCCGCCCTCCTCCCCTTCGCGTTACCGCCCCTGCTCGCCTGCGCCCAGAGCTGGTGCCCGCCGGGTGCGACGTGGACCTACGAATACGACCTTGTGCTCGCTGACTACTACGGCGTGCAGCGCGTGGAGTACGTGGGGGATACGCTCCTGGGCGGCCATACCGCGCAGCACCTCGAGCAGACCGATGTGGTGGCGCCATCCGGGTCGACCAACTTCCAGGCGTATCCTGCCTTCCCGCTATTCACGCGCTACGACAACGACGTGGTGTACATCTGGGACAACACCGGCGTGTACGACACGCTGTTCTGGTTCGGCGCCGCACCCGGTGACCGGTGGAACGTCGCGGGCTGGCCCGATGGCGGGAACATCGCGGTCACGGTGCTCGATACGGGCATCCAGGTCATCGATGGTGTTCCGCTTCGCCGCCTGGTGGTGGAGCCCTTCCCCGGTCTTCCGATCGACACCGTGTATGAACGGATCGGGGGACTGCAGCTCCATCTCAACGCCTTCATCTGGTTCGTCAGCGATGCGCCGTATCAAGGCCTGATGTGCTACAGCGAT
>JAEUSW010000339.1 GCA_016788285.1 Flavobacteriales bacterium
GGCCCCGCTCTCCGGATCGCTGAACACGCTGCTGGGCCTGCGCGGGGTGAGCTTCGAGTACAAGGACCCCGCCGCCATCCACGAGCTGCCCGGCACCCGCATCGGCTTCATCGCCCAGGAGGTGGAGCAGGTGATGCCCGATTGGGTGGAGGAGGTGGACGGATACAAGCGGCTCACCATCCGCGGCTTCGAGGCCCTGGCGGTGGAGGCCCTGCGTGAGCTGCAGGCCGAGAACACCGCACTGCGCGACGAGCTGGAGACCCTGCGCGGACAGCAAACGCGTTTGATGAGCGCCCTGGAACGCACCGAGGCGCGTCTCGACGCCATCGAGCATGGCACCGCTCCGGCGAATGCCGGGCGCTGAACGGACCGAACGACCCGGTGGAGGCGGCTTCGGCCGCCTCCGCTCATTTCCGGCGGAAGTCCAGCTTGTAGAAGTGGAAATCGGGGCTGTGCAGGTCCACCTTGAAGCCGGTCACCCGGTGGTCCGCATCGAAGCTGAAGGTGATGTAGCCCGGCTCCAGGAAGGGGTCCGCGTGCTGCCACTGGAAGGTGTCGTAGTGCCAGTGCGCCAGCGGCCCGGTCAACAGGTCCTTTGCCGGCCGGAAGGTGAGCTGTAGTGCGCCGTTCACCTCGGTGATGAGGGCCTCTCCGTAGATCTTGTCCGTGTACGTACCCACGAGGCCACCGAGCGGGAGCGAGGGCTTGGTCTTGGCCACGCGCGCGGCCATTCGATCGGAGACGCGCTTGCTTTCGCGCTCCTTCCGGTTGGCGATCCTCGGCAGCATGTCGCCCACCGGGTCCGCCTTGCTGTCGCCGAGCCAGGCGTCCAGCAGCTTCTGCGTGGCGGCGAACACGCTGTAGCTCTCCCCGTTGCCCAGGGCGATCACCGCCAGGTCCTGGTCGGGCACCACTGCGTGGTTCAGGATGAAGCCCGGCATGCCGCCGCTGTGCGTGATCACCGCCTGGCCGTTGAACTCCTCCAGGAACCAGCCCAGCCCGGCACCTTCCGTGCCCATGGGCAGGTGGCTGCTGGTGATGGTGCGGAAGCTGGCCTCGCTCAGGAACGGCTTCCCGTTCACCTTGCCCTCATCGGCCCACATGGCGTCCCACTTCGCCAGGTCCGCCACACAGCTGTTCACGCCACAGGCGCCGTCGGCCCCGCGAAGCGGCTGGTAGGGCATGCTCTTCTGCGGGGCGGCCGGGTCCTGTCCCTTGCGCACGTGCGGCAGCGCCACGTCCGTGAAGCGGGCGAGATCGGCCGTCTCCACCACGGTGCGGGTCATCCCCAGCGGCTCGATGATCCGCGCGGTCAGGAAGGCGTCCCAGGTCATGCCGCTCACCGCCTCGATGAGCTGCGCGGCCGCGATGAACATCAGGTTGCTGTAGCCGAACGCATCGCGGAAGGGATGCGTGAAGGGCTCGTGCGCATGGCGCTCCAGAATCTCACGCTGGCTGTAACCCGTGCCGTACCAGAGCAGGTCGCCATCGAAGGTGATCCATCCACTGCGGTGGCAAAGCAGGTCCTTCACCAGCATCTGCTCGGTGACATAGGCGTCCGGCGTGCGGAACCAGGGCAGGTGCTTCACCACCGGGTCGTTCCAGTCCACCTTGCCCTCGTCCACCAGCAGGCCCACGGCACAGGCGGTGAACGCCTTGCTGATGCTGGCCAGGTAGAAGATGCTGTTGGGCGTCACCGGATCTGGCTTGGCGAGGTCGAGCTTCCCGTAGCCCTTGCTCCACACCAGCTGCCCGTCCTTC
>JAEUSW010000206.1 GCA_016788285.1 Flavobacteriales bacterium
TGCGCCGGCGGCTACCGCAGCATGATCGCGGCCAGCATCCTGAAGGCGCGCGGTTGGAACGACTTCGTGGACGTGGACAGCGGCTTCAACGGGATCAAAAGGACCGGCGTGAAGGTGACGGAGTACGTGTGCCCGACGACCTTGCTCTGATCGCTTGACAAGCCAGGGTGGAGCCCCGCTCGCAAGGCCGGGGCTCCATTCGTTCCGGCCACCCCGACGGCGGTGTGCCCCACGCCCTGCCCGGACCGGCGTGCATGGCCCCGTGCCTTGACCCCGCGCCCAAGGCATGGGCACCGGCCGGACCGGAGCTCGTGAAGCCGCCCCTGCTCTTCCTCGGCGACCATCCCAGCACATCGGGCCTCCGCTCCGGCAAGCTGCTCACCGGGATCCGGTTGTTGATGCCCGGCATCACCTCCGGCATGGTGAGGGTGGGCTGCGGGATGGCCTGATCCAGGGACCCCAAGGGTCGTCGATGCGGTGCCGGCGGAGCGGCACCGAATGCTGGAAATGGCGGATCTTCGGCCGGCCCATGCGTCGGACATTGTGGTTGATCGGCTGGTCGATGGCCTTCTGCACCATCGCGCAGGACGCATCCCTCGTTCCCGGCATACGCGCCCAACTGGCCACCGGCACCAACGACACCCTCCGCGCCGACGCGTTGGCCCGGCTCTGCTTCAACCTGATCCACAGCGACCCGGACAGCGCGCGCCTGTGCGGTGATCAGGCCCTGGCGCTGGCCACCCGCATCGGCAACACGCGCGCCCTGGGCGATGCGCACAACAACCTCGGATGGTTGGAGGCTGAGCAAGGACGACTGGACAGCGCCGACCATCATCTGGACCGGGCCCTGGCCCTGTTCCGCAAGGCGGGCCGGCCCGAGCACGTGGCCGTGACCCTGAGCAACAAGGGCTGGGTGGCCGAGAAGCGCGGCGACCAGGTGGGTGCGCTCACGCATTTCCTTGAGGCCTTGGATCACAGTGAGCAGGTGCACGATACCGCCAGCACTGCCATCCTGCTCTACTCCATCGGTGTGGCCTACCGAAAGACAGGTGACCTTGCGCAGGCGTTGGACTTCCTGGAGCGCTCGGCGGCGATGGAGCGCTTGCTTGGCCGCACCAACAAGCAGGCGAACTGCGCGGTGGCCATCGGCAACACGCACCGGGAACTGGGCGACACCACGCGCGCCTTGGAGCATCTCGCTCAAGCGGCCGCCCTGTACGCCTCGATCGGCGACCATCAGGGACTGGGGATCGTGGCGGAGAACAGGGGAGACCTGCTGGGCCCGCGCGACCCCACCGCCGCACTGAACGCCTACCGCACGGCGCGGGCGCACTACGACACTCTGCGCAGCACCACCGACCTGGCCTATGTGCTGCGGAGCCTGGGCATGCTCTACCTGCGGATGGGCCAGGTGAGCGATGCCGCCGATGCCTTGCGCACCGGCGAGACCCTTGCGAAAGGCACAGGCGACGCCGAACTGCGGATGAACTACGCCTTCAGCCTCGCCGAGCTGTCCCGCGCACAAGGGGATGCCGACGGCGTGTTCAGCCGGATGGAGCGCTACCTGGCCCTGAGGGACAGCCTGCAGGGCGCCGACACCCAGCGCGAGCTCGCCCGCCTGCGCACGACCTTCGACACCGAACGCAAGGAAAAGGACAACGCTTTGCTGCGCGCCCAGAACAGCGAGCAGGCCGAGCGCATCCGCCGCACCCGCCAGCGCCTCATCGGCATCGCCCTCATCGCCGCGCTCGCCGTGGTCGCCGCGCTGCTCTTCTTCGTGAACTACAGGCAGAAGCGGCGCCACGCCACCCTGCTCGAAGAACTGAACCGCAAGCTGGCGGACAGCAACCGGGAGATCACCGAGATCAACGGGCTGTTGGAACTGAAGTTGCTGCGCAGCCAGATGAACCCGCATTTCATCTACAACAGCCTCAGCAGCGCGGCACGCATGACGCAGGCCGGCCAGCAGCTGGAGGCGCTCGCGTACCTGCAGGGCTTCGCGCGGCTGCTCCGCCAGGTGCTGGACCACAGCGTGGACGACCGGGTGGGCGTGGAGGCCGAGGCCGACTTCCTGCGGCAATACCTGAAGCTGGAGACCGTGCGCCTGGGAGGGCTCAGCTACACGGTGGACGTGGAGCCCGCCTTGCTGAACGAGGACGCCGAGGTGCCTGCGCTCATCGTGCAGCCCTTCGTGGAGAACGCCGTGCTGCATGGGCTTTCGGAGAAGGCCGGTGAGCGCCGGTTGGCCGTGCGCTTCGAACGCGCCGGCGAACAGGTGCGCTGCACCATCACCGACAACGGTGTGGGCAGGAAGGCCACCGGTGCAGCGGTGCACAGTGGCAAGGACCACCGCTCGCTGGGCATGCAGCTCACGCGCGAACGCCTGCTGCTGCTGACACGCAGGCTGGGCGGTGAACGTTCCGTGCGCATCGAGGACCTGCACGATGCTCACGGTGCAGCGGCCGGCACGCGCGTGACCTTGCTCCTCTGAGCGGCGCGCATTCTAACTTGCAGGGCGAGCATACGCAGATGATCAGGGCCTTGGTGGTGGACGACGACGCGGCGAACAGGGCCTACCTGCGCACCCTGTTGGCCGTGCATCCGGAGGTGACGGTGATCGGGGAGGCCGAAGCCATCGCTCCGGCGCACACGCTGATCAGCACAGCTGCGCCGGACCTGCTCTTCCTGGATGTGGAGATGCCCGGCGGCAGTGGCTTCGACCTGTTGGAGCGGCTGGGCACCTGGCCCTTCGAGGTCATCTTCTGCACCGGCTTCCAGCGCTATGCCATCCAGGCCATCCGCTTCAGTGCCCTGGACTACCTGCTGAAGCCGGTGCAGCCGGACGAGCTGGCGGCAGCGCTGCACCGCTACCACCAGCGCCACATGGATGCCGACCGCAGGGTGGTGCAGCAGCAGTTCCTTCAGAACATCCGCCAGGCCGACGAGCAGCACCTGAAGCTCACCCTCACCACCGGCGACCGCACCTACTTCGTGGCACCGGCGGAGCTGAGCCATTGCACGGCGGACGACAATTACACCGCGCTGCACACGGTGGACGGCCGCCGCTTCGTGAGCGCGCGCACCCTGAAGGACTACGAGGACATGCTGCAGCCGCTCGGCTTCCTGCGTGTGCACCGCAGCACCCTGGTGAACAAGGCGCAGATCACCCACCTCGATGATGGGCACGTGGTGCTTCGGACCCGGGCGCGCGTGGAGGTGAGCCGCCGCAAGCGTGAAGAGGTGCTGAAGGCGCTGGGTTCCTGAACCGCTCCCTCAGGACGGCGACCGCTCGCTCGGAACCCCTTTCCCCAGGGGTGGTCGCGTGGCTTGTTTCGGTGCACGAACCCAGACCCATGCGCCACCTCACCCTTTCCCTCACCGTGTTCCTCGCCTTGAGCACCGCCGCCCAATGGTCGGTGGACCCTGGCTCGCCTCTTGTCATCTGCGATGCCCCATCCAACCAACAGAGCCTGCGCGTGCTCCGCGACGGTTCCGGTGGCCGGTATATCCTGTGGACCGACGACCGGCTCGGTGCGAACGACATCGCCGTGTACGGGCAGCGCATCGACGCCATGGGCGTAGCGCAATGGGACGTGGACGGCCGCCTGATCCAGCACGTTGCGGGACGTTGCATCAACTACCTGGCGGCGACCGTGTTGGACGATGGCGACCTTCTGCTGGCCACCATCACCGGCAACACGCCCAACACCACGGACACCCTGTACGCGATGGCTTATGACGACCAGGGCGCCGAGGTCTGGGATGCGCCGAGGGTGCTGGCCTATCCCGGCAACCTGCCGGGCGGTGGCATCTCCACCGGGGTGTACGACCCACGGGTGATCACTACGCCTGGGGCCGCGCTGGTGGCCTGGCAGACCAATCCCATGGGCGCAGCGGATTACATCACGATGACCCGGTTGCGCAACGATGGCACCCCCACATTGCCGCTACAAGGCGTCTTCGTGGGTGGGCTGAACAACCCGTTCACCAGCGGACCGTGGGGCA
This sequence comes from Flavobacteriales bacterium, assembly GCA_016788285.1. Taxonomy (GTDB): domain Bacteria; phylum Bacteroidota; class Bacteroidia; order Flavobacteriales_F; family PHOS-HE28; genus PHOS-HE28. The sequence goes on from JAEUSW010000206.1 coordinate 4,006, forward strand.
TGCGAACGGACCTGTCCCACGGAGCGCTCCTCGAGCGGCGGCAGGGCAACGGCATGGGCGCGCCCCTGCTGGCGCTGCGTGTGGACAGCACCGGCTCCGCCCTCTGGCCGAACGCGTTGACCGTGAGCGCCAACAGCAGCGGGCTTGGCTACGAATGGCACAGCGCGCTGGAGCCCACCGGCCGCACGGTCTCCGTGTGGGGCAACGGCTACGACCTGCGCATGGCGCACTACGACACCACCGGGGTTCTGCTGAACCCCAACAACGCGATCGATGTGGTCGTGCAGGCCGACGTCCAGGAGAACCCCTTCGTGCTGCATGCGGACGGCAAGACCTTCGTGACCTGGGCCGACACCCGGAGCACCTTCGGCGGCCAGCGACAGGTGTTCATGCAGCGTTTCGATGCAGCGGGGCAGCCGGAGCTCGCCGTGAACGGCATCCCCGCCTGGCTCACGAACCACGGCTGGAACGGAGTTCCCCGCATGCTGCCCTCCGACCCAGGCAGCCTGATCCATGTGATGGTGACCACCGGTGCAACAAGCGGCACCACCTATGGGCTCCGCGCCATGCGCACGGACCTTGACGCCAATGCCCATTGGGCGGACACCGTGCGCTTCTGCGATGCAGCGTTGAACCCGGACCACGCGAGCGGCTGGAGCGTGAGCAGCGATGACGATGGCGGTGCCGTGGCCGTCTGGCTTCACCCAGGCGGCAATACCATCTATGCGGCGCGCCTGGACCGCAACGGGCGTCTGGGGGATGTGACCGGAGTGGACGAGGTCCCGGAGCCCGCACTCGTCATGGCCTACCCCAACCCCGCGCAGGATGCCATCACCTTCGACCTGCCTGCCAGCGCACGCATCCTCGCCGTGGAGCTCTTCGATGCCAGCGGGCGTCGCATGGGCATCGCGCACACCCAGCGCACGCTGGACATCCGTGCGCTGAACCCGGGGCTGTACACCGCGCGGCTCCTCACCAGCGAAGGCGTGCGCACCAGCCGCTTCATCAAACAGTGACCGATATGAAGCAGGAACTGTTCTTCTGCTGTGCGCTGTTCGCACTGCTCGTCGGTTGCAGGAAGGAGGACAACGACCCTCCCCCGGCCAACAACGACGGTGGTGGCAACAACACCGGAGGCCCGGGCGACATTTACATCTGTGGTTCCGAGGACATCGGCAGTGCGAACTACGCGCGCTACTGGAAGAACGGCCAGGAGGTGGAACTGAACAGCAACGGGCGGCCCAGTTCAGCCCGCACCATCTGGGTGAATGACGACCATGTGTTCGTGGCCGGCACGGTGCGCGAGCAAGGCACCACGCTCAGCCAGCCCTGCTACTGGGTCGATGGCGACTTTCAGGAACTCGACAACGATGATGGCAGCGCGTTCTGCAGCGTGGAGGACCTGTTCGTGACGAATGGCGATGAGCTGCACATGGTCGGGCATGTCCGCGCCTCCAGCGGCTTCGACAAGGCCATGTACTGGGGTCCCGGCAGCAGCACGGCGCTCACCGATGGCAGCACGGACGCCCAGGCACATGGCGTGTGCGTGGAGGGCGGCTCGATCTACGTCTGCGGCTATGTGGACAACCAGGCCATCGGCGGTGAGCGGATCGCCACCTATTGGCTGAACGGAAGCCCGGTGACGCTCGGGGATGGATATGGCGACTCCGAAGCGAACGACATCCGCGTGGTGAACGGTGATGTGATCGTGGTGGGCATGGAATGCGTGTACGTACCCGCCATCGACGACTGCTTGGAACAAGCGGTGATCTGGGTGAATGGCGTGCGTGATGTGCTTACTGCCAACGGAGGAGAAGCGCTTGCGCTCCATGCCGACGGCAGCACCATCCACGTGGGCGGCATGGCTGTCCTCGGTATGGGAACGGAGCTACCCACCCGCTGGGTGAACGGCGTCACCTACTCCCTCGGGTCGCTCGATGGCACCATCCTCGACCTTTTCGTTCGCGACGGTGAGATCCATTCCGTCACCGGCGGCCTCTACATCGACCATAGCACCGACACCTACAACAGCTACGGAGGTATGTACGGCATCCATATTCACTGAACACGCCAACAGATCATGTGCAAGCGCACCCTTCTCCTCATGGTCCTCGCCGCATCCATCATCGGTTGCAAGAAGGACGATGACGATCCCGCACCCACCGGCAACGGCGGCACCAACACGGGCGGCGGCGATGGCCCCGGCAACGTGTACGTATGCGGTGCCGTGAACGTGGGCGGCGGTTTCACGAACTGGTACCCGCGTTGGTGGAAAGACGGCGTGGAACATGTGGTGGGCGATGGCCGCCGCGGAGAAGCCCACGCGATCTGGGCGAACGACCAGCAAGTGGTCATAGCCGGCATGGTCTACGATGGAAGCCTGATGATGCCGTGCTATTGGGTGAACGACGACCTGGTCGAGCTGAACACCTACGCCTGTGGCGATTGCCGGGCGGAGGATGTGTTCGTGGAGAACGGCAGCAACGTTCACGTGGCCGGCCACATCACCATCGCTCCACAGTTCAGCACCACGCAGAAGGCGATGTACTGGAACAACGGCGTGGGTGTGGAGTTAACGGACAGCGAGCACGACGCGCGGGCATACGGGGTCTTCGTGGAGAACGGCGATGTGTACGTGTGCGGCTATGAGAAGCTTCCGAACAACCGCAAGGTGGCCAAGTACTGGGTGAACGGTGTTCCGGTGGCGCTAGGTGAGGGTGAGGATGACTCCGAAGCGAACGCCATCTGGGTGGAGAACGGGAGCGTGTATGTGGCCGGGTATGAAGAGATCGATGATGGAATCGGCAGCACGGAAGAACAGCCCGCGTTGTGGGTGAAAGGTGTTCGTGAGCTGCTCAGCGAATACCCAGGAAAAGCGGAGGGCCTCTTCGTGAAGAACGGCGAGGTACACGCAGTGGGACACACGCGGCAACCTGGCTCTGACTTCGATCTGGCGGTCCGTTGGGTGAACGGGTCCTCCAGCGGCATCTACATGTCCGGAACGCCGACGAACGGCAGCACTGGTTGGGACATCTTCGTACAC
>JAEUSW010000063.1 GCA_016788285.1 Flavobacteriales bacterium
TCCTTCCCGAGGCCGATGGTGGTGCGGGCGCTGTCGCGCATGCCCTTCGTGTTGAGGAACTCCGAGTAGCGGATCAGGGCGTTCTTCAGCAGCTTCTTCTGGTCCTCCGGCAGCGAACCGGTGTCCGCGTTCAACGCTGCCTTGGCGTACTCCTTCATACTGAGGTCGCCCTCCTTCACCAGGTTGCTCTTGTACTGGCACAGGGCGAGCATGATCCAGGCCCCGGGGTTCTCCGGGTAGTAGCCCACCATGCCATCGAACAGCGACTTGGCCTTGCTGTAGCTGCCCTCCTCGTAGAAGTTCTCGCCCTGCTCCATGCTCAGCTTGTTCAGCTCGGCCCAGTAGTCCTCGTAGTTGCCGAAGAACTCCTTGTTCTTGTCCTTCTTGCGGTACTTCTCGGCCCACTTCACGGCGTCGCGCGCGGCCTTCGGATAGTCGGCCTGGTACTTCTCGATCTTGCTCATCTCGTACAGGCACATGCTCATGTAGAGGTAGGGCAAGGGGTCCTTCTTGGTGTTGTCGTTCAGCGTATAGCCTTCGGCCTTGCCGAGGCACTTCTCGTAGCTCTCATCCACGTAGAGCACGAGCAGGTCCTCGTACACGTGTTTCTGGGCGCTGGCGCCAAGGGTTCCGGCGGCGAAGAGGGCGGCGGCGATCAGGTGCTTCATGCGGGTATGGTGCGTGTCGGGGGCAAGATCGATGCCGAAGATAGCCGGATCGGCCGGAGCGGTCCACCGGCTCAGGCGATGCCCCGTGCCCCGCGGATGCGCTCCCAGGCCTCCTGCACCTTCTTGAACTTCTCGGCGGCGGCGCGCTGCACCTCTTCGCCCATGGTGCCCACCTTGTCCGGGTGATGCTTCATGGCCATGCGCCGGTAGGCCTTCTTCACCTCGTCGTCACTGGCCGCGGGATCCACCTCCAGGATGCGGTAGGCATGGCCCAGGTCGCTGCGGCCGAACATGGCGCTGATGCTCTCCAGGTCCTTGTCGCTCACGTTCAGCAGGTGGGCGATGCGGCGGATGAGGTCCACCTCGGCCCGGCTCACCGCCCCGTCGGCATGGGCCAGGCCCACCAGGTAGTGGATCAGCTGGAGCCGCGCGGCATGCGGCATGTGACGGCGCACCTGGTCGCAGACACCGGGCAGGTCGATGTGCTGCTTGAGCACCTCGCGCAGCACCAGCAGGAGCTGCTGGGCCTGGGGCTCACCGAAGTGCTTGCGGAAGAAGGCCCGCGCCAGATCGAGCTCGGCCCGTGTGACGCGGCCGTCCACCTTCATGAGGGCGGCGGTGAGCACCACCAGGCTCAGCGCCAGGTCGCCCTGCGTGGTGGCACCGGCCCGCTCGCGCTGCTGGTGCACGCGGGGCCGTCCGGGTTCAGGCGCCGGGGGCGCATCGCCGCCCCGCATGCCGTCCACCAGCGCGCCCACCGCGAAGCCCACGAGCCCGCCGATGGGACCTCCGAAGGCCCAGCCCAGTCCGCCCGCGATCCACTTGGAGTAGCTCATGGTTCACCAGCTGCCGCCCGCACCGCCACCGCCGAAACCGCCGCCACCGAACCCACCGAAACCACCGCCACCACCCCGCCAGCCGCCGCCGCCGGTGAAGCCGCCCCAGCGTCCGCTGTGCCGCCTGCTCGCCTGGTTCATCAACCACAGCGCCGTCCAGAAGTCCACGTCGTTGGTGCGCGCATAGCGCTTCACGCCGCTGCGCAGCCCCATGACGATCACCAGGATCACCAGGGCCAGCACCACGAACACGGGCCAGGGCACCTTGCGCGTGTCGTAGCTCGTGTGGTCGAACTCGCCCTTGGCCAGGCCCATGAGCACATCGGTGGCCTTGTCCAGCCCCGCGTAGTACTCGCCCTGCTTGAAGCGGGGGATCAGCTCGTTGTCCACGATGCGCTTGCAGGTGAGGTCGGGGATGGCGCCTTCGAGCCCGTAGCCGGTGGCGATGAAGACCTTGCGCTGCCCGGGCGGTCCGGTGGGCTTGATCAGCACCACCACGCCATTGTCGAAGCCCTTGGCCCCGATACCCCACGACTCGCCGATGGCGAAGGCATAGTCGCTCTCCGGGTAGCCGCAGAGCGTGTCCACCACCAGCACGAGGATCCGGTTGCTGGTCTCCTGGGCGAAGCGCGTGAGCTTGCGGTCCAGCCGCTCCTCCTCCCCTTCGCTCAGCAAGGGCGCCAGCTGGAACACGAGCCGGTCCTGCTCAGCGCGGGGCGGGGCCTTGGGCAGGCAGGGGTCGTCCTGCGCGCCGAGGGGGAGCAGCGCCGCGCACAGGGCCGGGGCGAAGAGCAGCGCACGAAGCCTCATCCGATGCTGATGTCGTCGGACAGTTCGTTGCGGTCGTCGGTGCGGCGGGGGAAATGGGCGCGCAGCTTTTCGCCCACCATCCGGGCCGCCTCGCACAGGCCCTCCGCCTGGCGGCCGGCGGCGAAGTGCAGGCGCAGCACGCCCAGCACATCGTTCCAGAAATTGGTCGGCACCACCGCATGGATGCCGGCGTCGCCGATCACCGCCAGCCGGTGGTCGCCCACGCTCACGTAGATGAGCACACCGTTGCGCGCGGCCGTGCGGTGCATGCCCAGCTCATCGAAGATGAAGGCGGCATGGTCCAGCACATCCTCCTCGCAGCGGTCCTCCAGGTGCACGCGCAGCTCGCCGCTGGTGGCGCGCTCGGCCTCCGCGATGGCGGCCCGCACCCGGTCGCGCTCCTCGGGGGTGAGGAAGCGCTCGGCGAGCAGTTCGTCATCAGCGACCGGTGCGGTGCGGCTCACTTGAAGGAGATGTCAGGCGCGTTCTCGGTGCCTTCCTGGGCCTCGAAGTAGCCCTTGGCGCTGAAGCCGAACAGGCCGGCCAGCAGGTTGCCCGGGAAGCGCTTGATGCGCGTGTTGAAGTTGCGCGCCGCGTCGTTGTACTTGCGGCGCTCCACACCGATGCGGTTCTCCATGCCCTCGTACTGGGCCTGGAAGTCGCGGAAGGCGGCCGTGGTCTGCAGGTTCGGGTATTGTTCCACCGTGGCCATCAGGCGCGAGAGCGCCCCGGTGAACTGGCCCTGGGCCTGCTCGAAGGCCTTGATGTTCTCCGGCGTCAGGTTGTCGCCGTCGAGCGTGATGCTCGTGGCCTTGGCCCGGGCCTCCACCACCTCGCGCAGGGTCTTGTTCTCGAACTCGGCCGATCCCTTGATGATCTCCACGATGTTCTTGGTCTTGTCCGCGCGCAGCTGGTAGGCGTTCTCCACGTTGCTCCACTGCTTGGTGACGTCCTCGTTGAGGCCCACCGTGCCGTTGTAGAAGCCCATGGCCCACAGGGCGATGAGCACGATGGCGCCGAGGCCGATGAGGAGGGGAAGGCGTTTCATGGTCGGTTCTGGATGTGCGGCAAAGATGGCACGGCGCCCACGACCGGGCCGCCCGGCTCGGGCGACCGGTCCTCCCTGTGGATGAACGGACCTAGTCCTTGAAGATCGCCGTCACCGGCGTGCCGTCCGCCGCCAGGTGGCCGCGGTACATGCCCGTGCAGTTGAAGTCGAGCACCACCCGCCCCGTGCGGTCCACCGCGATCAGCCCGCCATCGCCGTCCAGCGGGGGCAGCTTCTCGTGCACCACCACGCGCACCGCCTCGGCCAGCGACAGGCCCTTGTAGGCCATCAGCGCATGCACGTCGTGGGCCGCCACGGCGCGGATGAAGCTCTCGCCATGGCCCGTGCAGCTCACCGCGCAGGTGGCGTCGTTGGCGTAGGTGCCCGCGCCGATCAGCGGGCTGTCGCCGATGCGCATCCAGCGTTTGTTGGTCATGCCGCCGGTGCTGGTGGCCGCGGCCAGATGGCCGTGCACGTCCAGGGCCACGGCGCCCACGGTGCCGTACTTGTGCTCGCCGTCGCTGTGGTCCAGCTGGTAGGTGTCGGTGCCCTTGGTGCGCTGCCACTGGTCGTAGCGGAACTGGTCGAAGAAGTACTGGTCGTCCTCCAGCAGGATCTTCTCGCGGTGGGCGAACTCGAAGGCGCCCAGCCCGCTGAGGAGCACGTGGGGGCTCTTCTCCATCACGCGGCGGGCCAGGGTGACGGGGTTGCGCACGTTCTGCACGGAGGCCACGGCGCCGGCCTGCAGGGTGTCGCCGCGCATCACCGAGGCATCCATCTCGTGCTGGCCGTCGGCGTTGAAGACGGCGCCGCGTCCCGCGTTGAAGTGCGGGCAGTCCTCCAGGCTGCGCACGGCGGCCTCCACCGCATCGAGGGCCTGACCGCCCTCGCGGAGCACCGTACCGCCCATGCGCAGGGCGTGCTCCAGCCCGTCGCGGTAGGCCTTCTCGCGGGCGGGGTTCATCTCGGAGCGGGCGATGGTGCCGGCGCCGCCGTGGATGGCGAGCGCGAAGCGGGGGGCGTCGGACATGGTCAGGGCAGGTTCTCGGGGCGGTGAAAGTAGGGGACCGCCCAACCCACCACGGCCCCGGCCAGGCAACCTGCCAACACGTCCGTGGGGAAATGCTTCCCGGCCCGCACCCGCAGCCAGCCCATGACCACCGGCACCGCCACGGCGCCCGCCCAGGTGGCCGTGCGCACCGCGGGGTCCACGTCGGCGCGGTCCACCAGCATGGCCGCGCTCACCGTCAGCGCCGCCGTGTTGGCCGCGTGGCCGCTCCAGAACGAGCGGTAGGCATCGCGCTCGCGCCGCTCGTGCATCGGGGCGTCCGGGTTGAAGACCAGCGGCCGCGGTCGGCGGGTGACGGCCTTCACCACGCCGGTGAGTCCGGCGGACAGCAGGAAGCTCTCGCCCACCAGGGCCATGGGCACGCCGGGCCGGTCGTCGGCATACGCCAGCGCCGGGCCCACCGCGCTCAGCACCAGGGCCGACAGGAAGAGGGCATTGCTGGCCCGGTGCGCCGGCGGCGACCAGCGGAAGGCCGCCGCACGGTCGAAGCCGGGCAGCGTGGCGCGGTCGCGCCCCCCGTGGCGGGCCCACAGCCCGGCCGTGTCGGTGGGCAGCAGCAGGGCCGTGCCGTTCAGCACCAGGCCGGCGCCCACGAAGGCCGCTTCGCGACCGGGGTCGAGCGTGTGCACCCGCTGGGCCTGCGCGGCCTGCGGCGGCGCCCACAGCACGGCCGCCAACAGCACGGCCCGGAGCATCGCCCCGGGCCGCACGTTCAGGTTCATGCGCGGTTCAGTCACCGATGAGCACACCGTCCGCCAGGAAGGTGTAGGCGATCTTGGGTTCGGTGATCTTCTCGATCTCCTCCTTGCTCTTGCCGGCATCCTCCAGATAGTGGCGCTGGGTGGCCACGTCGATCACCTCCTTGCTCGCCACGCCTTGCAGGATGGCGCGCTTGCCGGTGAGGCCCTCGGTGGGCACGAAGAAGCCGTAGTCCACGAAGCGCACCTTCATCACCTCGCCGTTGGGCAGGGCCACGTCCATCCAGCAGCCCTTCTTGGCGCAGCTGGTGAGCACCTCCACGGCCACCTTGGCGGTCACGCTCTCGCTGCTCTTCATGCGGTCGAGCAGGTCGTGCGCGCCGATGGCGCCGTCGGGGGTGATGGCCTTGCCGTAGCTCTCCATGGGCACGGGGGCGCCGGAGGCGTTGCGGGCGGGGGTCTGGGCGTGGGCGGTGGCCGCGCCCAGCATCAGGGCGGCGGCGAGGCTCAGGGTGTACAGGTTCTTCATGGCGTGCGCCGATGGCCCGGCGCGGGCGGTTTTGGGCGTTTGGTGTAAAGATCGGGTTCTTTCCGGTGCGGCAAGCTGCCATCCGTCAGGTGGATGACGGCACCGGCCGGCGCGGCGGCGTCCGGCAAGGGTCGTGCCACGCCCATCAACAGCGGCGCATGGGAACTTCCCACGGGCCGCGCCCGCCACCCGCCGCCGGATGGGCCACCTTCGCGCCATGGCCCACCGCCCCCCGGTGCTCATCGGCCGGCTGGAGCACATCGCCCTGCCCGGCCTGGGCATCGCCCGCGTGCAGGCCAAGATCGACACCGGCGCCTACCGCAGCGCCCTGCATTACCAGCGCGTCCGCAAGCGTGAGGTGGACGGCGTGCCCCTGCTCGCCGTCACCTTTCAGATGGGCGGCCGCCGCCGCACCAAGCTCTTCAAACGCTTCAAGCGGGTGACGGTGAAGAGCAGCACCGGGCAGACCACCCGCCGCTACCTCATCAGCACCCGCGTGCGCCTCAACGGCCACACGGTGCGCACCCAGTTCACCCTGTTCGACCGCAGCGACATGAAGCACCAGGTGCTGCTGGGCCGCAAGTTCCTGCGCGGCCGCTTCGTGGTGGACGTGTCGCGCAAGGACGTCCTGGGCTGATCACCCCTCCTCCTCCGCACCGGCCTCACCGCGCAGGGCCCGCTTCTCCGCCGGGGTGGGCGCCTGCACCCAGTCCTCGGCATAGGGCACCAGCCCCGGCCCGGTGCGCACGCGCTCCACGTCAAGGCCCTTGTCCAGGTAGTCGCGCCAGGTGGCGAAGGCGGCATGGCGGCGGTCCTTCAGCACGATCAGGGCGGTGTTCACGCCCGACTTCACGGCGATGGGCACCCCGCCGCCAAGGTCGGCCCAGTGACCGCCCAGCAGCAGGCCCGGCACCGGGGTGCGGTAGTGCGCGATGCCGGCCTTGAAGTTCTCCTTGCCGGGCTTGGCGCCCATCATGCTGCCGTTGCGGTTGCCGGTGTAGCGCCAGTGGGTGATGGGCGTGGCCACGTCGCAGTACACGATGTGGCTGCGCAGCCCCGGCGCCAGCGCCCGCTCCACGCGGTCGATCAGCGCGTCGGCCACTTGCTGCTTCAGCCGTTCGTAGGCCTCGCCCCGCACGATGTCGCCCGAGGCGTCGCGCTCGGTGGCCCAGGTGCCGTGGTCGGTGAAGAGGGCGGGGATGTAGAGCGTGAGGGTGCCCATGCCCGGCGGCGCCATGCTCTTGTCGCGCAGGCTGGGCGCCAGGATGCTGATGCCGCTCTGCGCGGGGTCCGTGCCACCGTGCGCATCGCGCGGCACATCGTCGCGGTGCAGGTAGATGAGCTCCTCGTTGAAGCCCAGCGCCTCGGCGGGCACGTCCAGGCCGAGCGACACGGTGACCGAACTGCTGTAGAGCACCGCCTCGCGCAGCCTGGCCTTCAGCTTCTCCGGCACCGCGTCGGGCGGCAGCATGCGCTCGTATAGCGTCTCCACATCGCAGGCCGCGATCACCTGCGGGGCGCGCAGGGTGAAGGGGGTGCCGCGCTGTTCGCCTTCCACGCCCACGCAGCGGCCATGCTCCAGCAGGATGCGGGTGACGCGGCAGCGGTAGTGGAGCTCGCCGCCCAGGCGCGTCACCACGTGGGACAGCCATTCGGGGAAGACCTGGCTGCCGCCCTTGGGCGGGCTCTGGTAGTCGCCGAAGTAGGCCCAACCGATGGGCACCAGGCAGGCCAGCAGTTCCTGTTCACTGCTGAACAGCTTGTGCAGACCGGGGTCGGTGAAGTAGCGGTCCAGGCCCTTCTTCACGCCGGCATCGCCCTGGTAGCCCAGGTGCTTGATGAAGGGCAGTGCGAAGCGCAGGCGGCGCAGCATGTGGCCCACGCGCTCCACCGGGCCCATGGTCTCCTGCGCGCGGATGAGGCCGCTGCTGCGGTCGAAGGACCGGCCCAGCTTCCAGGCGTCGCGGAAGAAGCGCTCGATGCCGGCACGCTCATGCGGGAACCGGCGGATGAGCTCGGCCTTCAGGTCGTCCGGCCGGTCGGTGAGCAGAAGGTCCACCGAAGGGCTCTTCCACCGGCGGATCCGCCGCTGCGGCCGGGCCACGGGGTGGTCGCGACCGATGAGGTCGAACACCCGGGTGACGTAGCCGCGAGGGCCGCACTGGTTCAGCCAGTGGATGGCGCTGTCGAAGCGGAAGTCCTTGCGGCGGAACCCGGCGAGGTAGCCCCCGGGGCGGGCGTCCATCTCCAGCACGCACACCTTCAGCCCCGCCCGCGCCAGGATGGCCGCCGCCGTGAGGCCGCTGATGCCCGCGCCGATCACCAGCGTGTCGAACTCGCCCGTGGGTGGCCGATGCCGCATGCCGTCACTGCGTGTACACCCGCCCCTTCCACCAGATGCGCACGGCGTTCAGCGGCATGGTCACCGTGAGGAGGCCGCGCTGCAGGGAGAAGCCCGTGGCCGTGCGCTCGCGCAGCGCCACCTCGCCCCGGCCCTTGCGCCACACGCGTACCGTGCCGTCCACCGCGGTGTAGGCCAGCATGCCCCAGCTGGCGTCCCAGCGCTCGGGCCAGTAGCGCTCCACCTCGTGCACACGCCCGGCCTGGAACACCTTCAGCATGTCCTGGTCGCGGAACACCACCAGGCTGTCGCGCACGTGGAACTCGGTGGGCGCGAAATCGGTGGCCGTGTAGATCTGCCCGTCCTCCAGCACCTTCAGCGCACCCGTGCGGTCCAGCCAGGCGCCGATGCCCTTGCCCACCGCGTAGCGCTGCGGGGCGATGGGCTCCAGGTCGTAGAAGTTGCCCTTGTGGAAGGCCTTCAGGCCATTGCCCTGCGGATCGAGGTAGAGCACCAGGTCCGCGCCCGCCTGGAAGTCGATGCCCGCGTCGTACACATCGGCCGCATCGTACACCACGCCCCGGTGGAAGATGCGGAAGCGCCGCTCGATGGTGCTCACCCAGGCCAGCAGGTTGTCCCCGCTCTTCCAGTCCTGCACCGCGCCGATGGCCAGCCCGTCCGCCAGCACCTCGTCGCGCCCGTTGTACCAGATGTGTATGGTGCGCTGCGCCTCGTCCACCCACGCCGCCAGGCTGTCCTCCACCACGTAGAGGCCCGTGTTCACACACACCGTTCGCAGCTCCTTGCCGTCGTGCAGCTTCAGCGCGGTGGCCAGCTTCACGCCGAGCAGGTGGTCGGTGACGGTGATCTGCGCGCCGGTGCTCCGGTCGAGGGTGGTGGTGCGGCCGTTGGCGTGCCGCTTCAGGTCGCCGATGGCGTTGAGGTAGGACACGTAGTTGCCGCCCACCTGGAAGGCGGCCGGGCGCACCCCCTCCACCACCGAGAAGGTGCCCTTGTCGAAGACCACCAGCCGGTCGCGGTAGTCGAGGAAGGCGGTGACGTCCTGCGCGGCCAGGGGGGTGGTGGCCGCGACGAGCAGGGCAAGGAGGGAACGGCGCATCATCCGCGAGTGTACGGCGATCGGCGGTGGTTCGGGAGGGGTGGACCGCAGATGAACACGGATACGATGCCCATGGGGTCCGGGCAGGATCGAACCACGGATGGACACCGATGAACCCAGAAACGATCCCCGCTGCGGTCCGGACAGAATTGAACCACGGATGGACACCGATGAACACAGATGCGATCCCCAGAGGGATCACGCGCGGGGCCTGGGCCAGGGCAGGTAGCGGGGCACCCGGGCCAGGTAGTTGCGGTAGCCGGGGTACTTGCCGGCGCTGATGCCCTCGCTGAAGTCGGCGCTGCCCTGGAACAGCAGCACCAGCAGCAGCGCGCCGCACAGGCTCCAGTTCACCCACCGCCCGGTGGCCGCCACGCTGAAGCCGTAGAACACCAGCCATTGCGCCTGCTCGGCCATGTAGTTGGGGTGGCGCACGATGGCCCACAGCCCGTCGTGCACGAAGCCTTCCGCATAGCGCCCGGTGAGCGGCTCGCCGGCCCGCAGGCGGCGGTGCTTCTCCCGCTGGAAGTCCCATTGCTGCTGGTCGGCCACGGTCTCGATCACCAGGAAGGCGAGCATCGCCACGGCCAGCGCGCCGTCCGCCACGCCGAGCGCGCCGGGGGCGTCCACCACCAGCAGCATGGGCAGCGTGAAGAGCAGCACCAGCCCCAGCTGGTAGAAGGAGATGAAGCCCAGGTTGAAGAGGCGCCACACCCAGGGCTTGGCCAGGATGGGGTTGCGGCGCAGCACCTCCCAGCGGTAGTCCTCCTCGCCCGCCCAGAAGCGCCAGCTGTAGCCGCCGCGCCGGCCGAAGTTGTAGGTGAGGCGCAGGCCCCAGGCGGTCACCAGCGCCGCCATCAGCAGCGCGCGCGGCGTATGACCGGCGGCGTCGGCCATCACCCAGGCGTACACCGGCGGCATCAGGCTCCACAGCTTGTCCACCTGGCTGCAGTTGCGCGTGAGCTCGGCCACCGCGAAGGTGAGCAGCGCGCTGGCGACGTAGATGCGGAGCAGGACCCCCAGCGTCTCCCGCTGCAGCACGGTGAGCGGGGCGTCGGCGAAGTAGGACACGACGGGCACGAGCACGAGCGTGACCAGCAGGAGCAGGATGGTGCGGCGCATGGGGTGCAAAGGAACGGAGGAGGACGAAGGCGTGTTCGCAAGCGCATCTGGTCACAGTGCATGAGCACATCGTCACATGGGCACGACGTGTCCCGCCATAGCGGGATGGTCACATGGGCACATGAGCACAGGGGCACATGAGCACATGGGCACATGGTCAATCACGCGCCTCACCATGTCGCCACGGATGCGGTTGCACCGCGGTCCGATCCTTTCCCCACCGTCTTCGCGAAGGCGGTCTTCCGCCTGATGCGATCTCCCCTAGCGCGTTGAAGACTTCGTGAAGGCGGCCCCGCAGCCCAGGTCGCTCCCGCCCGCCGCAGGGCGATCGCCACGCGGCCCTTCAGGCTGCTCGCGACGACGGTGCGGAAGGGCGTCGTTCAGCTACCGTCCACCTCCCCCACCCGGCTCCGTAGCTTGGCGCCATGCGCGGTCCGTTCATGCTCATCCTGCGCCTGCCCCTGCGCCTGCCCCTACCCCTGCCCCTGCTCCTGCGCCTGCGCCTGCCCCTGCTCCTGCTCCTGCTGCTCACCACACCGGCCCACGCCGGCAGCGGCCTGCAGGAGGTGAAGGACTTCGGCCCCGACCCGGGCAACCTGCGCATGTTCGTGCACGGCGCGGCGGGCACGGCCACCGCGCGGCGCCCGCTGGTGGTGGTGCTGCACGGCTGCACGCAGCGGGCACGCCGCATCGCCGCCCTCAGCGGCTGGAACGACCTGGCCGACCGCGCCGGATGCCTGGTGCTGTACGTGCAGCAGCGGACGATCAACAACAGCCTGCGCTGCTTCAACTGGTTCAGGCCGGACGACATCCTGCCCGAGCAGGGCGAGGTGGGCTCGGTGACCAGCATGGTGCGCCACGCCGTGGAGCACCTGGGCGCCGACCCCCAACGCGTGTACCTCTACGGCGTGAGCAGCGGCGGCGCCCTGGCCGCAGCGCTGATGGCCTGCGCACCGGACCTCTTCGCCCATGTGGCCATCTTCGCCGGCGCCCCTTACCGCGCCGCGAACAGCACGCTGGATGCCCGGCTGGTGATCCGCGACCCGCGCGTGCTGCCGCCCGCCACCTGGGCCGAACAGGTGACCCGCCTGCACCCCGACCGCCACGCCCCCTACCCGCCCCTGCTGGTGCTGCACGGCACGCAGGACCAGGTGGTGGACTTCGGCCATGGCCTGGCGCTGGTGGCGCAATGGACCGCCGTGGCCGGCACCGACTCACTGCCGGACGCGGTGGACGCCGCCTTCCGCGGCCTGCCCCGGGTGGAGCGGCGCGTGTACCGCGCCGGCGACCGCACCGTGGTGACGCTCGTCCGCTTCGAGGGGCTCGGGCACCAGCTGCCCATCGATCCGGGCGACCGGCCCGATCAGGGCGGACGCCGCAGTTGGGTGAGCCGCGATGTGGACCTGCACAGCACCTGGCTGGTGGCGCAGGCCTTCGGGCTGGTGGACTGAGCGGGGCGGCCTACACGTGCCGCTCGATGAACTTCACGATCTCGCCGGCGATGTCCTTGCCGGTGGCGCCCTCGATGCCCTCCAGGCCGGGCGAGCTGTTCACCTCGATCACCAGCGGCCCGCGGTCGCTCTGCAGCATGTCCACCCCGGCCACGTGCAGGCCCAGCGCCTTGGCGGCCTTGATGGCCGTCACCTCCTCCTCGTGGGTGAGCTCGATGAGCTGGGCGGTGCCGCCGCGGTGCAGGTTGCTGCGGAACTCACCCTCCTTGCCGGTGCGCTTCATGGCGCCCACCACGCGGCCGTCCACCACGAAGGCCCGGATGTCGATGCCACGGCTCTCCTTGATGAACTCCTGCACGATGACGCGCGCCTTGAGGCTGTTGAAGGCCTCGCACACGGCCACGGCCGCCTTCTTGGTGTCGGCCAGCACCACGCCCAGGCCCTGGGTGCCCTCCAGCAGCTTGATGATGCACGGCGCACCGCCCACGCTGTCCACGATGCTGCCCACGTCCTTGCTGTAGTTGGTGAACACCGTCTTGGGGATGCCCACCCCGCTGCGGGTGAGGATCTGCAGGCTGCGCAGCTTGTCGCGGCTGCGCACCAGCGCCTGGCTCTCGGTGGTGGTGAACACCTTCATCATCTCGAACTGCCGCACCACGGCCGTGCCGTAGAAGGTGACGCTGGCACCGATGCGCGGGATGATCGCGTCGACGTCCGTGAGGGGCTGCCCGCCGTAGATCACCTGTGGATTGCGGCGCTCGATGAGGATGTCGCACTTCACGTGGTTCACCACGCGCGCGGTGTGGCCGCGCGTCTCGCAGGCCTCGACCAGCCGGCGGGTGGAATAGAGCTTGCTGTCGCGCGAGAGGATGACGATGTTCATGACCGGAGGCGGGTGCCCAAAGCTAGCGGGCCGCCCATGGCCCCAGGGTGAAGCCGCTGTGAAAAAAGTGCGGTGCGGGCGGCCGTACCTTGGCGCCCGATGGACCTGGCGACCCTGCGGCGCGACCCGCTCACGGCCCTCACGCTCATCGCCCTGGTGCCCCGCCTGCTGGCCGCGGTCTTCTCGGCCGGCTACTTCGCCCACGACGACCATTTCCTGGTGATCGAGCCGGCCCGCAGCTGGGTGGACGCGGCCGACTACAACACCTGGCTGCCCTGGAACCAGGGCCCCGACGCCACCCCCAGCGGCCACAGCTTCGTCTACGTGGGCCTGCATTACCTCCTGTTCCGCGGCCTGTCGGCCCTGGGCGCGAACGACCCCGAGGCGAACATGGTGCTGGTGCGCCTGCTGCACGCCCTCTGGAGCCTGGTGGTGGTGCGCGCCGGCTACCGCATCGCCCACCGCCTGGGCGGTGAACGGGTGGCCTGGAACGCCGGCCTGCTGCTCGCCCTCTTCTACTTCATGCCCTTCCTGGCCGTGCGCAACCTGGTGGAGGTGGTGTGCATCCCCTTCCTGATGCTGGCCGCGTGGCAGCTGGTGAAGGACGAGCGCCCGGCCCCCCGCGCGGTGCTGCTGGCCGGGGTGTGGGTCGGGATGGCCATCAACATCCGGTTCCAGACCATCTTCTTCGCCGCCGGGCCCGGCCTGGTGCTGCTGGCCATGCGCCGCTGGGCCGATGGGCTCCGCTACGGCGCCGGCGTGCTGCTGCCGTTGGTGCTCCTGCAGGGCGGCATCGACCTCTTCATCTGGGGCCGACCCTTCGCCGAGATGACCGAGTACGTGCGGTACAACCTGGCCAACACCACCACCTACTTCGACCAGCCGTGGTACAACTACCTGCTGCTGCTGGGGGGCATCTTCATCCCGCCCTTCAGCCTGGCGGTGCTGTTCGGCCTGTTCCGCCGCCCGCGGCCCTGGCTCCTCTGGTCGCCGGTGATGCTCTTCCTGGCCGTGCACTCCTGGTTCCCCAACAAGCAGGAGCGCTTCCTGCTGCCCATCGTGCCGCTGGCCTTCGTGCTGGGCTTTGCCGCGTGGGAGGCCTTCCGCGCCGGTTCGGCCTGGTGGCGGGCGCGGCCCGGCCTCTGGCGCGGGGTGATGCGCTTCACCTGGGGCCTCAACGCCGTGCTGCTGGTCGCGATCACCTTCACCTACAGCAAGCGCAGCCGCGTGGAGGCCATGCTGGCCCTGCGCGAAGGGCCGCCCGTGCACGGCCTGGTGGTGGACGACACCGTGGAGCACGAGCCTCCCTGGATGCCCATGTACTACCTGGGCCGCTGGCAGGCCAGCCAGCTGCCCTACGCCGACCCTGCGGAGGACCTCGCCGGCCTCATCGCCCGACTGCCCGCCGACCAACGCCCGGACGCCGTGCTCTTCATCGGGCAGGAGGACCTGGACGCACGCAAGGCCCGCATGACCGCGCTCCTCGGGCCGCTGCGCGGCGTGGCGGTGGCCAAGCCCGGGCTGGTGGACCGCGTGGTGCACTGGCTGAACCCGGTGAACCGCAACGAGACCATCACCGTGATGCGGACCACGCCACAGTGATGCGCCGGATAACTTCGCGCCCGCTTCCCCCGTCATGATCGACCTCGCCCAGCTCGACCCCTCGGTCTTCCTCACCGCCCACGGTTGGATCGCCCTCATCTGGCTCACGGTGATGGAGATCGTGCTGGGCATCGACAACATCATCATCATCTCCATCCTCAGCGGCGAGCTGCCCACCAAGGAGCAGCAACGCAAGGCCCGGCGCATCGGCCTCTCGCTGGCGATGATCACCCGCGTGCTGCTCCTGCTCAGCCTCAGCTGGGTGATGAGCCTGAAGGACCCGCTCTTCACCGTGATGGACCACACCGTGAGCGGCCGCGACCTGGTGCTGATCCTCGGGGGCCTCTTCCTGATCTACAAGGCCACCGTGGAGATCCACGCCAAGGTGGAGCACAAGCGGGAGAAGGAGAGCGCCGCCCGCAAGGCCGCCCGCATGGCCGGCATCATCGCCCAGATCGTGCTCATCGACATCGTGTTCTCGCTGGACAGCGTGATCACCGCCGTGGGCATGAGCAACGAGATCCTCATCATGGTGCTGGCCGTCATCGCCGCGGTGTTCATCATGCTCATCGCCTCCGACGCCATCAGCGCGTTCGTCAACAAGCACGGCACAGTGAAGGTGCTGGCGCTGGCCTTCCTGGTGATGATCGGGGTGGCGCTGCTGATGGAAGGCACCGGCAGCCACATCAACAAGGCCTACATCTACTTCGCCATGGCCTTCAGCATCCTGGTGGAGGGCCTCAACCTGCGGATGCGCCGCAACGAGGAGAAGCTCCGCGATCAGGGCAACTGAGCGTTGCGCACCGCGGTGGGCGTGGTGCCCCCCACGGCCTGCAGCACCGCATCGCGGTCGTTCGCGCCCCCGCTGTACTTCACCACCCCGTCCAGGTTCAGGTCCTCCGGATGATAGCCCGTGGTGGTGGCCGTGGGCACCGTGCCGCCGATGCGGGTGAGGATGGGGTCGCGGTCGTTGCCGCCGCCAGTGTACTTGACCTGCCCGTTGCGCGTGCCGTCACCGGCCGGCATCAGCAGCACACCGCCCACGTTCACCGTGGCCGCGGCGCCACCGTTCATCGGCACCGATCCGTTGCTGAGGTCGCGCAGCACCGCCGTGGTGCCCACCGGCTGCGGGTTCTGCGTCATGATGCCCAGGTGGTTGCGGTGGCGCACGGCGATGTGGTAGTCGTCCACCGGCAGTTGGAAGCTCAGGTCCGATGTGCCGTCCACCGCCACGATGCTGCCGTTGCGCAACAGCAGGGCGCTGCGGCTGGCCAGCACCTGCGCGGCGTTGTTCTTGTTGCGCAGCTCCACCACCACCCAATCGACCACCGAGGCCGTTCCGGTGATGTTCAGGACCGCCTGGGTGGTGGTCTCACCGCCACCGCCCGCCACATGCGCGTAGCCCAGGGCGGTGTACGGCTCGGTGAGGGGCACCAGCCCGTTGGCGCGAAGGGTGCCGTTCATGTTCAACGCCACGCTGTTGTACGGCCCCTGCAGAAAGGCCTTCAACCTCACCCGCAGCGTGGGCTGCGGCGTGTTCTGCGGATCGAAGCCGTTCAAGGTCACCGTGCTGTTGGCCGGATCGAGCCAGTCGCGCAAGCGCGTGGAGGCCGAGGCCCCGTCCCAGCTCTCGCTGAACTTGGCCGCGCCGGCCCAGTTCTGCAGCGGGTCCGCGCAGTTGTATGCCCCTTCGGTCATGTGCCCGACGATCCGCTTGTTCTGGTCGAAGAGCGGGGCGCCGCTGCTCACCGCCTGGCTCACCCCCAGGTCCCATTCGCTGCGCCACAGGTTGATCCCGTTGGGGTCCTGGTAGCCCACGGACGGATCGTCGTCGCGGCTGAACTTCTTGACGTCGTAGTTGGGGTGGTGGATCAGCACGCTGGACTGCGGCACCGCCCCGCTGCGGTCCCAGCCCGCATAGAACACCCCGTAGTTGGCGGGCGGCGCGTTCAGCAGCTCCAGCAGGGCGAAGTCGTCGTAGAAGTAGGCCGAGCGCAGCACGCCGCCGGTCACCGTCTGGCTGGTGTTGCCCACCGTGCCCACACAGCCGGGGGCCTGGTAGTTGAAGTAGAACACCCACTGGCCGATGGTGGCCGGCACCAGGCAGTGGTTGGCGAAGTAGAAGTAGGGCTGGCCCTGCTGCGCCGTGCTGTTGATCAGCGATCCGCTGCAGCCGTTGCCGTCGGGCCGGAGGAACATGGCCACCGACCGGATCTGCTGCTCCCAGCCCGCGCTCTCCGGACAGGCCACGTTGACGTTGCAGGCGGCGCTCTGGAACCCGGGGTCGTAATCGCGCAGCAGGCCCTGCTCCCCGAAGTGGAAGATGTCGCGGTAGCCGTGGGTGATGCTCCCCACCTCAATGCGGGACGTGGCCCTGGACATCGCGGGCTCCACCAGCTCGATCACCACCGCATCGCCCGGCAGCACCGCGGTGGCCAAGCCGCCATCGGGCATCTCGTTCTGCTCGGTGAAGCCACCGAGGAAGCGCTGCCGGTCGCGGTCGTAGAGGTAGACCCGCGCCTCGGGCACCAGGTCGAAGAGGCTGAACTGCACACTGAGCATCACCGCACCGGGGCTCTCGATCATCAGCCGGCACACGCGCCGGTCATCCGGGGTGGCGGACCATTGGCCTTGCGAGCCCACATCGGCGGTCAACGGGCGCTGCACCCCATAGCGGAAACCGACGGCCGGGCTGTCCGCCTCCTGCTGCACAAGCACCGCCCTGTCCAGGGCGGGCAGTTGCACGGTCGGGATGGTCGCGGGATGGCCCGCCGCACCTCCCCAGTAGAGGGGGGCGCCGCCGTGGGCCACCTGGGCATGGGCCCCGAACGCAAGCAGGACAAGGGTCACCCCGAGCAGGTAGCGCATGTCAAGAAAAGTTATCAACAAAAGTATCCGGTTATGAACAAGTTCCAAATCCGGATCAACGCCCCACGATGACGAATTCGGTGCGGCGGTTGCGCGCGCGGCCGGCCTCGGTGTCGTTGGAGGCCACGGGCTTGCCGGCGCCATAGCCCTTGAAGGCAAGGCGCTTGGCGGCGATGCCATGGGATTGCAGGTAGCCCATCACGGTGAAGGCGCGGTCGTTGCTGAGGGCCAGGTTGTCCGCGTCGTTGCCCACGTTGTCGGTGTGGCCTTCGATGCGGATGCTCACCGTGGGGTTGTCCTTCAGGAAGTCGATGAGCTGGTCGAGGATGTGCTCGCTGGCCTTGGTGATCTCGGCCGAGTTGGTGGCGTAGGTGATGTCGTTCACCTTGTAGCTGCGGCCCACCTCGATGCGCTGCACGGTCATGTCCACCTCGGCGGTGACCCCGCGTGCGGTGTCCGCCAGGCTGAAGGCGCGCGAGTCGAACACGTGGTCCTTTTTGGTGACGGTCATGATGACATCGGCGCCCTTGCGCAGGTTGACGACCGTGGCGTAGCGCCCGTCGGTGGGATCCACCTGCAGCACCTCGGTGCGGCGCGTGTCCATGTAGGTGATCTCCACCTTGGCGTCGGACACCACCTCGCCGTTCTCGTCGCGCACCTCGCCCTTCACGATGAGGATGTCCTCCGGACGGGCATCGGTGGGCAGTGCGAAGCCATAGATGTCCAGCCCGCCCACCCCGCGGAACCGGCTGCTGGCGAAGAGCGCGGTGCTGCCGTCGGCGCTCACGATCAGCCCGTGGTCGTCCTGCTCGGTGTTGATGGGGTGGCCGATGTTGCGGGGGGTGTCCCAGCTGCCATCGTCCTTCATGCGGCTGAAGAAGATGTCGTAGCCGCCCACGCCGCGGTGGCCGCGCCCTTCCTGGGCCTCGCCGTTCTCATCCACCGCCGGCCGCGCGGCGAAATACAGGGTGCGGCTGTCGCTGTGCAGGAAGGGGGCCTTCTCATCGCCCGCCGTGTTGATGGGGCCCGGCACCGGCTGCGCCTTGCTCCACACCCCCTGGTCGTCGCGCGTGCTGAAGTAGATGTCGGTGCCCTTGCTGTCCGGACGCACCGTGGCGAAGAAGAGCGTGCGGCCATCGGCGCTCAGCGTGGGCTGGCTCTCCCAGCCGTCCACCGTGTTCACCGCCGGGCCCAGGTCCTCCAGGCCGGTCCACTCCCACTTCTGCTGCCCGCTGCCGAAGTCCATGTGCGTGTTGTAGTGCGAACGGAAGATGTCGCAGTTGCGGTAGCCCTTGTCGTCGGGCGCGCCGCACACGGTGACGAACATCTCGCGGTTGTTCACGCTGATGGTGACCCCGCCGTAGCTGTCGCCCAGGTTGAACGGATCGGGCAGCGCGCGGCCTTTGTCGTGGTCCTTGTACCCGGCGGGACGCCGGCTTTCGGTGAGCTCCTCCACGTCCTTGGCCACCAGGTCGCCCTTCGCCTGGTACTTGCTCTTGCGTGTGAAGAAGAGCAGTTCGTTGTCCGGGCTCAGCATGGGCAGGTACTCGTCCGCCGCCGTGCACACGTTGGGCAGCGGCCTGGGGTCCAGCGGTGCGGTGTTGCGGTAGAAGTCCATGTGGAAGCGCAGCTCGGGCATCAGCTCCTCCACATCGGCGGTCTTCTTGTCCACGTCCTTGCTGAACTTGCTCTGATCGTCGGTGGGGAACTTCAGGAAGGCCTGGAAGGCCTTGGCCGCTTCGGCGTACTCGCCCTTCGCATAGTGCGCGGCGCCGAGGTAGTAGTGCACATCGCTGTGCCGGTCGGGGCATCGGGCCTGCAGACGCTCGAAGTAGGTGATGGCGGGCTTGAGGTCGGCCCCGCCTTCACGCGCCCGCTTGTACGCCGAGATGCCGAGCTGGAAGAGGCATTCGGCGCAGTCCGGGTCCACCTCCTGGGTCTCCTTGAGCTTTTGGTGGCGCGCTGCGCCATCCTTGGCCTTGGCGGCCTCGTCCAGGAGCTTCAGCACCTTCTTGTCCGTGGGCGGACCGCACGGGTCGTTCTCCCCGTCCTGAGCCATGGCGGATGCACCGAGCAGCAGCGCCGCAGTGATCAGGGCGGCCTTGATGATGTCGTTCATGCCGTTCGTCTTCACAGGGCCTCCGCAAGGGCCATGCCCCTTCGCTACTTGATCGTGGTGTTGGTCTGCTCGGCCTTGGCGATGAGGGCATCGCCCTGCTTGCGGGCCTCGGCCACGATGCCGTCGGCCTTCCTGTCGGCTTCGGCGATGGCCTTCTGCTCCTGCTTGTCGGCCTCCTTCTTGGCGGCATCGGCCACGGCCTTGGCGGCCATCTTGGCCAGGGGATTGGTCACCTTCGCCAGCTCGTCGTCGGCGGCCTTGTAGGCCTGTCCCTTGATGTTGGCCGCTTCACGCCGGGCGGTGGCCTTCAGGTTGTCCGCCTGCTTCTGCGCTTCGGCCAGCAGCTTGGCCGCCTCCTCCCGCGCCCGGGCGATGGCCTCTTCCTTGGCCTTGTCGATCTGCTGGTTCAGCTCCTGCTTCACCTCGGTCACGATGGTCTCCTTGAGGTTGCTTCCGCCGCCGGCGAACACCGGCTTCACCACCGGCTTGTCGATGGTGCCGGTGATCTTCGCGGTGACCTCGATCTCCGCGGGCATCTGGAACCCGCTGCCGAGCACCTGGTTCGCCTGGCCCAGCCAGCCGGCCACCAGCTGGTTGGCCTGCGCACCGAACATGTCGGTGGGCACCTTCGCCTTCAGGTCGTAGTCGATGGCCTGGTCCGCAAAGGCCGTGCTGCCGCCCACGTTGGCCTTGATGCGGTCGATCTTCACATCGAAGGGCTTGGTGATCATCTTGCCGTCGCGGAACTCGTAGCTGAAGTCCACACTGGGCAGGGTGGTGTTGTCGATGCCCTTCACCTTGAAGGCCTTGGCCAGGTCCACCAGCGGCTGGAACCCGTCCACCCGCACGTTGCGCGTGCTGAGCGTGCCCTGGCCGGTGAGGCTCTCCATCACCGGGCTCATCGCGGCGTCCAGCTCGGTGCGCAGGCTCAGCGTGGTGCTGTACTTGCCCTTGCAGGTCTTGGCGATGGGCGCGAGCTTCTGCACGGTCTCCACGTACTGCACGGTCTTCTCGATGTCCATGTCGCGGATGTCGTAGCGCAGTTCGGCCACCGGTGTGCCCTTCTCCGGGGTGGCGTAGGACCCGTCGAGCCCCACGCGCCCTTCGAAGAGCCCGAACACCAGCTTGTTCAGGTCCACCCGCCGGTCGTGGATGTGCACACCGCCCTTGAGCCCGGTGAGCGTGAGGTCGTCGTAGATCACCTCGCCGGCCTCGGCGCTGAGGCGGAAGTTGATGTTCGCCGGCACTTCGATGACGGTCATGGCGGCGGTGTCGGCCGGGGCGCTCTCGGCCGCGGCGGGCTCCTCGGGGCCCATCAGTTCGTTGAGGTCGAAGCGGCGGCTGGCCACGTCGAAGGTGCCCGTGAGGGTGCTGTCCTTCAGCCACCACAGCAGGTAGCTGTCGAAGCGGCCCTTGGCCCGCACGTCGCTGCCGCCCAGGGTGCCGTCGAAGCCGTTCAGCGCCAGGTAGCGTGGGCTGAGCGCCAGGTCGAGCGTGGTGATGCCCACCGGCCAGGGGAGCGAGTCGCTGCGGTAGGTCATGCCGCTCAGCAGCACCCGGCCCTCGGCGGTGAACTTCTCGAAGCGCTGCGCCTCGATGTCGCTCACGGCGCCCTTCACCTTCACGTCCACATCGAGCTTGCCGTTCAGCTCGTCACCCTTCTCCAAGGGCACCACGCGCTTCAGGCTGGCGAGGTCGAGCTTGGCCTGCGCCGCCAGGTCCACGCGCGGATCGCTCATCGGGCGCTCCAGGTGCAGCCGGGCGTTCACCGGGTTGGTGGCCACCTGCATGGCGAAGACGGGCACATCGATCACCATGCCGTCCAGGTCCTTGCCCTGCGGGCTCACGATGGAGGCCTTCACCTGGATGCGCTCCACGCTCTCGGGCAGGTCGGGGTACTTGAAGCGGCCGTTCTCCACGGCGATGTCGAGCCCGAAGCCGGGCATCGTGCTGTCGTTGTAGGTGCCCTTCACGTACCCGGCGAAGGCCGCCTTGCCGCTCATGTCCACCCCTTCCAGGTCCTTGGCGAAGGCCGCGGGCACCATCGACAACAGCGCGCCCAGCTCGTTCTTCTTCAGCGCCCAGGTGATGTCCATGTCGATGTCGTCCGCCGGCATGGCCAGCCAGCCGTCGAAGCCCAGGGTGAGCCGGTTGATGACGGCCTCGTTCTCCTTGAAGGTGAACTTCATGCCGGCCATGTCCATGTCCAGGTCGGCGGTGATGTCGGCCACCGCGCGCTGCAGATAACGCACGCCGTCGAAGAGCACGTCCACGGTGTCCACATGCGTGGTGGTGGACAGGGTGAAGAGGTCCTGGGTGAAGTCGCCCGTGCCCTTGTGGTCCAGGCCCAGCAGGTCCATGCGGAAGGCGAGGGTGCTGTCGTCGTACACCACGCGCCCGTCCTCGATCCAGTACTCGCGCAGGCCGATGGAGAAGCCGCCGCCCGTGTCGGCCGGAGCTTCCGCCGCGCTGCTGTCCGGCAGGGTGATGTCCCAGTTCGCCTTTCCATCGGCGCGCACCACGGCATGGATCCGCGGCCGCACCAGGCCGATCCGCTTGATGTCCACCTTGTCCCCGAACACGCTCTTGATGTCCACCGTGGCGGTGAGCGAGCCGATGTCGGCCAGGCACACGCCCTCGAAGGGGGCCTTGTTGCAGAGCTTCACGCCGGCCACCTCCACGGTGAGGTCGGGGAAGCTGCGCAGCAGGGTGATGTCCCACTCACCCCACTCCACCGTGGCGTTGAGGGTGGCGTTCACCTGTTCCTTCACCAGGGCCTCGATGCGGTCCTTGAACAGGACGGGGATGAGGATGATGGCGGCGATCAGCAGCACCACCAGGACGACCCCGGCGATGACGATGCGTTTGAACCATTTGCCCATGGTGCGTTCGGGATGAGGGTGCAAAGATCATGCGGTGGCCGGGCGACCACGGCCGCGATCCGTTCGGGTTGCGAACAACGATCGTGGATGGAAGGTGGGTCAGATGCGTGCCGAGCGCTGCCGGAGCAGATGGTCGGCCAGAACCAGGCAGGCCATGGCCTCCACGACGGGCACGGCGCGCGGCACCACGCAGGGGTCATGGCGGCCGCGCCCCTCCAGCACCACCGGCCGGCCCTCGCGGTCCACGGAGGCCTGCGGCCGCATCACGGTGGCGGGCGGCTTGAAGGCCACGTCGAACACGATGTCGGCCCCGGTGCTGATGCCGCCCTGCACGCCACCGCCGCGGTTGGTGGTGCTGCGGATGCCACCGGCGCCATCGGGCTCCAGGGCATCGTTGTGCGTCGAGCCGCGCATGGCCGCCGCGGCGAAGCCCGAGCCCACTTGGAAGCCCTTCACCGCGTTGATGCTCAACAGGGCCTTGCCGAGGTCGGCGTGCAGCTTGTCGAACACGGGTTCACCCAGGCCGGGAGGGATCCCCGAAAGGCGGGCGCTGACGCATCCGCCGATGCTGTCCCCTTCGGCCCGCACCGCCTCGATCAAGGCCGCCATGGCCATGGCGGTGGGTGGATGCGGACAACGCACGGGGCTGGACCAGGCATCGGCGGGATCGAACGGATGATCGCCGAGCCGCAGATCGCCCACCTGCGACACCCAGGCCTGCACGCGCACTCCCGCCGTGGCGAGGAGCTGGCGCGCGATGGAGCCGCCCACGACGCGGCAGGCGGTCTCCCGCGCACTGCTGCGGCCACCTCCCCGGTGATCGCGCACCCCGTACTTCTGCTCCCACGTGAGGTCGGCATGACCGGGCCGGTACGTGTCCTTCAGGTGCTCGTAATCCTGCGGCCGGGCGTCGGTGTTGCGGATCAGGAAACCGATCGGCGTGCCCAGCGTCACGCCGTCCATCACGCCGCTCACCAGCTCCACGCGGTCGCCCTCGCGGCGTGCCGTGCCGAGCTCGGTGCTGCCCGGGCGTCGGCGGTCCAGCTCCTGCTGCACGGCCTCCAGGTCGAGGTGCAGACCGGCCGGACAGCCTTCCACCACCCCGCCGATGGCCGCATCGTGGCTGGCGCCGAAGGTGGTGAGGCGGAAGATCCGCCCCGTGCTGTTGCCCGACATGGGGCAAATGTACCCGACCCGCCGGGCCGTTCGAGGGAACGCGACCTCCGTACCCCGGGGCAGCCAACGGTATTGTTCCTTTGGAACCCCCGTGCCACCTTTGCCCGTATAGCGGACCTGTACCCGAACGAATCCGTGCGCGAGCAACGCCTCAAGGTCCGTGACCTGCGGACACGCACCGCTCCCCTGCGAGTGATGTACGCCACCAGCATGGACCCGACCGACGTCAGGGCCTGGAGCGGGACGGTGCGGTTCATCGCCAAGAGCCTCGAGGACCAGCAGGTGCAGATGCGCTACCTCGGCGATCTGCAGCGCACCCGCGTGCTTCTGCGCAAGGCGGTGAACAAGGTGCAGCACTGGATCTCGCCGGACAGCATCTTCCCGGTGGAGCGCACCACCGCCATGGCGAAACGCTTCGCCGGCCAGATCGGCGAGGCGCTCGCGGAGAGCGATTGCGATCTGGTCTTCTCGCCCAGCAGCATCCCGGTGGCCCTGCTGCGCTGCGACCGGCCGAAGGTGTTCTACACCGACGCCACCTTCGCCGGCATCCTGGACCTGTACCCGGAGTACCGCAACTACCCCAAGCGCTACCTCCAGCAGGGGCATGACCTGGAACGGGAGGCGCTGCGCAGCTGCGACCTGGCCATCTACTCGAGCGAATGGGCCGCCCGCACCGCCGTGGAGCACTATGACGCCGACCCCTCACGGATCCGGGTGGTGCCCTTCGGCTGCAACCTGGACCGCATCCCGGCGCGCTCACGCATCGAGCAGGTGATCGACAGCCGGCCCGTGGAACGATGCGAGCTGCTCTTCCTGGCGGTGAGCTGGGAGCGCAAGGGCGGTGACATCGCGCTGCGGACGGCGGAGCATCTGCATGCACAGGGGCTCTCGGTGCGGCTCACCATCGTGGGCTGTACACCGCCCGTGGCGAAGCTCCCGTCCTACGTGGAGGTGGTCCCGTTCATCGCCAAGAACACGGCGGCCGGGCAGCGCCGCATCGCCAACCTCATCCAGCGGTCCCACTTCCTGCTGCTCCCCACCCGCGCCGATTGCTCGCCCATCGTCTTCAGCGAATGCAACGCCTTCGGCGTCCCCTGCATCACCACCGCCGTGGGCGGAACCCCCAGTTCGGTCAGGAACGGGGTGAACGGTCTGGCCCTGCCCTTGGAGGCCGACGCCGAGGCCTATGCCGCGGCGATCGCTGAACTGATGATCGGGCCGGAGCGGTACCGCGCACTGGCCCATGGCGCGCTGAACGAGCACCATGAGCGGTTGAACTGGAACAGCGCCGGCCTCACCCTGCGGCGCCACCTGGAGGAGCTGCTGGCCGCGCGGGGCTGATCGCCGCGCTACCTTGCCCGCATGATCGACGAAGCGCGCTTCCTGGCGGCCATGATGGACCGCACCCGTGACTATACGATGTACTACCTCGGCCGCCTGCTGAAGGCCGATCCCGACGGCACCAACGGCACCCTCCACAAACGGTTCGTGTGCGAGGGCAAGTCCCTCAACTCGGCCTTCTGGCTGGTGGCGCACCTGGCCACCAGCGAGAACGGGCTGTTGCTGCGCAGCACGGGCGGTCCGGTCATCAAGTTCAGCTGGGCGAAGCACTATACCCTGGGCGCCCACGGCGCACCGGAGGCCGAACGGCCGCACGTGGAGGAGGTCCTGCACATGTTCCACGAGGTGCACCGCCAGGCCATCGCTCACGTGGCCACCCTGGGCGAAGAGGCGCTCAGCGCGCCCAACCCGACCGGGCTCCCCTTCGGTGGAGCGGGACAGGTGCGCGATGTCATCATGCACGCCATCCGCCACGAAGGCAGCCACATCGGCCACCTGGGATGGCTGTGCAAGCTGCACGGCATCCCCACCGTGTGAAGGCCGGCCTGGGCGCCTGTTCGCGATCGCTTCGAACAGGCGCTCAGTGCCACATCAGCCAGAAGGTGAGGATCCCGCCGACGTAGCCCAGGGCGGCCGGCACCGTCATGCGGCGCACGTACCACATGAAGTCGATGCCCAGGATGCCCATCACGGCCACGCCGGCCGCGCTGCCGATGATGAGCATGCTGCCGCCCGTGCCCGCGCAATAGGCCAGCAGCTCCCAGAAGGCATGGTCCGCGGGGAACTGCGTCATCGGGTACATGCCCATGGCCGCCGCCACCAGCGGCACGTTGTCCACGATGGCGCTCAGCATGCCGATCACCGTGTTGATGGCGTAGATGTTGCCCAGCGACCGGTCCAGCAGGTGCGCCATGTCCGTGAGGTGACCCGCCACCTGAAGGCCGGCCACCGCCACCAGGATCCCCAGGAAGAACAGGATGCTGCTGTGGTCGATCCGCTTCAGGATCGAGGACACCGTCATGTGCTGCCGCTCGGACCACTGCGGATGCCGCAGGTGGATGAACTCGGTGAAGACCCACAGCACGCCCAGGCCGAGCATCAGTCCCATGAACGGCGGCAGGTGCGTCACCGACTTGAAGAGAGGCACCCCCAGCAGCGTGGCCATGCCGATGAAGAAGACGAGGTACTTCTCCCGGGTGCCCAGGCGCGCCGCGGAACCCTCCTCCTGCTGCGGCGGCAGGTCCACCAGGTTCAGGCGCCCCTTGGCCCGCACGGACAACCACAGCAAGGGCAGCACCAGGCACACCACGCTCGGCAGGAACAGCTTGAGCATGATGTTGGCCGTGGTGACCTGCCCGCCGATCCACAGCATGATGGTGGTGACGTCGCCGATCGGACTCCAGGCGCCCCCGGCGTTGGCCGCGATGATCACCAGGCCGGCGAAGGTCCACACGTCGTCCTTGTCGCGGATGAACTTGCGGAGCAGCGCCGCCATCACGATCGCCGTGGTCATGTTGTCAAGCGCGGCGCTGAGGAAGAAGGTGAGGATGCCGATCACCCAGAGCAGGGCCCGCTTGTTGGTGCTGCGGATGCGGTCGGTGATGACGCGGAAGCCCTCGTGCGCGTCCATCAGTTCCACCACCGCCATGGCGCCGAGCAGGAAGAAGAGGATGCTGGCGATCTCGCTGATGTGCTCGTAGAGCTGATGCAGCAGGTGCTCGTGGCCGCCTTCACCAGTGGGGAAGAGCTGCTCGTGCCCCAGCATGATCACCGTCCAGATGAGCATGCCGGTGAGCACGGCGCTCGCGGCCTTGTTCACCTTCAGGGGGTGCTCCAGCGCGATGCCGGCATAGCCGACGATGAAGATGAGGGCGATGAGCAGGTAGAGCATGGCCTCGGGAATGGGCCGCAAGGTTACGCAGCCCCCGAGGAACGCGCAGGGCCACCCCCCTGCGGGAGCGGCCCTGTTCGATGCGGACGGACCGGCCCTCAGCCCTTCTGCTTCACCGGGCAGGTGCTCATGCCCAAGGCGCTGTAGATCGGGCAGGTGCCCAACAGCGCGGTGAGCACGAAGATGCCGCCCAGCACGAGCAGCACGGTGCCCACCAGACCGGTCACGGTGCCGGAGAAGTACAGGTAGCCGAACACGAGGGCGAGCAGGATGCGGACGATGCGGTCGATGTTGCCGACGTTCTTCTTCATCATGGCGTCAAGGGTGTTTGAGTGGTGAATGATCGGATCACGAGGGCCACCCCCACGGCGATGCCAACGCACGCGATGCACACGAGCACCAGCTTCAACCACTTCGGCAGGGCGGCCATGCGGCGAAAGTGACGCCTCTTGCGCGCATGGGCCGGTGACCTGGGTCACCCGAGCACGCGGATGCCGCCGGGCAGCTGCCGGATGCGGCCCTCGTCCTCCAGCTTGCGCAGCGTACGCGTGATCACTTCCCGCGCCGAGCCCAGCTCCTGGGCCAGACGCGCGTGGCGCACGTCCAGCAGCTCATCCCCCGTCACGCCCTTCAACCGCTTGAGGTGGTCCATCAGGCGCGTGGGCAGGTCGCCGAAGGCCACCTGCTCCACGGTGTGCAGCATGTCGTTGTAGCGCTCGTGGTACTGCTGGAAGAAGAGCTCGCTGAGCGACGGGTGCTCGCGCATCCACTGGCGCAGCTTGGCCTCGGGCACCATCAGCAGCTTGCTGGGGCGCTCGGCCACGGCGTTGATGCGGCTCGGCGTGCGGCCCGTCATGGCCGCGAAGCTCATCACGCAGCTGTCGCTCGGCTCGATGAAGTAGAGCAGCAGCTCCTTGTCCTCGTGGCCGATGAACACGCGCACCAGGCCCTCGAGCAGGATCGGCAGCTCGTGCACATACGCCCCTTCGTGCAACAGCTCGGTGCCGGCCGGCACCTCCACCACGCGGCCATCGGCCATCATCTTGCGCACCAGTTCGCCCTCCAGGGCGGGCATGGCCTTCATGGCCTGGGCCAGCTCATCCATGGCCCCAAGATAGCCGCGTAAACTTGCCGCATGGAAGGGGGCCGTGCCAACATCCGCCTGCAGGCCTGGATCCTGGGCATCGGCGTGGCCGTGATGGCCGTGAAGTTCCTGGCCTGGCACCTCACCCACAGCACCACCCTGCTCAGCGACGCCCTGGAGAGCATCGTGAACGTGGTGGCCGGCGGCTTCGCCCTGTACAGCCTGATCCTGGCCGCCAAACCGCGCGACCGCGAGCACCCGTACGGCCACGGCAAGGTCGAGTTCATCAGCGCCGGCATCGAGGGCGGACTGGTGATGCTGGCCGCGCTGCTCATCATCGCCCGTGCCGTGCAGGGCCTGCTCACCCATGCCCCGCTGCACGACATCGACACCGGCATCGGGCTCGCCATCGCCGCCGGCGCCATCAACCTGGTGATGGGGCTGATGCTGCGACGCCGCGGCCGCCTCAGCCATTCCATCACCCTGGAGGCCGGCGGCGCCCACCTGCTGAGCGATGCGTGGAGCACCGTGGCCCTGGTGGTGGGGCTGGTGCTGATCCGCTTCACCGGCCTGCTGTGGCTCGACCAGGTCTTCGCCATCGCCTTCGCCCTCTACATCCTGCTCACCGGCCTGCGGGTGTTCCGCCGCTCGGTGGCGGGCATCATGGACGAGGCCGACCTGGAGCTGGGCGAACGCGTGGTGGCCGTGCTCGAACAGCACCGCCGTCCCTCCTGGGTGGACGTCCACAACTTCCGCATGATCGCCTACGGCAGTGTGCTGCATGTGGACTGCCACGTCACCCTGCCCTGGTACCACAGCCTGGAGGAGGCCCACCGCGAGATCGGCGCCATCGAGGCCGTGGTGAACGAACGCCTTGGCCGCACCGTGGAGCTCTTCATCCACATGGACCCCTGCATCCCCACCAGCTGCCGCATCTGCGCGCTGGACGGCTGCCCCCATCGCAAAGCGCCCTTCGCCGAGCGCATCCCGTGGAGCATCGACACGGTGCTGAGCAACCGCAAGCACGGCGCGTGAAGCGATGGTCATGGGCTCATGTGCGCATGTGCCCGTGTGCACATGTGCTCATGTGCGCATGACCACATGGGGACATCGACCGGATCGGTGGCCGGCCCGGGATGCATCCGGCACCCCTCGGTGACCCGCATCACCTCCGCACCGAACAGGCCCGGGTAGCTTTGCCGCTGCAGATCCAACGACCCATGGAAACCCCCATCCCGACCATGCCGCGCATCGGCGACAAGGCCCCCGATTTCGAGGCCAACACCACGCACGGCCCGTTGACGTTCAGTGAGTACATCAAGGACCACTGGACCATCCTGTTCAGCCATCCGGCGGACTTCACCCCGGTGTGCACCACCGAGCTGAGCGAGTTCGCGCGGAACAAGGACTGGTTCGCCGCGCACAAGACCCGGTTGATCGGCCTCAGCATCGACAGCATCCACAGCCACGTGGCCTGGGTGCAGAACGTGCGCGAGCGCACCGGCGTGTACCTGGACTTCCCGATCATCGCCGACATCGACATGCGCGTGTCCAAGCTGTACGGCATGCTGCACGAGAACACGAGCAATACGGCGGCGGTGCGCGCGGTCTTCTTCATCGACCCCGCCGCCACCATCCGCCTGATCATGTACTACCCGCTGAACGTGGGGCGCAACATGGACGAGATCATGCGCGTGCTGGAGGCCCTGCAGACCGCCGATGCCCACGCCTGCGCGATGCCGGTGAACTGGCGCAAGGGCGACCAGGTGATCATCCCGCCGCCCAAGACCCTGAAGGACCTCGATGCCCGCCTGAAGGACGAGAGCCTGGAGAAGGTGGACTTCTACCTGGCGAAGAAGCAACTGGCCTGAGCCGAACGGATCGTGTCGAGCGCCCTGCCCTGTGCGGGGCGTTCGCGCATCAGGGCATGGGCTCCGTCCCGCTCCGCGTGACCGCTACCCCCCAAAGCACAGAAGCGCCCTCTGGGGGCGCTTCCGCTTCGGGTGGAAGACCGGGCTTCCCGCTCCCATCCGGAGCCGGATGGTGCGGGATGAACTTCCCGCCCTTGGCGCCTTCAGCGCCGATCTCGCTCCGCGTGATCGCTTCCCCCCAAAGCACAGAAGCGCCCTCTGGGGGCGCTTCCGCTTCGGGTGGAAGACCGGGCTTCCCGCTCCCATCCGGAGCCGGATGGTGCGGGATGAACTTCTCGCCCTTGGCGCCTTCAGCGCCGATCACGCTCCGCGTGATCGCTTCCCCCAAAGCACAGAAGCGCCCTCTGGGGGCGCTTCCGCTTCGGGTGGAAGACCGGGCTCGAACCGGCGACCTTCGGAACCACAATCCGACGCTCTAACCAACTGAGCTACATCCACCATGTCCCCATCGCGGGAGCAACGGGGCCGCAAATATAAGGGCCCTTGCCCTTGCCCCGATCGGCCCGCAGGGGCTGCCTACCTTGCGCCGGGCGATGCACGTGCTCCTGATCCCCAAGTGGTACCCCGGTCCCCGCGACCCGCAGTTGGGCGACTTCATCCGCAAGCAGGCCCTGGCGCTGGCCCGCCATACGCCGGTGAGCGTGCTGGTGGTACAGGCCGATCCCGATGCCCCCGCTCCGATGACCCTCACGTCCGGCACCGTCGACGGGCTGTGGGAGCTGCGCGCCGTGTACTGCGCCTGCACCTGGCCGCTGGCGCCGCTGCGCAAGGCCGTCAACCTGTGGCGCCACCTGCGCACCGCAGCGCGCGCGCTGCGGGTCCTGGAGCGTGATCGGCCGGCCGTGGACCTGGTGCTGGCCTACATCCTGGTGCGGCCCGCGCTGACCGCCCTGCGCCTGCGCAGGCGCGGCATCCCCTTCGTGCTGGCCGAGCAGAGCAGCGAGTACCTGGACGGCACCTTCGACCGGAAAGGGCCGCTCTTCCGGGCCTTCGTCCGCGCCATCGCCCGCCGCGCCCGCGCCTTCATCGCCGTGAGCCCTCACCTGGGCGCGGCCCTCGCGCGCCACGGCCTGTGCACCGACGCGGTGGTGGTGCCCAACACCATCCCGGGGCTCGATCGCCCGCTGCCGCCCGCCGGCCCGCCCGGCCACTTCCTGATGGTGGCCGATCTGGTGGACCGCATCAAGCGGGTGAGCGGCGTGCTGCGCGCCCTGGCCCAGGCCCGTGCGCACGAACCGTCGCTCCGGCTCACCGTGATCGGCGATGGCCCGGACCGCGCCGACCTGGAGGCGCTGACGCGCGCGCTCGGCCTCGCCGACCACGTGCGGTTCCTCGGCCGCCTGCCCAATGCCGCGGTGCTCGACCACATGGCCCGCACCTTCGCCGTCGTGGTGAACAGCCGGGTGGAGACCTTCAGCGTGGTGACGGGCGAGGCGCTGGCCCAGGGGCGTCCGGTGATCGCCACACGCTGCGGCGGCCCTGAAGCGTTCATCACCCCGATGAACGGCCTGCTGATCCCCGTGGACGATGACGCCGTGCTGGCCGACGCGCTGGTGCGGCTCACCCGCGAGGCCGACCGGTACCGGCCCGACGCCATCCGTGCCGGGGTGAACGACCGCTACGGACCCGACGCCGTGGGCCGGACCCTGCTGCGCGCCCTCCAACAGGCCCGATGAACGCCACCGAACCCCGGCTCCGCGTGGGCCTGCTGTGCGATGGGGCCGTGCTGCAGCACTGGCAGGCCGAATGCCTGCGCCACGTGCTGGCCGTGGATGGCGTGGACCTGGTGCTCGTGGTGAGGCCCACACCCACCCCGCCCGCATCGCGCAGCCTGGGGCAGCGGCTCCTTCGCCATCCCTGGCGGATCTCGCTCTACCTGCGCTACCGCCGGAAGCACTTCAGGCCGGCCGCGATGGCGCCCGAGGACATGAGCGGCGTCCTCCACGGCGTGCCGGCGATCGCGTGCACCGTGGAACGCCGCGGGCACGGGCAGTACTTCAGCGCCCAGGACATCGCCCGCATCCGCGCGCACCGCCCCGACGTGCTGCTGCGCTTCGGCTTCAACATCCTGCGGGGCGACGTGCTGGAGGCGGCCACCCACGGGGTGTGGAGCTTCCACCACGGCGATGAGGAGCACTACCGCGGCGGCCCGCCGGGCCTCTGGGAACTGCTGCGCGGCGAACCCGTGATGGGCGCCGTGCTGCAGCGGCTCACCGAGAAGCTCGACGGCGGCCGCATCCTGCACAAGGGCTGGTTCGGCGTGGTGGACCATTCCCTGCGGGAGACGGTGGACACCGTGCTGCGCCACAGTGCCAGCTGGCCCGCGCTGGTGATGCGCCGCATCCTGGCCGGCGATCCCGAGGCCGCCCAGGGCCGCCAGAGCGGCACCACCGCGCCGGTCCTTCGCTATCCCGGCAACCTCACCTTCCTGCGCTTCCTCGTCGTGCAGCTGCGCAACAAGCTGCGCTTCCACCGCGCATCGCTCACGCGGCACGAGGAGTGGAACATCGGCGTGCTGAACCAGCCGATCCACCGGCTGCTCGAGGAGAAGCCCAGCCTCAACGTGCGCTGGCTTCCGGCGCCCGCCGAGCGCTCGTTCCGCGCCGATCCCTTCGGGTTCACCGATGCCGAGGGGCAGCTGCATGTGCTGTACGAGAAGTACGACCATGCGCGCGCCAAAGGCGAGATCGCGCGCCTCCGGCCCAAGCGCGACAACGTGCTGAAGCGCTCGCGCACGCTGCTCGACCTACCGCAGCACCTCTCCTACCCGTTCGTGCTGCAGCATGAGGGGCGCATCTGCGTGATCCCCGAGCAGGCGGCGCTGGGCTGCGTGCAGCTCTATGTGCTCGACGAAGCGCTCTCCCGCATGGACCCCGTGGCCACCCTGCTGGAGGAGCCGCTGTACGACCCCACCCCGGTGCACTGGAACGGCCGCTGGTGGCTCTTCGGCACCAAGGCGCCGCTCACCAACACCGAGCTCTTCCTGTACCACGCCGCGGACCTCCACGGACCCTACCTGCCGCATCCCCTCAACCCGGTGAAGACCGATGTGCGCTCCGCGCGTCCGGCCGGCACGCCCTTCGTGCACCACGGCGTGCTGCACCGCCCGGGACAGGACAGCAGCCTCACCTACGGGGGCCGTGTGGTGTTCCACCGCGTGTTGGAGCTGAGCCCCACGGCCTTCCGGGAGGAGGCCGTGCGCACCGTGGGTCCCATCACCAACAGCGCCTACAGCAAGGGCCTGCACACGGTGAGCGCCGTGGGCGATGTGACGCTCGTCGACGGCAAACGGTTCCTCCGGGTGCCCGACCGGGCCGCGCGCGAACGCCAGCGGAAACTGTCCACCCTCCTCGCCCGGCTGCGCCCATGATCCGCCCCGCCATCGGTTCGGTGATCGCCCGTGCGTGGACCACGCTGGCGAACCTGCTGGTGATCATGGTGGCCGGCCACCTGCTGGGCGCGGAGGGCCTGGGCTCCATCAGCCTCATCGTGCTCGCCATCACGCTCGTCCAACTGCTGAACAACGTGGTGGGCGGCGGTGCGCTGGTGCACTTGGTTCCCCGCGCGCCGCTGGCCGCCCTGCTGCGTCCCGCCTACGGCTGGGCCGTGCTCACCGCCCTGGTCGCCTTCGCGGTCCTGGAACTGTTGCCGCTGGTCCCGCACGGGCTCGCCGGTCATGTCGTGGTCCTCGCCCTGATGCAATCGTTCTACACGATCCACCTGAACGTGCTCCTCGGCCGGCAGCGCATCGCGGCCTACAACCGGATCACCGCCCTGCACGGGCTGGTGCTGCTCGTCGCGTTCACGGCCCTGGTGCGCACACCGGGAGGCGCTTCGGTGGAGGCCTATGTGCAGGCCTCCTACGCGGCCTTCGCCACCACACTGGCCCTCAGTGCCTGGGCCCTGGTGCAGCGCGCACCGGGCGGCGCATTGCCCGGGGTGGACGGCCTGCTGCGCCGCATGGTGCTGCAGGGGCTGCACGTGCAGGGGGCCAACACCATGCAGCTGCTGAACTACCGCTTCGCCTACTACCTGATCGAGCACTTCCAGGGGCTGGCCGCGCTGGGCGTGTATTCGGTGGCGACGCAGCTGGCCGAGGGTGCCTGGCTGGTGCCGCGCAGCCTGGGCATGGTGCTGTACAGCGCGGTGAGCAACGAGCCGGCCGCCGAGCGGCAGCGCGCGCTCACCCTCACGGTGTTCAAGGCCTCGGTGGCGGCCTCGACCGCCGCCCTGCTGGTGGCGCTGCTGCTGCCCAACGCGGTGTACGCCCTCCTCTTCGGGGCCGAAGTGAACGGCGTGCGCCCGCTGCTGGCCTGCCTGGCGCCCGGCATCGTGGGCATGGCCGCCTCGCAGGCCTACAGCCACTACTTCAGCGGCGTGGGCCGCAACGTGCACAATGCCGTCGGCTCGGGGCTTGGCCTGTTGGTGACGATCGGCGCCGGTCTGGTGCTGGTGCCCGCCTGGGGCACCGTGGGCGCGGCCATGACCGCTTCGCTGGCCTACCTGGTGAACGCCGCGTACCAGGGCTGGCGTTTCGCCGCCCTCAGCGGTGCCCGCCTCCGCGATCACCGGCCCGGCCGTGCGGACCTCGACCGGTTGCGCCGGCTGGTGGGGCGTTGAGCCGCCCTCACGCCAGCTCCATCACGTCGCGGACGCCCGGCGCGCGCTGCACGGTGAACCCTTCGCCGTACGGCGCGTGGATGATGCGCCCCATCGCCCGGTGCCGCCCTTCCAGGAA
Organism: Flavobacteriales bacterium; assembly: GCA_016788285.1. Classification (GTDB taxonomy): domain Bacteria; phylum Bacteroidota; class Bacteroidia; order Flavobacteriales_F; family PHOS-HE28; genus PHOS-HE28. The sequence goes on from JAEUSW010000063.1 coordinate 34,208, forward strand.
AGGCAGGAACTCCCGCGTGGCGATCGGGCTCTCCGGTTCGGTGCTGGTGGGGTCGTAGAACTGCGAGCGGAAACACATCAGCGCCTCCATCTTGCGGTCCCAGAACGGAGTGATGTCCACCACCAGGTCGGGATCGATCCAGTTGTCCTGCACGCAGTGCAGCAAGGTGGTGGGCCGCCAGGGCTCCTGGGGCTTTCCGCCGAAGATGGTGTCGATGCGCCGCAGGCCGCTGAGGAACGCGGCCTCCCGCACCAGGTCCGCGCCACGGCCGTGATCGGGGTGGCGGTCGCGCACCGCGTTGGCGATCACCACCCGGGGGCGGTGCAGGCGCAGCACGGTGACGACCTTGAGCAGCACCTCGCGCTCCGACCGGAAGAACCCGTCGGGCAGGCCCAGGTCATAGCGGAACCGCGCGCCGATGACCTTCATGGCCGCCTCGGCCTCCTGGCGGCGCAGGGTGGCGCTGCCGCGCGTGCCCAGTTCGCCGGCCGTCAACTCCACCAGGCCCACGCTGTGGCCCAGCTCGATCTGCCGCATCAGGGTGCCGGCGCAGGAGATCTCCGCGTCATCGGGGTGCGCGGTGATGCAAAGGATGTCGACCGGTCCGCCGTGCATGATGCTGCAAAGATGATCGGACAAGGCCAGCGAAGCAGGCCCCTCACCCTTCCACCCAGGCCACCACCGCCGGGTCGAGGGGGCTCACACTGCTCGGCAGCTCCTTCTGCAGCACGCCCTGCTCGTCGATCAGGAACTTGTGGAAGTTCCACTTCACCTCCGCGTCCAGCGTACCGTTCCGGTCGCGATGGGTGAGCCAGTCGTACACGGGGTGCTGATCCGCGCCCGTGGTGCGCACCTTGCTCATCAGGGGGAAGGTGACGCCGTAGTTCTTCGAACAGAAGGCCGCGATCTCCGCCTCGGCGCCCGGTTCCTGGCCGCCGAAGTCGTTGCTGGGGAAGCCGAGCACCACGAGCCCCTTGTCCTTGTGCGCGGCATAGAGATCCTGCAGTTCGGCGTACTGGGGCGTGTAGCCGCACTCGCTCGCGGTGTTCACGATCAGGACCTTGCGGCCCTTCAACTGCTCGAACGCGAAGGGCTTGCCATCGATGGTGGTGGCGGAGAGGGCGTGGAACTGCGGCATGGTCGGAGTGGCTTCCGTCGGGTCGGACGAGGGGGGCGTGGAGGCCTCGGGCGGTGCGCCACAGGCGACCAGCGCGCCGAACAGCCAGGGGGTGAACCGGTTCATAGGTTGGCGTCGATGAGGGTGGTGATGCCCGGGTCGAGGGGATCGGTGCCGGGGTCGAACACGCCGATGAGGCGTCCCTGCCCATCGACGAGGTACTTCTGGAAGTTCCACTTCACCTTGCTGTCCAGGGCGCCGTTGAGGTCCTTGCGCGTGAGCCACTGGTACACGGGGTCGCGGCCCTCGCCCTTCACCTCCACCTTGGCCATCATGGGAAAGGTGACCCCATAGTTCTTCGTGCAGAACTCGGCGATCTCGGCGTTGTCACCCGGCTCCTGCCGCAGGAAGTCGTTGCTGGGGAAGCCCAGGACCACCAAGCCCTTCCCCTCATAGCGGGTGTACAGCTCCTGCAGCTTGGCGTATTGCGGGGTGTGGCCGCAGCGGCTGGCGGTGTTCACGATGAGCACGGGATGGCCCTTGTACGCGGACAGGTCGACCGGAGCGCCGGTGATGTCGGTGGCCTTGAGCGCATGGAACGGCGCCACCGGCGTCACCGGTGGCACAGGGCCCTGGGCACGGCCACAGCCGAAGAGGGAGAGCAGGAACATTCCGGAGAACAGGGTTCTGAGCATGGTGGCAAAGGAACACGCGAAGGTGCGGATCGTTCGCGGTCCGGGCCGGAGGTACCTTTCGGCCGACCTTCTCCGTAGGAAGGTGCCGATCGATCCCCATGAGGTCCCTTTTCACCCTTCTTGCGGCGTGCTCCGTGCTCGCCCTTCATGCCCAGCAACAGGTGCGGATCACCCGCTGGGACGCCATCCGCACCGGGAATGAACTGATCAAGGGCCGCTCGGCCAAGGCCGCGCTGCAAGCCACCGGACTGCCGGAGGACCAACAGGCGTTGGTGGTGACCAACAGCGGGGCCCAGTTCTGGCCGGTGGCCCTCGCCAACGACAGCACCCGGCAGGCCAGCGCCCCCTACATCGCCAACTACGTGGCCTATCGCATGTTCAGTTTCCACGAGGATACCGTGCCCTTCACGGTGGTGATGGTCCCCGCCAAGGACAACATCCACATGCCGGAGGAGCTGCGACCCACGGCCGACCTCTTCCTGGCCGTGGCCGATGCCGGCCTGGCCGACGCTGCGCCCGCCCGTCAGCGGCCCGAGATCAGCCGCGGTCCGCGCTGGAAGGACCGTGACCAGGCCATCATCCTGAAGCCGGCCGAGGTGTACGCCACCTACGATCTGGGCTCCGATGCGATCGCCCGGCAGGCCCTTTCCGACGCCGGCATGAGCACCCCGGAGATCGAGGCCGTCGCCTTCCGCAGCCACGAACGCAACTGGCCCGATGGCATCGACACCTACGAGGAGCGGAGCGCCCTCATCAGCCAGTTCGGCAAGTACAAGGCCTTCGTGGGCGCCAGCTGGGATGACAAGGTGGTGCTGATCGTGCCGGTGGAGAAGAACAAGTCCATGCCCAAGCTCATGCGGCCCTACGTGGACATCTACCTGGTGTACGCCAAGAGCGCCGTGTCGGTGAAAGCCTCCCGCAGGAAGTGATCGCCGCGCCGCGGGTAGCTTTGGCCCCGCATGCGCCCCTCGGAGATCGCCGCCATCGTTCGGTTGGAGCTCGCCCTTGACCTGCGGCAGCGCGCCGCGTGGGCCGGTCTGCTGCTGTACTCGGTGGGCGCCTGCTACATCGGCTTCCTGGCCCTGCGGAGCGGTGCCGCCGCGCCGGTGTGGAACGCCTTGCTCTGGATCATCCTGCTCTTCGCGGCCTTCAACACCCTCACGCGCGCCTTCCAGCGCGAGGACGCCGGCCGCCAGCTCTACCTGCACACCCTGGCCGACCCGCGCAGCGTGGTGATCGCGCGCACCCTGTACAGCATGGGGTTGATGCTGGCCCTCGCCCTGGTCACCGTCGCGGTGTACATCGTGCTGCTCGGCGGCCATGCCCTGCGTGAGGCCCATGTCCCGCTCTTTCTCCTCACGGTCGCCCTCGGGGGCACCGGTTTCGCGGCGGTCCTCACGCTCATCTCCGCCATCGCTGCGCGCGCCGGCAACGGCGTGGGGCTCACCGCCGTGCTGGGCCTGCCCCTGGTGCTGCCCCTGCTGCTCAGCGCGCTGCGCGCCAGCAAGCTCGCCCTCGATGGCATTGGCCTCAACGTCACCGGCACCTACCTGCTGTGGCTGCTGCTCATCGACGTGCTCACCGTGGCCCTGGCCTACCTGCTGTTCCCCTACCTTTGGCGCGACTGATGAGGCATTGGTGGAAGGCCCTGGGCATCGCGCTGTTGCTGGCCGTGGTGTGCTTCGGCCTCGGTGTCGACCTGGCCCCCGCCTTGGTGCATGTGGACCGTGACCGGATCGCCCCCGGGCCGGTGGACCTGCGCATCACCACCTACCGCACCCGGCTCTCTCCCGCCGCCCCCCCGCACGTGTGGATCAGCAACGATGGGCAGCGCGTCTGCGCAGGCCGGGTCACCGTGGAGGACGCCACGCACCTGACCGCCACGGTGGACGTTCCGGCCGGCCTGCGCGCCGACCTCACCCACCTGGCGGTGCTGCCGCCCGATGGCGACACGCTGGTCCTGCTGGACGCGTTCTGGACCGAGGGCCTGGGCGCCGGCATCGCCGACAGCCCCTGCGCGACCGGCACCGCCCGTTCACAGGCCCCGGGCTTCCGCTTTCCCAACCGCAGCCTGCTCACCGAGAGCATCCGCAACCTCTTCTTCCACGTGCCCATGTGGTTCACCATGATGCTGCTGATGACCATCTCGGTGGTGATGAGCGTGCGGCACCTGCGCACCGGTTCGCTGGACCACGATGGCGCCGCGCTCGCCGCCGTGCACGTGGGCCTGCTCTTCGCCGTGCTGGGCCTGATCACGGGCAGCATCTGGGCGCGGGTGACCTGGGGCGGCTGGTGGACCAGCGACACGAAGCTCAACGGCGCGGCCGTCACCACCCTGGTCTACGCCGCCTACCTGGTGCTCCGGGGATCGGTGAACGACCCGCACAAGGCCGCCCGCCTCGCCGCGGTGTACAACATCTTCGCCTACGTGCTGATGATGGTGTTCCTGATGGTGCTGCCGCGCCTCAGCGATTCGCTGCATCCGGGCAACGGCGGCAATCCGGCCTTCAACCAATACGACCTGGACGACCGGCTGCGGCTGGTGTTCTATCCCGCGGTGCTCGGCTGGATGCTGCTGGGCACCTGGGCGTGGACCCTGGCGCGCCGTCTGGACCGTCTTCAACGCCTCCACGACCATGCGTGACCGACGCCTGACGCTGTTGTTCGTCGCCGCCCTCCTCCCGCTGGGTACCTTTGCGGCCGGGGAAGCGCCCTCGTGGCTGGCCGACACCCTGTACGGTTCGGGCCGCATGCACGCCGTGATCGCCGTGGTGGCGGTGGTGCTGCTGGGCCTGGCCGGATGGATGGCCGCCTTCGACCGACGCCTCACCCGCCTGGAACGCCAACGCCGCGAACCCGACCGCGACGCATGAAACGCAGCCACCTCATCGCCATCGCCATCATCGCCGTGGCCATCGCCGCCCTCATCGGCTCGTTGAGCGACAGCAGCACCTACGCCGACCTCGACGAGGCCCTGGCCAACCCGGGCCGCGAGTACCACGTGGTGGGCGTGCTGGACCGTAGCCAGGCCATCGTCTATGAACCCAGCGTGAACGCGAGCCTGACGGAGTTCACCATGCAGGACCTGCAGGGGCGCAGCTGCCGGGTGAAGCTGGCGAAGGCCAAGCCGCAGGACTTCGAGCGCAGCGAGCGCCTCGTCCTCATCGGCGAGGCCACGGAGGGCGGCGAGTTTCACGCCACGGACATGCTCATGAAGTGCCCCAGCAAGTACAACGAACAGAACCAGGTGGGCGTGTAGCCCCCATGGAGCGGGAGGCACCTCGATGACCTACACGGGCGAACACACCTGGGCCGGCCAGCTCGGCCACCTGCTCACGCTGCTCTCCTTCGCCGGGGCCCTGCTGGCCTCCGGCGCGTATTGGTGGAGCGCCCGGCGCCGTGACGATACCTGGCGCAGCGTGGCCCGCACCGGGTTCACGCTGCATGCGGTGGCCGTGCTCGGCATCGTCGGCATGCTCTTCACCATGCTGTTCAACCACTGGTTCGAGTTCGACTACGTGTGGAAGCACAGCAACCGGCAGATGCCGCTGCGCTACATCCTGAGCTGCTTCTGGGAAGGTCAGGAGGGCAGTTTCCTGTTGTGGACCTTCTGGCACGTGTGCATCGGCCTGGTGCTGATCCGCCGGGGCGGCACCTGGGAGGCCCCGGTGATGACCGTCGTGGCCCTCGTGCAGCTCTTCCTGGCCAGCATGCTGCTGGGCGTGCACATCGGCGATGTGCGCATCGGCTCCAGTCCCTTCCTCCTCATCCGCGAACTGCCGGAGAACATCGGGCTGCCCTGGACGCGCATCGCCGACTACCTCACGCGCATCCCCCAGTTCGCCGACGGCCGCGGCCTCAACCCCCTGTTGCAGAACTACTGGATGGTGATCCATCCGCCCACGCTCTTCCTGGGCTTCGCCGCCACACTGGTGCCGTTCGCCTATGCCATCGCCGGGCTCTGGCGGCGCGAGCTGCAGGCCTGGATCGCCCCCGCCCTGCCCTGGACCTTCTTCGGGGTGATGGTGCTGGGCACCGGCATCCTGATGGGAGGCGCCTGGGCCTATGAGGCGCTCAGCTTCGGCGGCTTCTGGGCCTGGGACCCGGTGGAGAACGCCTCCCTGGTGCCCTGGCTCACCCTGGTGGCCGCCGGCCACCTGATGCTGGTGAACCGCCATCGCCCCACGTCGGTCTACACCACCTTCCTGCTCACCCTCGTCACCTTCCACCTGGTGCTGTACAGCACCTTCCTCACCCGCAGCGGTGTGCTGGGCGACACCAGCGTGCACAGCTTCACGGGCGATGGCATGATGCCCGGGCTCACCCTCTTCATGCTGTTCTTCATCTGGCTGGCCGTGGTGATGCTCCACACCGACCGGGGCCAGCAGCGCTTCTACACCATCGTCGCCGTGGCCCTGCTCACCATCGGCACCGCCCTGGAGCAGCCGGTGCCGGCCATCCTCCTGTTCCTGCTGGTGAGCGCCGTGTGGACCTTCCTTGCGCAGCGGCGTGACTTCCCCCCGCCCAACGAGGAGGAGGCCCTGTGGAGCCGCGAGTTCTGGCTCTTCATCGGTGCTCTCGTGCTCCTGCTGAGCGCCGCCCAGATCACCTTCAGCACCTCGGTGCCGGTGCTCAACCTGTTGCTGGAGCCTTTCCAGGCACCGCTCACCGCGCTGGCCGACGCCCTGGACAGCGATCGGCTCCGCCAGGTGGCCCGCGCGCGCCTGGCCCCTCCCGGCGAGGCCATCGCCCACTACAACAAGTGGCAGGTCCCCTTCGCCTTCATCATCAGCCTCCTCAGCGCCTTCGCCCAATACCTGCGCTACCGGTCCACCGACATGAAGCGCTTCCGCCGCGCGATCGCCCTCTCCCTGGTGGTGGCCCTGCTCGTCACCGCGCTCGGCGTGGTGCTGCTCGATTACCGGGCGGCCGACCTCAACCTCATCCTGCTCTTCTTCGCCACCGCCTTCTCCGCCGCGGCGAACCTGGACCACATCCGCACCGTGCTGAAGGGCCGCCTCACGAACGCCGGTCCGTCCGTGGCCCACGTGGGGTTCGCCCTGGTGCTGCTCGGCGCGCTCATCAGCACCAGCCGGCAGAACGAGATGAGCCGCAACACCCAGGGCATGGACCTGCGCTTCCTGAACGAGGAGTTCAGCAACAGCACGGACATCCTGCTCTACCGCGGCGACACGGTGCGCATGGGCGAGTACCATGTGCGCTACGCGGCCAAGCGCCCCGAAGGCGTGAACCTGCACTATGTGACGGAGTACTTCCGCACCGTGCCGGCCAGCTACGCGCCCGGCGACACCGTGAAGGTGGGCGACATGCTGTTCAGCTGCCGCTCGGCGCACACGGCCTCCGCCACCTTCCTGGCCGACCAGCCCGCGCACTGGGCGCCGATCGAGGAGTTCCCTCGCCGAGCGCTGTGGCGTGCGAAGGCCTGGTCCGCCACGCGCGCCGGCGAACGGCTCTTCACCCTGGAGCCCTTCGTGCAGCTGAACCCGCGCTTCGGGAACGTGGCCGAGCCCAGCACCAAGCACTGGCCGCACCGCGACCTCTACACCCACGTGCGCTATGCCGACCTGGCCGCCGACGAGGCCGAGGACAGCGCCGGCGTGCATTACATGCCGCCCCGCCTCTACGAGAAGCAGCTCGGCGACACCATCGTCACCCCCACCTGCCTGATCCTGATCGACAGCTTGCGCACCGTGCGCGACAGCGTCACCATCCGCATGCTGGGCCCGGACTACCTGGTGTACGCGCTGCGGATGCGCGTGCGCGACCTCTACGACCGGGAGCGCTGGTTCGAGGCCAACCCGGTGATCATCTACCGGGACGGACGCCCGGTGGCCGGCAAGGGCTTCGATGTGGACCCGCTGCGCGTAAAGTTCGAGCTGGTCACGGTGGACGGCGCCCGCGTGGGCCTGAACGTCTTCGAGCGCGAGTACGTGGTGATGCAGGCGATCGTGTTCCCGGGCATCAACATCCTGTGGACCGGCTGCATCCTGATGTTCCTGGGGACCCTGATGGCCGTGCGTCGGCGGCTGCGCGACCGCGCCGGCACCTCCTGATCATGCCGCTGCGCGAGGGCATCCTGCTGGTGGGAACGGGCCGCGCGGCCCATCACCTGGGGCATGCGATCGCCCGCGCCGGCCTCCCGCTCGCGGGCGTCGTGGGCCGTGCCGTCGCCACCGCCAAACCGCTGGCCCTCGCCCTGCGCACCACCCCGTTCGGGCTGGATGAAGGGCTTCCGCCCGCGGCGCTCACCCTGCTGGCCGTGAGCGATGACGCCATCGTGCCCGTGGCCGCCCGCATCCGTGCACGTGACGGGGTGGTGGCACACCTCTCCGGCGCCTCCGACATGGACCGCCTGCTGCCCCATGCCCACCGCGGCGTGCTGTGGCCCGTGATGAGCCTGAGCCCCGGCGAACCCGCGGACCTCAGCCATGTGCCGCTGGTGGTGGACGCCAACGGCGAAGAGGCCCGCCGCGCCCTGCTCGACCTGGCCCGCAGCCTCAGCGGCAAGGTGGTGGAGCTGCCCCTGGACCAACGCCGGCTGGTGCACCTCGCCGCGGTGTTCGCCTCCAACTTCCCCGTGGCGCTCTTCGCCGAGGCCCGCGCACTGCTGGAGCAGGGGGGCATCGCACCCGACCTGCTGACCCCCTTGTGGAAGGCCACCGCCGCGAAGGCCGCTGCCGTGGGCCCCGAGCAGGCCCTCACCGGACCGGCCCGCCGCGGCGACCAGGGCACCCTGGACCGCCACCTCGCCGCGTTGGCGGGCGATCCCGACCTTCGCCGCGCCTATGCGCTGCTCTCCGACCTGATCGCGAAGCGGCATCCCCGAACGCTCGATGCCCGCTGAACCCACCTACAAGGAACGCCTGGCGGCGCTGGACACCTTCCTGTTCGACGTGGACGGTGTGTTCACCGACAACCGCGTGCTGCTGATGCCCGGCCTGGACCCGGTGCGCACCTTTCACACCCGCGACGCCTACGCCGTGCAGCATGCCGTGCGCGAGGGCCTGCGCATCGTCATTGTCACCGGCGGCCACAGCGACGGCGTGGTGCAGAGCTTCCAGCGGCTCGGCGTCACCGAGGTGCACACGCGCACCCGCGACAAGCTGGAGCTGGTGGACCGCCTGATCGCCGAACAGCGGCTCGATCCCGCGCGTTCCGCCTACATGGGCGACGACATCCCCGACCTGCGCGTGATGCGCCGCGTGGCGCTGGCCTGCTGCCCGGCCGATGCCGCCGAGGAGGTGAAGGCCATCAGCCACTACGTGAGCCGGCTGCCCGGCGGCGGGGGCTGCGTGCGCGACGTGCTGGAGCAGGCGCTGAAGGTGCAGGGACGCTGGCTGACGGACGGGGCACACACCTGGTGACGCGATGCTGGACCTCCTCCGCCTCACCCGCCCCGTGAACCTGCTGATCATCGCCGGCACCATGGTGGTGATCCGCCACGGTGTGGTGGGCGGCCTGCTCGGCGCGAGCGGGCTCGACCTCGGCCTGGGCACGCCCTGGTTCATCCTGCTGGTGTGCAGCACCGTCCTCATCGCCGCGGGGGGCAACATCATCAACGACTACTTCGACACGCGCATCGACCGCATCAACAAGCCCGACGCGCTCATCGTGGGGCGCACCGTGCCCCGACGGAAGGCCATGGCGGCCCACCTCGTGCTCAGCGGCCTGGGCCTCCTCTGCGGGTGGGCCGTGGTGGCGCACACCGGCCTGTGGCGGCTGGCCGTCATCCCGCCCTTCGCCATCGGCGCCCTGTGGACCTACAGCACCTCCTTCAAGCGCCAGCTCATCATCGGCAACGGCCTGGTGGCGACCCTCACCGCGCTGGTGCCCCTCACCATCGGGCTCTACGAGATCCCCCTCGCGCAACGGCTGCATGCCGGCGAACTGCTCTCCGCCTTCAACGACGAGGCCGCCGTGCACTTCTACTTCCGGGTGATCTGGTATTGGGTGTTCGCGTTCACGGGCTTCGCGTTCGTGGCCACCCTGGTGCGCGAGCTGCAGAAGGACATGGCGGATGTGCCCGGCGATCGCGCGCTGGGCTGCCGCACCATCCCCATCGCGTGGGGCATGCGCGCCGCCCGCGCGATCGTGCTGGTGCATACCCTGGTGCTCGTGGCCGGCCTGCTGCTCCTGCGCCGCGCCTTCCTCGACGACCGCCTCTCGTACTGGTACATCGCCGTGCTCATCCTCACCCTGCTCATCAGCGCCGGCCTCACCTGGAGCGCCCACGACCGCTCCGCCCACGTCCGGGCGGGCATCGTGATGAAGGTCGCCATGGTGCTCGCCGTCGGTTACGGGCTGCTCGTGCCGCTCCTGCTGGACCTGTGATGAACGCCCCCCCCCTGCTCCCCTGGCGGATCGTGCTCGGCTCCGCGTCGCCCCGCAGGCGGCAGCTGCTGGAAGGCCTTGAGCTGCCCTTGCGCGTGGCGCCCCTCGATGTGGACGAGACCCCACCGGCGGAGCTCGCCCTGGACGAGGTGGCGGAACACCTGGCCGTCCGCAAGGCCGCCGCCTACACGCCCGCGCTCGCCGCCGACGAGGTGCTGCTGACCGCCGACACCACCGTCCTGCTCGACGATCCCACGGGCGCCGGCACAAGCCTGCTGCTGAACAAGCCCACGGACGATGCCGACGCCCGTCGCATGCTCGGCCTGCTCAGCGGACGCACCCACCGCGTGGTCACCGGTGTATGCCTGCGCTCCACGGACCGGGTGATCCGCTTCAGCGACGTGGCCCGCGTGACCTTCCGCAGCCTCGAGCCCGGCGAGATCGCCTACTACGTGGAGCGCCACCACCCACTGGACAAGGCCGGCGCCTACGGGGTGCAGGACTGGATCGGTTATACCGCCGTGGCCCGGATCGAAGGCAGCTTCTACACCGTGATGGGGCTCCCCATGCACCGTGTCTACCTGGCCCTCCGCGACCTTGCCCCGTCACGCCCATGAGCACCCGCCTTCTCGCCACCCTGATCCCGCTCCTCGTCCAGGGGGGCCTGTCCGCGCAGACCTCGCCCTTCACACCTCCCCAGCGACCCGACCCGCGCACCTGGTACCTCACCAACGGGAGCGAGTGGGTGTTCTCCTTCCCCGTGCTCGACGTGTCGCGCGACTCGGTGCCTTCCGGTCAGGGCGGCATCGTGCGTTTCGCCCCCTTCGTGAACCCGCGGGTGCTGGTGCACTGGGATGCCGGTGCGCACGTGGGCTTCTTCAGCGGTCTGGGGATCCGAAACCTCGGTTTCATCTACGATGTGCCCGGTAGCAACGAGCGCTTCAAGTACCGCACCTACACCCTGGGCCTGCCGGTGGGCATCAAGCTGGGCCGCATGCACAACGTGTTGGTCTTCGCCGGGTACGAACTGGAGCTGCCGCTCAACTACAAGGAGAAGCGCTACGTGAACGAGAAGAAGGAGGACAAGTTCAACGTGTGGTTCAGCGACCGGACACAGCCCTTCTTCCAGAGCGTGATGCTTGGCGTGCAGGCCCCGCTCGGCTTCAACGTGTCGGTGAAGTACATGCTCACCAACTTCCACAACACGGCCTACCGCGAGGTGATCGATGGCGTGGAGCGGTTCCCGTACGCCGGCCTGAACGCGAACCTCGTCTGCCTTTCGGTGAACTGGGGCATGCACGCGGGCCGCAAGCGCAAACGTGGACCCGGACCCGGCACCGTGCCGGCCCACGACCCGCAGGCCTGGTCGCACTGACCGATCTACCGCAGCAGCGATACGTGCCCGCGGTGCATGCGCCGAGCGCCGAACCCATCGCGCAGCATCACCGTCCAGGCGTAAACGCCTTGGGGCTCGCCCTCACCCTCCCAGCCTTCGGACGGTTCGGTGGACAGGAAGCGCAGCGCTCCCCAGCGGTCGTAGATGCGCAGCTCATAGGCTTGCGGGCGCTGCACCGTGGAGCGCGGCAGGAACACATCGTTGATGCCGTCCGCATCCGGGGTGAAGGCGTTGGGCGCATGGAACGCGTAGTCCCCCTCCACACAGACCTCGGCGGAAGTGGCATCGGTGCAGCCCTCCGCATCGGTCACCACCAGCGTGATGGTGCGGCAACCCAGGCCCGCGTACGCATGCATGGGCTCGGGACCGCTGGCCATCGAGCCGTCGCCCAGGTCCCATGACCAGAGGACCGCATCCTGCGAGGCGTCCACGATGGGCACCGCACCCGACCCTTCCTGCACCACTGCGGGCACGGTGAAGGCCGCCACGGGCGGTGCGTTCACGATCACCGGTCCGCCGTTCCCAGTGCCGGCACAGCCGGGAAGCACCTCCTGCACCACCGTCGGCACGAAGGTCCCCTCCTGCGCATAGCAGTGCTGGACGGCCGTACCGTTCGCGGTGGTGCCGTCGCCCAGGTCCCAGGTGGTGGTACCGGCCCCCGCACCCTGCACGGTCAGCGACACGCAGAGCGGCGCGCACCCACTGCTCTGGTCCACCACGACCGCGGGCTGCGGCACGGGCACGGTGGTCACCACCATGTCATCCGCGGCACTGGTGCAACCCGCGGCGTCGACGGCCACGACGGAATACGTACCGGCCACCGCGGGTGCCAGCACCGGTCCCGCCGGTGTCCATGTGAACTGCACGGCCCCCGTGCCACCGGTGCTCGTGGCCGCGAGGGTCAGCGGGGCCCCTTCACAGACGATGGTGTCGGCCATGGCTTGCACCTGCACCGGCACCGGTCCGTTCACCACGCCACTGGCCGAGGACGAGCAGCCGCCCGCCTCCGTCACGGTCACCGTGTAGGTGCCGGGGGCAAGGCCGGTGATCGACGCACCGCTGCCGCCGCCCGGCGACCAGCTGTACGTGAGGCCGGTCGTGCCCGTGGCCACGACGGCCGATGCCGAGCCCAGGCCGCCGGAGCAATCCGCATCGATGACGTCCACGCTCACCTCGGGCACCACCACCGGCAGCGTGACGCTCACCGGGTCGCTGCACGGTCCGTCGGTGGTGAGGGTGACGGAGTACGTGCCTGGACCGGAGAAGGTGTGCGACGGGTTCTGGGAGAACGAGCTGTTCTGCGCGCCGGAGGCCGGATCGCCGAAGTCCCACGTCCAGGACGTGGGGCATCCGCCCGCCACCGGTGCAAAGCTGGCCGTGGCCCCGGCGCAGGTCCACGTGAAGTCCGCGATGGCGCCCTCCGCCTCCTGGATGAGGATGTCGTCGATGGCGATGCCGTCGTAACCGTTGCACTGGGTGCCGGCCCCGAACAGGAAGCGGAAGATGACCTGCGGTTGGTTGGCGGCCGCCGGCATGCAGTGCTTGGCGGTGACCCATCCCCCGCTGCCGAAGCCGCCCTGGCAACTGCCACTGGTGGGACCCGACCGGCCGCTCCAGCCATGCTTGGGGTTGGCCGAAGTGAGGTTCGTGATGTTGCCCGCGTTGAACCAGTTGTCGTTGAGACAATCCACCGGATCGCCCCAGGCCCCGACATTGCTCCAGGTCTGGCCGCCGTTCAGCGACAGCTGAAAGGTCATGCCATCGTACTGCCGCTCACACTCCCAGTAGATCTTGAAGGAGATCCAGGGATGATCCAAGGCCGACATGTCGAAGCACGGGCTCTCCAACCAGCTGAGCTGCCCATAGGTGTAGAAGGTGCCCGTGAGCCCGCCCACGCACCAGCTGCGAAGCCCACCGCCCGCGGTGTTGATGGACGGGTGCGCCGGTGTGCCCCAGGCCCAGTCGCTGCTGATGCCGCCGGCGGTCCATCCCGGACCGTTCTCGAACCCTTCGCTGTAGGGGAAGGCCGCGATCGGGTTCACGCATTGCGCCACCACCGGTGCCACCGGGGCACAGGCGAGCGCGAGCAGAGCGGGGATGGACCGGCGGCGCACGGGTGCAAAGATCGTCCCTCCGGCACCCGCGACGATGGCGTCATGGCAGTTGCTCGATCCGCGTGGCCGTGGGCACCACACCGCCGATGTTCACCAGCACCGGGTCCCGGTCGTTCGCCGATCCGGCGTACTTCACCACGCCATCCATGTTCACATCCTCGCGCCGGTAGCCCGTCGTGGTGGCCGTGGGCACCGAGCCGCCTACCGCGGTGAGGACCGGATCGCGGTCGTTGCCCGACCCGGTGTACTTCAAGCGGTCGTCGCGCTGCACATTGCCCGCCCACAGCACCCGCAGGCTCCCGACCGTCTTGCGCGCCTCCGTGCCGAAGGTGGCGGTGCCCGGCAGGCGCAGGTCCACGGTGGTGGCCGCAGCGGAGAGCGGCACCGGCGTGGCGGTCATCACCCCCAAGTGATTGCGATGGCGCACAACGACATGATAGCTGCCCGGTCCCACGGTGAAGGGCAGGCTGGCCGACCCGTCGGCGGCCACGACGTCGCCATCGCGCTGCACGAGCCCCTGCCGGGTGGCCACCACGACCGACGGATACGCCGCGCTCCGCAGCTCCACCCGCACCCAGTCCACGATGGCGTTCGACCCGGTGCCCGCGAGCACGGTCGTGCTGGTGGTCTCGCCGCCTCCACCGGCCACCTGCGGCCAGCCCGCCGCCGTGTACGGCTCGGTGAGCGGGATGAGCCCCGACGCGCGCAGCGCATCGCTCATCTGAAGGGTGGTGCCGTTGTACGGTCCTTCCAGCAGCACCTTGGGGGCCACGCGCACCACCGCCGTCGGGTCCACGATCCGATAGACCTGGCCCGTGAGGTTGTTGCAGGCGAACAGGTCGCCCACCACGTTGGCGCCGATGGCGGTGGTGCCCGCCATGCCGGTGCCCAGCACCGATGCCGTCCATCCACCTTGCCCGTCGGGCACCAGCGCGCGGAACTGCCCCTGGCAGTAGTCCGTGAAGATGTAGCGGCCCACCAGGCCCGGATACGTGGTGCCCCGATAGACCCGACCGCCGATGACCGAACAATGGCCGTCGGCATGCGCCAGCACCTGCACGGGCGGCACATAGGCCGTGGGCGGATCGCAGCCGGCGAGGTTGAACGTGGCGTTGCCTTCATAGCAGCGCCATCCGAAGTTGGCGCCGGCCCCCGTGGCGGTGCTCACGCGGTCCACCTCCTCCCAGTTCCCCTGCCCCACATCGCCGATCCACACATCGCCGTTCGCCGGATCGAAGCTGAACCGCCAGGGGTTGCGCAGCCCACTGGACCAGATCTCCCGCAACGTGTCCGCCGGATCGGCCGTGGCGAACGGATTGTCCGCGGGGATCGTGTATCCGGCCCCCGATCCGACCGCGATGCGCAGCACCTTGCCGAACGGCAGCGCCATGTTCTGGGCCCGGTCGCCCGGGTCGCCCGCATCACCGCCATCGCCCAGGGCGAACCACAGGTGTCCGTCCGGTCCGAAGTGGAGGTCACCACCGTTGTGGTTCGTGTACGGCTGTGCGGCACTCCACAGGATGACCTGGCTGCCGGGCGTGGCCACGTCCGGATCGCCGCTCACGGAGAACCGGGCGATGCGGGAGACGCCGTTCCCCGTGCCGGCCGTGTAATGCACATAGAAGAACCCGTTCTGTGCATAGTTCGGGTGGAAGGCGAGCCCCAACAGCCCCTGTTCGCCGCCCGCATCGAGCACCTGTGCACTGATGTCCAGGAACGGTTGTGCCGGTGTCGATCCATCCGGCCGGACGATGCGGATGCGGCCGGGCCGCTCCACCACGAACAGGCGCGCATCGCCGGCATGCGCCACCGCCACGGGTTCATCGAACACAAGGCCCAGCGGCTGCAGCTGGACCGATTGGGACCGCAGGCCACTGGCGGCCGACAGCACGGTGAGGAGCGCGCAGGTGAGGGATCGCATCGGCCGCTGGTTTCGGCCGAAGTTGGCCGCTCATCGCCGGCGTCGCCATCGGATCTCGGCCGAGCGCAGGGAGGGCACGGTCACCTTCCTCCTTCCTTCGACGACCGGCCGGGGGTCAGCGCGGGCCGGTGCCATGCTCCTCCTCCTTCGCACGGTCCCAGTACCGGTCCATCTCGGCCAGGGTCATCGCGCCCAGTTCACGCCCATCCTTTCGGCTTTCGCGCTCGAGGTACTGGAAGCGCCGGATGAACTTGCGGTTCGTGCGCTCCAACGCCTCGTCCGGGTCCACCCCGATGAAGCGCGCGTAGTTCACCACACTGAACAGCACATCGCCCACCTCGTCCGCGCGCCGGTCCGAAGCCGCATCCACCTCGCGCTTCAGCTCGGCGAGCTCCTCCTGGACCTTCGCCCACACCTGATCGCGGTGCTCCCAGTCGAAGCCCACGCCCCGCGCCTTGTCCTGCACGCGCACCGCCTTCACCAGGGAGGGCAGGCCGTTCGGCACGCCTTCCAGCACGCTGCGCTCCCCGGATGCCGCGGCACCCTTCTCCTGCAACTTGATCCGCTCCCAGTTGGCCTTCACCTCCTCCTCATCCTGCACCTTCACATCCCCGTAGATGTGGGGATGGCGGTGGATCAGCTTGTCGCAGATGCCGTTGAGCACGTCGGTGATGTCGAAGGCCCCGCGCTCGGACCCGATCCGGGCATAGAACACGATGTGCAGGATGAGGTCGCCCAGCTCCTTGCGCACGCCGTCCAGATCCTCCTCCAGGATGGCGTCGCCCAGCTCGTAGGTCTCCTCGATGGTGAGCGGACGGAGGGTGGCCATGGTCTGCTTGCGGTCCCACGGGCAGCCGGTGCGCAGCTCGTCCATGATGGTCAGCAGGCGCAGGAAGGCTGTGGCCCGGGGATCGGTGGCGTTCATGCTGCAAAGGTGCGATGGGAGCGGCTGCACGACCTACCTTTCGAGGGACAACGACGCCACGCATGAAGATCGGCATCCTCGGTACGGGCATGGTGGGCCAGGTGCTCGCCTCCGGTTTCCTGAAGCACGGACATGAGGTGACCATCGCCACCCGCGACCCGGACAAGGTGGCCGGCTGGCTGGACAAGCATCCTACCGGCCGCGTGGGCACGCACAAGGAGGTGGGCGCCTGGGCCGATGTGATCGTGCTGTGCAGCAAGGGCACCGCCGCGGAGGCCGCCCTGCAGCTCTGCGACGCGGACGACCTGGCGGGCAAGACCGTGATCGACACCACCAACCCGATCGCCGACGCACCGCCGGAGAACGGGGTGTTGCGCTACTTCACCACTTTGGAGGACAGCCTGATGGAGCGTCTGCAACGAGCGAACCCCAGGGCGCACCTGGTGAAGGCCTTCAACAGCGTGGGCAACGCCTTCATGGTGGACCCGGACTTCGGCGGCATCCGGCCCACGATGTTCATCTGCGGCAACGACAGCGGCGCCAAGCAACGGGTGGTCACCATCCTCGATCAGTTCGGCTGGGAGGCCGAGGACATGGGCGGCGCGGAGGGCGCGCGCGCCATCGAACCGCTGTGCATCCTGTGGTGCATCCCCGGTTTCATCCGCAACCAGTGGACCCACGCGTTCAAGCTGCTGCGCAAGTAGGGACGACCGGGCGCGGGCCCGCGCGGAGCGATGATGACCGCACGCCGGTGCGCGGTTACCTTCGCCGTCCGATCCATCCCCATGAACCTCCTGTTGCGCACGCTCGGACTGATCACGGTCTGCACATCCCTGACCTCTTCGGCCCAGATCGCCCACGACCTCACGGTCTATTCCGAGGATGGGCTGCCCTTCACCCTGGTCGTGAACGGCCAGACGATCAATGCGGAACCGGCCACCAGCGTCACGGCCTCGAACATCCACTTCGACTACGCCACGGTCATCGCGCGCTTCGCGGACACGACCCTGCCGACCATCGAGCGCAAGAACCTGCAGATCGCCCAGCCGGGCACCGGGCCTAAAGGACCTGTGGCCGCGGTCTACGCCATCAAGGACAAGAAGGGCGAGATGATCATGCGCTTCGTCTCGCGCTCGGACAAGAAGATCCAGAACCCGTCGGTGATCATCCTGAACTGAGGCCCGCGCCGCACCGCCTCATCCCCGGGGCACGCACCGGTCCAGCACCGCGTTCAGCGCGTCCATGCTGTCGCACCAGCCGCCGACGTGGCTGTCCCGCGAGGACTCGGACGCTAGGCCGGTCTGCCGGAATTCCAATCGCGTGCGGCTTCCCTCCACGTGCAGGTCGATCGTGACGAGCGTCCGGTGGTGCGCCGGGTTCACGTCCACGGGGGCTTTCGCCCAGTGATGCGTGAAGGCGAGATGCTCGTACGGGCGGACAGCGGTATAGGTGCCATAGCTGGGGATGTCCTGGCCGTCCGGGGTGCGCATCACCACCTTCCAGGCGCCGCCATCGCGGACGTCCGCATCGGCGCTGATGGTGGTGAAGACCGCGCAACCGAACCAGTGCACCAGCATCGCCGGGTCGGTCCACGCCGCCCAGACCAGCTCACGGGGTGCATCGAAGACCCGCGTGATGCGGAGCTCATCCGCGGCCGGGACGGTGACGTGGTTCCGTTGCCGCTGCTCGCGGGCAGCTTCCGCAGGGGTGGTCGAGCGAGCGGTCATGGATCACGCCGGCCGGCGAGCGGACGACCGCTTGTGGTAGAGCACGTAAGCGGACACGAGCAGCGCGATGAAGATCATCATGGGCGCCCAGGTGCCCACCGGGTCCCCCACCGCGATGAAGGAGCACGCTGCCGCGACCAGGTCGATGAAGAAGCCGAAGTACGCCCACTCCTTCACCCGGGCAGGCACCCAGGGCAGCAGGATGGCGACCGCACCCAGCACCTTGGCGTACGAGACCAGCCGGATGAAGTAGAGCGGATATCCCAGATGCTCATGCAGCAAGGCGACCGCATCCGGTTGAAGCGTGATGCCCCCGATGGACGAGAACACCATGAAGGCACTGAAGAGCGCGGTGACGATCCAATAAGCGAGGTTGAGGGTGTTCATCGTTTGGGGTGAGGATGGGGGTGGATCATGATGTTCGTGCGGAGGATGACGTGACGTTCTCAGGTTCGCGCCACCTTCACCTTCTTCCCCGCGTTCCCCCAACGCCGTTCGATCTCCGCGCACTTCGTCCTCACGATGGCCTTCACCACCTCCGCGGGCAGCGGCCTCTCCGGGGTGAACCGGATGGCGCCCTTGCTTGTCCGAAAGCCCTTCAATTCCTCGTCCAGCCCCGGCGGAACGCCGCCGTACAACGCGCAATGCGTCCTGGCCGCACCGATGTACACCAGTGGATGGCCAAGGAACTTGAACGCGGGCATGCCGTAGCCGAAGTGCTCCTCGATCCCGGGCACCGCGGCCAGGATGCGTTCCCGCAGAACCTCCAGGGCTTTGCGCTGTTCGGCCGGCAAGGCGGCGAAGTAGTCGTGCGTGGACCGCATGCGTCAGCCGATGATCCAGTTGAGCTCGGTGCGGAAGGCGTTCGGGTCCCGCACCTCGTCCGGGTCGTTGAGGTAGCGCTCGATGAAGCGGCCGGTCACGGGCAGTTGCTGCTCCTCCACCCAGGACCTTAACGCCCCCCAGGCCTGCCCGAGCCCTTCATAGGGGCCCTCGTACACACAGCGCGCCACGCGCTCGGCCGGGAGCTTGGCGTTCCGCACGCGCCCCTCCTCCCTTACCGGGGCCGACACCGGGAAGCCGATGTCGAAGTCGAAGCTGTCGGTGGGCTTGCGGTGGTGATGGCAGAACATCGGGCCGGTGATCCGGAGCCCCTGACCGGTGATGGCCGCGATGATCTCCCGGATGGCGGGGTCCATGTGGCGGCCCATGTCCTGGCACGGGATCACCAGGTGGATGGTGGCGGTGGCCTCTTCGTTGGTGGTGGTGACCTCGGGCGTGGTGATCATGGCTCGATCGGAGTTGGGGTTCGGCATCCCGGCCGCTACACGAGTTCGATCCAAGCGCTGACGATGGCCCGCAGCGCGTGCTGTTCCGCCTGGATGTGCGCCGCGTCCTTGAACACGACCTGCGCCCGGTCGTTGCCCATCCACGTCAACAGGCCCACCGGGTCGGGTATGCGATCCTTCAACACTATGCCCTTCGCCCTGGCACCGGCGTGCAGGATGATCATCGGCTGTTTCACATGCCTGGGGCCGTTCAGCGTGGCGAACCAACCCGTGGTGCGGAAGCTGGCGGTGTTCCATTTCACGCCTTCTTCGATCGCGGGATCCACACCGAGGATCAGGGCGCGCAAGGCATCGATCTCCTTGCGCAAGGGGTGATCGTGCGCATCCAGCAAGACGTTCACCGCAGGGTCGAAGCGCGCGGCCATGTGGGATCAGCGTTGTAGCAGGAATTGATCAAGGCGCCGGTAGCCGACCTCCATCCCATCCCCCATTTCCATGGCGAGCACCCCATCGCGTACGGTCGGTGACTCATACTCAACGGTCAAGGTCATCAAGGTCGTGCCGCCTACTTCCGTCAGCACCATCGTTCCCACGGCTTCGCCGGGGTACCAAGCCTGATCGAACTTCTCCGTGGTCACCAAGCGTTCAGGCCGGACGACCTCCTTGTACATGCCGCCCATGCCCATCTCCCGGCCATCAGCATGGCGCCACACCCAGCGGTAGGTGCCGCCCACACGCAGATCGATCTCGCACAGCACAAGCGTCCAGCCGGTCGCGCCATGGAACCAGGTCAACGCCATGTCGACCGTGGTCATCGCATCGAAGACCACGGTGCACGGTGCCTGGAAGGTGCGCGTGATGCGGATCGCGCGATCTCCATGGGGAACGATCTCGACCTGAATGCTCATGCTGAACGTGTTGAATGTATGCGCTCAGTTCCGTAGCTCCGCATACGCCCTGAAGCGGTCCAGGATGGCCTGCCAGCCGGCCCGCTGAATGTCCGCGCTGTTCATGGTCTCGGCGTCAAAGGTCTCGGTGATGCGGGTCCCACCCTCCTCCTCGGCGAACCGGACATCACAGGTCCGTCCATCGCTCATCGTGTACGCGATGCGCCGGTGCTCCTGGACATCGTCGTACACCCCTTCGAAGTCGAAGCTGAAGCTGCCATCGCGCGCGGCCATCGTGCTGCTGAACCGGCCTCCGGTCCGCAGGTCGTTCGCGGCGCGTGGGCAGTGCCAGTCGTCGCTGGCCGCGTTCCATCGCATGATGTGCGCAGGGTCGGTCCAGATCGCCCAGACGTGGGACACAGGCCTGTTGACCAGGGCGGATACGGTGATGCGGGTGCTCATGGGTTTGGGATTGAAGGTGCGACAGGCGTCCAGCCCGTTGCGTGATGGTCGGTTCCTCTTCGGCGTGCAGCGATCAAGACCGTCCGGATGTGAGCAGGCCCTCCAGCTGGTCGAGCCCGGTGGTGAAGCCTTCGCGGAAGCCCATGGTCACGATCCGCTCCAGGTCCTCCGGGGTGTCGAACTCGATCCGCACCTTCACCCAGGTACCGCTCCCGTGCGGGGCGAACCGGCTCTCCCACAGCATGCGCGGCATGTCCATGTTGATCCGCCCTTGCTCATCGCAGAAGCCGTCCCGGCCGGAGAAGCAGGTCTTGGGCTCGACCTTCTCATAGTCGAAGAAGCAATGATGGCGGTCGCCTTCGGGGCCTTCCATGCGGTAGCTCCAACGACCGCCCGGACGCAGATCGAGCGCGGTGATCACGCATGCGTAGGGTTTCGGCGCCCACCATTGGCACAGGAGCTCCGCTTCGGTCCAGGCGGCCCAGACCCGATCGAGCGGTGCGTGGAAGGAACGCTCCACGGTGATGGTGCGATCGGCCTTGTCGACGATGAAGTGGAAGAGGGCGGAGGTGGGCATGGCTCAGGGTGTGTGCGACGGTTCAGGGGATGAGGCGGTCGGTGAGCGCGTAGAGCCGCTCCTCCCACCGATCGGTGTAGCCGCTGGCGATGAGGAGGGCCGGCGTGATGGGCGGGACGGGCGTGACACGCACGGTCACCGTGGTGAGCACGCCATCATCCTCGAACGCGACCGCGACGCGGACCACATAGATGCCGTCGGTCTCCACGGCCTCCAACCAGGCCGGGCCCGCGTGCGTGATGGTGAAGCGGGCGGAACGCATCGGCATCAACCAGCGGGCGCGCAAATGCGGGTCCGTCCATTGCTCGGTGGCGGCCGCCAGCGATGCCCCGGCCGCGCGACGGAAGCACAGGTCGTGGCGCACCGGCGCAACCGGCTGCGTACCCTGGAGTGGTGCCACAGGGCGGTCGAAGTAGAGGCTTCCTTCGCGCATCAGCGGGGTGCCTTATTGCTTTGCAGGTCCGCCAGGAAGGCGTCCAGCCGATCGAAGCGGGCCTCCCACAAGGCCCGGTACCGCTCGATCCACGCATCCGCCTCCTTCAGCGGTGCGGCCTGTAGTGCGCACGGACGCCATTGCGCTTCCCGGCCCCGCTGGATCAGTTGCGCGCGCTCGAGCACCTTCAAGTGCTTGCTCACCGCCGGCAGGCTCATCGCGAACGGGGCCGCCAGTTCGTTCACCGAGGCCGGACCGGTGGACAAGCGCGCCAGGATCGCCCGGCGCGTAGGGTCGCTCAACGCATGGAAGGTCCGGCTAAGGCGGTCGGCGGCGATGGCGGGGGACATGGGCGTTCCGGTCGACGGGGCGAACTTATTAAACCTTTTGGTTAATTACAAAATTGACCATCCGGCATGGGCTGCCTGGCGCTCCGTCCGTGGACCGCTGCCCGGCCTCCATCGACGCACACGCCGGGTTCATCCACCCCCTGCGCGGCAGCACGGCACCTGCTTACCTTGGCCACGCCATGAGCGAGCCCATCGTCTACTTCGGCCGCAACGCCAGCATCATGGCGCTGGTGCACCACCAGCTGCGCAGTGCGGGGCATGTGGCCGAAGGCTTCATGGAGGACGCCCCGCTGTTCGCACGCCTGGAGAGCGGCCCCACCGCGCTCCTCATCCTCGGCGGCGGCGTGGAGGAAGGCCCCCGCCAGGAGCTGCGGACCTTCTGCTCCGCGCGCGGCATCCGTCTGCTCGAGCACTTCGGCGGCCCCGACCAGCTGCTGGAGAACGTGCGCGCGGCCCTGGCCAACGGATGAGGACCCTGCCCGCCCTCCTCTCCGCCGCCCTGCTCGCCGGCTGTACCGGGTCCTCCGCCCGGCCCCATGACCCACCCGCACCTGCCGCGATGCCCGCTGAACGACCCGTATTGCTCTATGTGATGGACCCCTTGTGCGGCTGGTGCTATGCCTTCGGCCACGAGCTGGACCAGGTGCGGCGGCAGCTGGCCGACAGCGTCGACGTGCAGCTGGTGCTGGGCGGCATGGTCACCGGCGACCGCGAAGGGCCCATGGGCGACATGGCCGACTACATCCTCAACGCCATCCCCCGGCTGGAGTCGTACACCGGTGTGCGCATCGGCGAGCCCTACAAGGACCAACTGCGCCTCGGCACGCGCTGGAGCAGCAGCGTGCCGCCGAGCCTGGCCATCGCCGCCTTCCGCGCGCTGGCCCCCGACCGCACCGTCGCCTTCGCCCACGAGGTGCAGCACGCGTACTTCCGTGATGGCCTCGACCTCAACGACCGAAGCCTCTACCCCACCCTCGCCGCGCGCCATGGTGTGGACGGTGCCCAACTGGCCGCGGCCCTGGCCGACCCGGCCGCCAAGCTCGCCTTCGAGGCGGATATGCGGCGTTCCGGCGAGCTCGGCGTGCAGGGGTTCCCGGCCGTGTTCATCGTGGTGAAGGGCAGCCCCCGGCCGGTGAGCAGCGGCTACCGCAGCGCCGCGGACCTGCTGGCCGCCGTGCGTGCGACGTTGCAGGCCCGCTGAGCCGCATACCAAGCTGAAGCGGGCACCGTTACTTTGCCGCCCATGCTGCGCACCGCCCTGCTCGCGCTGTTCCTGTTCCCCGTGCTCTCCGCCCTCGCGCAGCAGGAGGGCACCCTCTTCGGCACCGTGCGCACCCCCGACGGCCGCGTGGCGCCCTTCGTCAACGTGTTCGTGGAGGGCATGGCCCGCGGCACCGCCACCGCCGACGACGGCCGCTACGAGCTGAAGGTGCCCGCCGGGGTGGAGCTGCTGCTGCGCTTCAGCTTCGCCGGCAGCACCCAGGACCGCCGGGTGACCGTGCGCGCCGGCGAGCGGCAGCGGCTGGACGTGGAGCTGCCCGTGAACACCCTGGGGCAGGTGGACGTGCGCAGCGGCGACAGCGAGCGCGACGCCGGCATCACCGTGCTCGACGCCAAGCTCACGCGCTTCATGCCCAGCCCCATGGGCGGCGTGGAGGCCCTGCTCAGCGGCCAGCTCGGCGTGGTGATGCGCAACGAGCTGAGCTCCGGCTACAGCGTGCGCGGCGGCAACTTCGACGAGAACCTGGTGTACGTCAACGGCATCGAGGTGTACCGCCCCTTCCTGGTGCGCGCCGGCCAGCAGGAGGGCCTCAGCTTCCCCAACCCCGACCTCATCGAGCGCATCCACTTCAGCGCCGGCGGCTTCGAGGCCCGCTATGGCGACAAGCTCAGCAGCGTGCTCGACATCACCTACAAGCGCCCCAAGGGCTTCGCCGGATCGGCCACCGCCAGCCTCCAGGGCGGCGCCATCCACCTGGAGAGCGCCATGCTGAAGAAGCGCCTGCGGCAGATCACCGGCTTCCGCTACCGCACCAACGCCTACCTGCTGCGCAGCCTCGACACCCGCGGTGAGTACGACCCGCGCTACCTCGACCTGCAGTCGTACTGGACCTACGACCTCAGCGACAAGGTGGAGCTCGGCTTCCTGGGCCTCTACTCCAGCAACCAGTACCGCCTGATCCCCCAGAGCCGCCAGACCGAGTTCGGCAACTTCAACCAGGCCCTGCGCTTCACGGTGTACTTCGAGGGCCGCGAGCGCACCGAGTTCGACACCTGGTCCGGCGCCCTCAACCTCAACTGGAAGGCCGGCAAGGACGCCCTGCTGAAGTTCACCGTCAGCGCCTTCGACACGCGCGAGACCGAGACCTTCGACGTGCTGGGCCAGTACTTCCTCGATGAGCTCGACCGCGACCTGGGCAGCGACCAGTTCGGCGAGGTGGTGCGCAACCTGGGCGTGGGCGGCTACCTGGACCACGCCCGCAACGACCTCAGCGCGCAGGTGGTCACCGTGGCCCACCGCGGCTACAAGCAGCTGCGCAAGAGCTACCTGCAATGGGGCGTCGACGGCCGCCGCGAGACCATCAGCGACCGCCTGAGCGAGTGGACCATGGTGGACTCGGCCGACTACAGCATCCCGCAGAGCGACGGCGAGGACCTGGAGCTGAGCTACGTACTGAAGAGCCGCGCCGAACTGGAGAGCTACCGCGCCAGCGCCTACGTGCAGAACGCGTGGACCTGGGAGACCCGCCCCGGCCGCAGCTGGGGCCTCAACGCCGGCCTGCGCGCCAACTGGTGGAGCTACAACCAGGAGACCGTGGTGAGCCCCCGCCTGCGCGCCACCTACGCCCCCGGATGGACGCGCGTGACCCACAAGGGCGACACCGTGGACCGCCGCCACCGCTTCTGGTTCGCCACCGGCCTCTACTACCAGCCCCCCTTCTACCGCGAGCTGCGCGGCTTCGACGGTCAGCTCAACCCCGACATCCGCGCCCAGCGCAGCATCCACGTCCTGCTCGGCTGGGAGCGCGAGCTGCGCATCTTCCAGCGCCCCTTCAAGCTCACCACCGAGGCCTACTACAAGCACATGGACAACGTGATCCCCTACGAGGTGGACAACGTGCGCATCCGCTACTACGGCCGCAACAACGCCCGGGCCTACGCCGCGGGGATCGACCTGAAGCTCAACGGCGAGCTCATCCCCGGCATCGAGTCGTGGGCCGGGGTGAGCGTGATGACCGTGCAGGAGGACCTGACGGACGACTTCTACTACCTGCGCTTCAACGCCGCCGGCGACACCATCCGGCCGGGCTACACCTTCGACCAGGTGGCCGTGGACTCCACGCGCATCGAGCCGGGCTACATCCCCAAGCCCACCGACCAGCGCGTCAACTTCGCCCTCTACTTCCAGGATGAGATGCCGCGCTGGCCCACCTTCAAGGTGCACCTCAACCTGGTCTTCGGCACCCGCCTGCCCTTCGGCCCGCCCAACGACGACCGCTACAGCGACACCCTGCGCACGGGCCTCTACCGCCGGGTGGACATCGGCTTCAGCAAGCAGCTGCTCGGCGCGCGCGGCCAGGAGAAGAAGGGCTTCCTGCGCCACATCAACGACATGTGGGTGAGCGTGGAGGTCTTCAACCTGCTCAACATCAACAACACCATCGACTACACCTGGGTGCAGGACGTGAGCGGCCGCTTCTACGCCATCCCGGACAACCTCACCCCGCGCCGCCTCAACGTGAAGCTCATCGCCTGGTTCTGACCACCCGCCGGCGGTCGGCCGCCGTGCCCTACTTTCGCCGGAGCATGAAGCGGGCACTCCTCCCCCTCCTGGCCTCCACCCTGCTGGCCGCCTGTGGCACCCACAAGTTCGTGGCCTCCACCCACCCCAACGGCAAACCCGAGGTGGTCATCTTCATGAAGGGCCAAGGCGAGGAGGCCGAGAAGGTGATGGAGAAGGTGTACTACCCCAACGGCCAGCTGGAGTACACCGGCCACTTCGAGAACGGGGTGGAGCACGGCCAATGGACCTACTACTACGAGAGCGGCACCAAGAAGTACCTGGAGAGCTGGGAGAACGGTGTGGAGCACGGCATCCACTACGACTACAGCCCCGACGGCCAGATCTACCGCGAGCTGCACTACGAGCGCGGCAAGCTGGTGAAGGAGGTGGACCGCAGCAAGCGGTAAGCCCCGGCCCATTTCGAGCCCTGAGGCATACCACACCCTCGCGCGAGCGTCCACGCTCGTGCGTCGGCCCCACGTCAGGCGTTCAAGGCACGAGCGTGGACGCTCGTGCCAGAAGTGGGGGCACGGCCAGTGGACCAACTACTACGAGAGCGGCACCAAGAAGTACCTGGAGAGCTGGGAGAACGGCGTGGAGCACGGCATCCACTACGACTACAGCCCCGACGGCCAGATCTACCGCGAGCTGCACTACGAGCGCGGCAAGCTGGTGAAGGAGGTGGACCGCACCAAGCGGTAAGCCCCGGCCCATTTCGAGCCCTGAGGCATACCACACCCTCGCGCGAGCGTCCACGCTCGTGCGTCGGCCCCACGTCAGGCGTTCAAGGCACGAGCGTGGACGCTCGCGCCAGAAGTGGGGCCGTGCTCAGGCGAACTGCCCCACGCTGGTGCGGATGATGTTCACGCACTCCATCAACTGCTCCCCGGTGATCACCAGCGGCGGGGCGAAGCGGATGATGTCGCCGTGGGTGGGTTTGGCCAGCAGGCCGTTGTCGCGCAGGAGCAGGCAGAGCTCCCAGGCGGTCTTCGGCGTGCCATCGGCGGCCGTGCGGGGCTCGATCACCAGCGCGTTGAGCAGGCCGCGGCCGCGCACCAGCTTCACAAAGGCGAACTCGTCCACCAGCTTCTGCATCTCGGCGCGGAAGAGCCGGCCCAGGCGGTCGGCGTTGCCGGAGAGGTCCTCGTCCTGCACGATGCCCAGCGCCTCGATGGCCAGGCGCGCGCCCATGGGGTTGCCGCCGTAGGTGCTGCCGTGCGTGCCGGGGGTGAAGACGTTCATCACCGCATCATCGGCGAGCACCGCACTCACCGGGTACATGCCGCCGCTGAGGGCCTTGGCGAGGATCACCACATCGGGGCGCTGTACGCCTCCGCGCGCTTCGCAAAGGCCCTTGGCGCAGCCGCAGCCGTTGTGGTGGCAGCTGGCCAGCAGGCGGCCCGTGCGCGCGATGCCGGTCTGGATCTCGTCCGCGATGAAGAGCACGTTGCGGGCCTTGCAGGCGGCGATGGCGCGGGGGATGTAGTCGTCGGCCGGCACGTACACGCCCTTCTCGCCCTGGATGGGCTCCACCAGGAAGGCGCAGACGTGCGGGTCCTCCAGGGCCTTCTCCAGCGCGGGGAGATCGTCGTAGGGGATCACCTCGAAGCCGGGCGTGAAGGGCCCGAAGCCGCCCTGGCTGTCGGGGTCGGTGCTCATGCTGACGATGGTGATGGTGCGGCCGTGGAAGTTGCCCTCACACACGATCACCTTCGCCTGCCCGGAGGGGATGCCCTTCTTCTCATAACCCCACTTGCGCGCCATCTTGATCGCCGTCTCCACCGCCTCGGCGCCGGTGTTCATGGGCAGCATGCGGTCGTAGCCGAAGAGGGTGCACACGGTGCGGGCGTACTCGCCGAGCACGCTGTTGTAGAAGGCGCGGCTGGTG
>JAEUSW010000075.1 GCA_016788285.1 Flavobacteriales bacterium
CGTGAAGCGCAGCGCACCGATCATGCACCGCATCCGCTCGCGCAAAACAGCGGAGGAGGTGGCGCAGATGAAGCGCGCGATCGCCATCACCGGCAAGGCCTTCGAGCGGGTGTGCGGCTTCGTGAAGCCCGGCGTGAAGGAATACGAGATCGAGGCCGAGATCACGCATGAGTTCGTGCGCAACGGCTCGCGCGGGCATGCCTACACGCCCATCATCGCCAGCGGGTACAACGCCTGTGTCCTGCACTACATCACCAACGACCAGGTGTGCCACGATGGCGATGTGATCCTGATGGACTTCGGCTGCGAATACGGCGGTTATGCGAGCGACCTCACGCGCTGCATCCCTGTGAACGGCCGCTTCACCGACCGCCAGCGCGCGGTGTACAATGCGGTGCTGCGCGTGAAGAACGAGGTCACGCAACTGCTGCGCCCCGGCACCCTGCTGGCCGACTACCACAAGGAGGTGGGCAAGATCATGGAGCGCGAGCTGATCGGCCTGGGGCTGCTGGACAAGACCGACGTGGCCAAGCAAGACCCCGAGCGGCCGCTGTACAAGAAGTACTTCATGCACGGAACCAGCCACTTCCTAGGGCTCGATGTGCACGATGTGGGCTTGTGGAACGAGATGATCCAGCCGGACATGGTCTTCACCGTGGAGCCGGGCATCTACATCCGCGAAGAGAAGCTGGGCATCCGCCTGGAGAACAACATCCTGGTGACCCGCGACAACCCGGTCGACCTCTTCGCGGACATCCCCGTGGAGGCCGAGGCGGTGGAGGAGCTGATGAGCCGGATGAAGGCGCTCGCGTAGGCTTCGGACCTGGGTCAAGCGGATGCTTCGTGCGCCTTGTGCGGGGACTCCGCATGGCGTTGAGCGATCGAGCCTCCACCAGGTTTGGGATCAGGAAGCAAGCAGCAGCCCCGGACCGAGGTCCGGGGCTGCGTGCGATCGCTGCATGCGCGCCTACTGCTTCACGAACCGGCCCGTGTGCCGGGCGCGGGGGGTCGTGACCACGCAGGTATACACTCCTGCCGCGAGGGATCCAATGCCGATCCGTTCCGAGCCGGAGGTGACGCGCTGCTCTTGCACGATGCGTCCGAACGCATCATGGATGGTGAGGAGGGCACCGATCAGTTCGGAGGATGCCCGGAACTCCACCATGGAGCCCGCCGGCACTGGAAAGAGCTCCAGGTCGTGCTGCACCGGAGGCACCTCGGCCAGGCCCACGGTGGAGGCCAGGCAGGGCACATCGTTGGCGAGACCATCGCAGAACCCGTTCGCCGAGGCGAAGGCCCGGATGCTGTCCACCCGGGCCTGAAGGGCCTCCACGCTGCTGAACAGCCCCCCCGGGCCGGCACCGGCATGGACGAAGGCCAGCACGATGCGATGAACGGCGCCCGGTTGCAGGGTGATGGGGCCCATGGATCCCATGCCGCGGCGATCGAACGGGGCGTTCCCGGCCGTCACTTCATTCCAGGCCGGCTGTGGCAGACCGTCCGTGCCCAGCCCCAAGGGGTCGGAATCACCCGGATAGACGAAGCGGGCGGGGATGGTGCCCCCATACCCATTGCCACCATAGGTCAACGGCAGGCCATCCCTCCAGAACCCGCGCATCAGATGATGGTATTCCGCACAGGTCGTGGGGTCCCCGGTTGCACTCCCGGAGTTCTCGAAGCGCATGAAGTGACCCAGGCCGTGGCGTTCGTTGTCGATGATCCCGTCCCCGGACCCGAACCCATTGAACGCCACCAGGGCGGAGTCCTGCACGTGGTCCGTTCCGTCGGGATCGCAGTGCAACCCGCAGAGGACCGAGACACCGAAGGCCGGCGGTTGAGGGCCGTAGCCCAGGTGGCCATTGCACGGCTCATCAAGAGCGTCCCCGTTGTACACATACCAGAGGCTTCGCCCTACGTCACAGCCCAGATAGTCGTCATCCGCACAACCCAGATCAAGGTCCGTGAAGAGCCCCAGGTGGAAGTCGGAGAGCGTGAGCGTGCCGCGGTTGATGAGGCGATACTGCACGAACACGGTATTGGCCAGCGCCGCATCGGGACCGGAATAGGCGAACGCCGTGGTCTGCACTTCCACACCCACCGGCAGGCAACCGGATTCCGTATGCGGGGCCAGCTTGTCGTTGAAGATGAAGTACAGGGCCCCATCGCCGGGGCTGCAGGGCGCATCGCAGTCGGACAGGGCATAGGCCCCGTCGCCATTGGCATCCAGGAAGGGCGCCAAGGTGTAGGCCTGGCCGGCCTGCACGTCACCATGGGCGGGCCAATCGGTGAAGTCCTGGGGGATCTGGTAGCCGGGGTACACGACGGCCTCGTCGCACCCGGGATCGTTCACGCAGGCGCAGTAGGCCTGATACAGACCGACATCGGCCGAGGTCACTTTCCATAACCGGTCGTACTGGGCGGAAACGGTCGGGGTGATGCTGGCCGATCCATCCGTGGTCAACGGACCCGGGAACCAATCCGAACCGACCTGACCGAAGCGAACAGCGGCACCCCGTAGCTGGTTGCCCGCGTCGTACCCGCCCATCCAGAGGTGGGCGGCGAAGAGGGCGTGCACACCGCTGCCCGCGGGCACTTCAAAGTTCGGTTGGCCGATCCCGGGGGACAGCCCGATCATGCCGTCGGCATGGAATCGGGCGTGGATGTTGTTGACGTCGAGCACGGCGAAGCCCTGGCCCAAGAGCACCTCCGGGAGAAAGGTCAGCGCAGCGCAACAGAGTGAATGACGGGTTCTCATGCGCAAGATGCCACGGATGGTACCGCAGCTCCACCGAAACTACCGGCTGGTCCGCGCGGCCGTCGTGCCCTACAAGGACCGGTCGGTGATGCCGAACGAATGACCAGCGTGATATACCGGTCCGGCGGTGACGGAACGATCACGGGATGCTCCCTTTGGACCGGGATCATGGAAACAAGCATAGGCACACTGTGCGCCAGGCACACCGCCCGTGAACGTTCGAAAGGAGGAGGCGTCCGGCGGGGAGGATCCGGTGGAGGAGCTGATGAGCCGGAAGAAGGTGGTGGCGTGAGCGCTTCGGTCCCGACCCAGCAGCGTATCGTGCGCGTTCAGGGCCGCACGCTGCAGGCGCTGAAAAAAGGGGCTCCTGCTGTTCCTCGTGTACCACATCGTGGCAGCCCATACCGTGCCATACCAACGTGAGCGGCTCACGGCCGATGCACGTGTGCCCGGAATGATCCCGGGGATCCTGCTCCACACCTTCTGCCTTCTGGTCACGCAGTGGGTGATCAAGTCCGCTCGCCACCGCCTGGCCGCGCTGTGGTCGGTCCCCATCGTCACGCCGAGGATCGCCTCTGACGCGCTGCTCCTGCCGGGATCCTTCCGTACGATGGGAACCTGATCGCGGCACCTGGCCAGCGCCCTCCGGTCCGGCTTGTGCCGACCGTTGCATCGATGGCTGAACGATCAGCCGCCCTCCTCGGGGGCCGAAGGCAGCAGGATGAAGACGACCTCGACCGGTCCGCCGGTCGTGGAATCGCTCTGGAAAGGGACATGGGCCATGCCCCTGCGATCGATGCGCAGCACGTTGCCCACGATGGTGAGGGCCCGATAGACCGGGATGAGGGCGGGAGCGTCGGGCATCATACGGCGCGTCGCAGGTGGATCGGCCTCACCGTGCTGACGTCGCCATCGAGCACCATCAGGAAGTACTCCTCGCCGTCCAGGTCGGTGATGCGCACACGGGTGACGGGGCCGCTGACATCGCCTGTCTTCACGATGCGACCGCTGGGGTCCACGATGTCGAACAGGGCGTCCTGGGAGGCGGGATCATAGTCGAACATCAGCAGGCGCTCGAGCTGATCGATGCGCACGCGGATCTCGTGGGGTGCGGCGTGTTGGGCCATGGGCCGGGTCTTCGGGCCGTTCTACGGAACGGGGCCGTCCAGGGTTCGCCCGAAGCACCGGAGGGCCGGCCCACCGTCCGGCGGACCGACCCTCCACACCAAAACCTGACATGAGCACTGCGCGGTTCAGCTGCCCTGATCGGAGAAGATCCAGAGCCCGCTGGTGGGGTTCATGGGAGCCATGGCAACAAGGGGTTTGCGTTCAATGGTGACACCAACCTACGGCGCCCGCCATGCGATCGCCAGCCCGATCCGGGCAACGGTGGCGGCGAGGTGGAGAACGGTCGCTCCGATGGTGCCGCTATTTTCGCCGTCATGGGGTCGCGGCACGTGCGGGCATTGATCGTGGACGACGAGGAGCCGGCGCGGGAGAACCTTCGGCTGATGCTCGAGGACCTCTGCCCGGAGGTGGTGGTGGCGGGAACGGCCGATGGACCGGCGAAGGCGCGCGACCGCATCGCGGAGCTGGACCCCGACCTGCTCTTCCTGGACATCCGCATGCCCAGCGGCACGGAGGGCCTCGACCTGCTGGCCGAGCTCCGCGACCTGCGTGCGCTTGTCATCTTCGTCACCGCATTCAAGGACTACGCGCTGCAGGCCTTCCACACCCATGCGGTGGACTATCTGTTGAAGCCGATCGACCCCGATGAGCTGCGCGCGGCGGTGATGAAAGCCCTCGAGCGGGTGCGCGAGCAGCACGAACGCCCTGTGGAGGCCCAGGCGTACCGCGAGCGGTTGAACGCCGCCATTCGGGAGGCCTCCCTGCCGGCCGGCCGGATCGTGATCGACCACGCCAAAGGCTTCAAGCTCTTCGACCCACGCACCATCAGCCACCTGGAGGCCGAGGGCAACTGCACGCAACTGCATTTCAGCGATGGCACGCGCTACCTGGACACCCGCACGCTGCGCGTGTACGAGGAGCTGTTGGACCCGGCCCGGTTCCTGCGCGTGCACCGTTCACACATCGTGAACCTGGAGCACTTGCGCGAGTACCTGCGCGACGACGGCCATTGGGCCGTGCTCCGCGACGGACGACGGGTGCCGATCGCGCGCGAGCGCGTGGCCGAGTTCCTCGCCCGGGTCCGTTGACGGTCCACATGGCCGGGATGACGGTCCGCTCGATCGCACGCACCGGTCAGGCGACGGGGCCGAAAGCCACCGCGGACCGACCTAGCTTGAGCCCACCAAACCCATCGGCCATGCGTGTACTGATCGTGGACGACGAACCCGACGCCCGGGAGAACCTGCGGATGATGCTGGAGGAGCACTGTCCCGATCTGATCGTGGTGGGCTCGGCCGGAAGCGCCCAGGAGGCGCGCGAACGGATCGCCTCGGATCACCCGCAGGCGCTGTTCCTGGACATCAAGATGCCGGGGGAGGACGGCTTCGCCCTGCTGCGCTCGCTGCAGGGCCAGGACCTGCCGGTGGTGTTCACCACCGCCTACGATGAGTATGCGCTGCAGGCCTTCAAGGAGAACGCCCTCGACTACCTGGAGAAGCCGATCGACGTGGAGGAGCTCAAGCGGGCGTCCGCGAAGCTGCGCCGCATGGCGTCGGACCCCGCGGCCGGAACGCAACAGACCGGGGCCATCGCGGCGCTGCTGCTGGATCCCGCCTCACCCTTGAGCAAGCGCATGGCCGTGCCGGGCCGCGATGGCCTCACCCTGCTGAAACACGAGGACATCCTCTACTTGGAGGCCAGCGACAGCTACACCACCATCCACACGCGCGACGGCAAGCGGCAGATCAGCAGCAAGCACATCCGGGTGTTCGAGAACAACCTCGATCCGAAGCGTTTCTTCCGCGTCCACAAATCGTACATCATCAACCTGGAGCATCTGCGCGCCTTCAGCCGCGGCGAAGGCAATATGGCCGTGCTGGACAACGGAGCGATGATCCCTGTATCGCGCCGCAAGATGCCTGACTTCCTCGCCCTGATCCCCACCTTCTGATGCGGCGCACAGGCTGGCTGCTCGGGCTGCTGCTCGGGTCCGCGGGCCTGCTGAAGGCCCAGCAGTTCGGGTTCATCCACTACACCACGCGGGACGGCCTCGCGCAGAGCCAGGTGCGCACGATCGCGCAGGACGGGCAGGGCTTCCTGTGGATCGGTACACTGGGCGGGGTCAGCCGCTTCGATGGCAGCGGCTTCCGCAACCACGCCCTGCGTCAAGGGCTTCCGGACGCCCAGGTGAACGCCCTGCTGCCCCGTTCGGACGGTTCGGTGTGGTGCGGCACGGGTGGCGGCCTCGTCAGTTTCCGGCACGGCATGGAGGTGGTCCCCATCCCACTGCCCGGCCTCGACCGACCGCGGATCACCGCCCTGGCCACGGACGCGGGCGGGCGTGTGCTCATCGGCGTGGAGGACCGGGGCGTGCTGGTGCACAAGGACGGCCAGGTCAGTGCGCTCGAAGGCTTCCCTGCGGACACCGTAGGCACGGTGCGTTCGCTCCTCTGCCTGGCGGACGGCACCGTCTACATCGGCCTGCGCAACGGTCTCCTGCGCTGGGCCGATGGCCGGTGTTCGGTCGTGACCCTGGGAAGCGAGGACCGCTCCAATGTGAGCAGCCTGGCCCTGGGCGCCGATGGCACCCTGTGGGTGGCCACCTTCGGCCAGGGGGTGTTCGCGCTGCGGCCCGATGGTACCGTGGAGGAGATCGATGAGACCGACGGTCTGCTGCAGAACAACGTGCGCAGCGTGACGGTCGATCCACAGGGCCGCGTCTGGCTGGCCAGCAAGTTCGGCGTCAACGTCATCGAAGCCGGACGCATCCGCGCGCTCACGGTGAACCAGGGGATGCCGAACGACAACATCTGGTGCGTGTCGGTGGACGACCACGGCGACCTGTGGTTGGGAACGGACGGGGCGGGTCTGCTGCGTTGGACCGGCGACCGCTTCGTCACCTACACCCAACGCGATGGACTCTGCAGCGACCAGGTGATGTGCCTGGTGGCCGACAGCGCCAACGACCTGTGGCTGGGCACCTACGGCAACGGCATCTGCCGGATGGACGGCATGGCGCTGGTGAGCACCCTCGACGGCCTGCCGAACAACACGGTCTGGACCGGACTGCGCCGCCGGGACAACAGCCTGTGGTTCGGCACCAGCGACGGATTGTGCCGATTGCACAACGGCGTGGTGGTGCCGTTGCCGGACAGTTTGTCCCTTCGCGATGAGCGTGTGGTGGCCCTGCACGAGGATGCCGACGGCACGCTGTGGTGCGGTGCGCGGGACGGACTTTACTCCATCCGGGAGGGCCGGTTGCGGCGTGAGCCCGGACCGCCCGGCATTCAGCTCCGGTCCATCCGGGACCTTCATCGCGACAGCGAAGGGCGGCTTTGGGCGGCCCATGAAGTGGGGGTGGCCCGGTGGGGCGCGAACGGCTGGACCACCTGGACCGCGGGCCAGGAACTGCCCGCCGGTGCGGTGTACTGCCTGGCGGAGGACCGCCGCGGGCGGGTCTGGGCCGGTACCGCCGACGGACTGGTGTGCTTCGCGGGATCCGGTCCGCGTGTGCTCCGGCTCGCCACGGACTTCGGGTCCAACTACATCGACCTCTTGCGGGTCTCGTCCGACGGGCGGCTCTGGGTGGGCACCAACAACGGCCTTTTCCAGGTGGGACCGGACAGTCTGCTCAGCGGCGGCAGCGGCGTGACGCACTACACCACCAGCGATGGGCTCCTGAGCCTGGAGTGCAACCTGAACGCATCCTACCTGGACAGCAAGGGGCGTCTGCTCTTCGGCACCTCGCGCGGCCTGGTGGTGCACCTGCCCGCGGCCGAGAACGATCCGAAGGAGGAGGTGATCCCGCTCCACATCACCGGGCTGCGCTGGTTCCTGCGTCCTTCCGGCTGGGAGGGCCGTTCCTCCGGGACCGACACGCTCACCGGGCTTCCCACGGGGCTCCTGCTCCCTTATGAACGCAACCACCTGACCTTCGATTTCGCCGGCATCAGCCTGAGCGCGCCCGAGCAGGTGGTGTACCGCTATCGATTGCTCGGCCACGACAACGACTGGCTGCCCGAAACGGAGGTCCGCTCGGCCAGCTTCAGCAACCTGCCGCATGGGCACTACGTGTTCCAGGTGATGGCCAGAGGGCGGAACGGGCATTGGAGCGATCCGAAGGAGTACGCCTTCGACGTGCAGCCCCCCTTCTGGGCGCGGTGGTGGTTCTTCGCGCTCACCGGTGCGGTGGTCATCGGCTCCGTGGGCGGTGTGGCCCGGTATCGGTCCGCGCAGCGCCGGCGACAGGAACGCACCCGCCAATTGATGCTGCGCTCACGCATGCTCCAGCTCGAACAGCAGGCGTTGAACGCGAACATGAACCGGCACTTCATCTTCAACGCCCTGAACAGCATCCAGTACCACATCAACAAGCAGGACCGGGCCACGGCCAACCGCTACCTCACGAGCTTCGCCAAGCTCATCCGGAAGAACCTGGATGCCAGCCAGAGCGATACCACGAGCCTGGCCGAGGAGCTGGAGCGGCTGGAACTCTACCTCATCCTGGAACACATGCGTTTCAAGGACCGGTTCCGCTATGTGCTGACGGTGGAGCCCGGGGTGGACACCCTGCATGTGCGGCTTCCTGCGATGATGTTGCAGCCCTACGTGGAGAACAGCATCTGGCACGGCATCCTGCCCACCGAGCGCCAGGGCCAGGTGAGCATCCGGGTATCGCCGGGCGGTCCCGGCCGCGTGCGCGTCACGATCGCGGACGACGGGCTGGGCATCGAGCAGAGCAAGGCCCGCAAACAGGACGGGGACCACATCTCCAGGGGGATCGAGATCACCAAGGGCAGGGCCGATGTGCTGAGGAACCTGCAGGTGACCGACATCCGGATCACGGGACCCGAGCAGGTGCAGGGACCCGAAGGGATGGTCCACGGCACCAGGGTCACCATCGACCTTCCCGGCAACGGTCCATCACCCCGTCCGGAGGCCGATTTGCGATCCGGGCCCGGACCGCTTATCTTTGGAACGTAATGGTCCGGAACCTCATCATCTGCGTGTTGATGGCCTTGGGGCTCGCCGCGTGCACCAAGGAGGAGGTGATGCCCGCGGGCCATGCCTTGCAGGGCGAGGATAAGCGCATGCTGGAGGAGCCGGGCGGCACCATGGCCGGAGCGGCAGCCGCGGAGAAAGAAGAGCCCGAAGGACAGGGAGCCATCGTTCGGTCCGGTGACCTGGACGAGCAAGGCGGAGGAGAGGAAGAGGGTGACATCTCCGACGATGGGGATGAGGATGCCGACGGCGAACGGAACAAGAAGAAGAACAACGGAACGACCGGGAACTGACCGGTCCGACCGCGGTTGATGGACGCCCTGGCCTGGCCCAGGGCGTTGTCGTTCCGGGCCGATCCTGCCGGTGCCCGCAGCAAGCAGGCCGTTCCTCGCGGCCGGGCACCCTGGGAGATGGATGCCCCCTAGCTTTCCTCTGCTCACCCCCATCAGCATGTCCAGGAAAGCGTCCGATCAGGTCCACCGGCTGATCCGCTCCATGGACGCGGCCGAGAAGAGATACTTCAAGCTCTATGCGGGACGGCACCTGATCCAGGGTCGGAGCAACCATCTGATCCTGTTCAACGCCATCGCCGCGATGGAGGAGTACGATGAGGAGGCGCTCTTGCGGCGCTTCAAGGGGCGCGGGTTCACCGCACGATTCGCCATCGCGAAGCAGCGCTTGCACAACACCATCCTGGAGAGCCTTTCGGCCTATCACGCCCATTCCTCCATGGACGCCAGGCTCCGCCGGCGGATGCACGAGGTGGAGGTCCTCTATCAGCGGGCGCTGTACGCGGATGCTGAACGGCACCTGGCGGGTGTGGAGCGGCTGGCCGCCCGGCACGAGAAGCTTCACGTGCTCGCCGAGGTGCAGGTGTGGCGGCGCCGTCTCCTGGAACGCACGCACTACCAAGGGGCGAACGCCGACACGCTCCACGATCAGCGCGAACGGGCCTCATGGCTCCTGGCGCGGATGACGGAACTGGATGCCCTCTGGGACCTGAAGAGCGAAGTGTTCCTGACCCTCTATGGAGAAGGTCAGGCCCGCAGCATTGCCCAGGTGGATCGGGTCCGGGCCATCATGGAACGTCCGGGCCGCCCGCAGGTGGACGCGCACAGCTCGGCCCAGGCCCGCTACCTGCACCACCATCTGGAAGCCGTTGCCGGCTTCGCGACCGGCGACCTGGAGGCCAGCCACGCGCACCTCCTTGCGAACCGGGACCTGCTCGAGGCCGAGCGGCCCACCTTCATCGACGAACCCTACCGTTTGCTGGCGGTCTTGAGCAACCTGGCTTACGTCTGCACGCGCATCGGACGTTTCGACGAGGCCCGTGAGCACCTTCGCGCCTATCGCCTGGCCCCCGCCGCCTGGCGGATGCCCGAGACCGAGGACCTGGAGATGAAGCTCTTCGCGACGGGCACCTCCCTGGAGCTCAGCATCCACTGCGCCAGCGGGGAGTTCGAGCACGCGCTCGCGATGGTCCCCACCATCGAGCGCGGCCTGGAGCGGCACGGTGAGGCGCTGGGGGCGTTGCGGCGCGCCGGGTGCATGTTCCAGGTGGCCGTCGCACACTTCGGAGGAGGCCGCCCGACGGAGGCCCTGCGGTGGTGCCACCGCCTGCTGAACGAGACCCACCAGGACCAAGGCGGCATCGTGTCCTATGCGCGCTTGCTGGAACTGATGCTTCGGCTGGAGACCGATGACAAGGAGCTGCTTCCCTATACCCTGCGCAACACGGAACGGTACCTGAAAGGCCGCTCACGCACCCATCGGTTCGAACAGGTCTTCCTTCGCTTGGTCCGCGACCTGCTCAAGCCGTTGGAACCGCGTCAACAGCGCGCAGCCTTCCAGCGATTCCACGACGACCTGGCGCAGCTCGCCGGCGAGCCGTTGGAACAACCTGCCTTCGAGCATCTGGACCCGCTGACCTGGGCGGAGAGCCACCTGTCGGGAAGGCCCTATGGTGAGCTCGTGCGGGAGCGGGCCCGTGGGAAGAGCAGGGCGGCCTGATGACGATGCTGAACCGGCTCGTTCCCCGGTTGTTCCCATCCAAAGGATACGGTCATGAAACGGTCCCTTCCGATCCGATCCGCCCTTCTCCTGATGGTCGGAGCCTGGTTGACCAAGCCGTGCCTGGCCCAAGATCCCGCCATCACCTTCACCTCGCTGGAGGATGCCCTTCGCACACCGGAAGCCGTGCACCGGCTGGACCTGAGCGACGCATCGCTGGGGAGGTTCCCGTTGGACGTGCTGCGGCTTCCGAACCTGGAATACCTGAGCCTCAGGAACGATGGGATCACCGAGCTGCCCGACGCCATTGGTGGCCTGCAGCGACTGAAGGTCCTTGACCTCAGCGGGAACCCGATCGCCCGATGCCGGAGGGGTTCACCGGCCTTCGTTCCTTGGAGGAGCTGTTCCTGAACGAGGATCATGCGTTCTCCGCGGAGGCCGACCTGGACAGACTGGCCCGATTGCCGAACCTGCGGGTGCTTCATCTGGAGCGTGACGGACTGAACCTCCTCCCGGGCAATGTGGCCAAGCTGCGCGCCTTGGAGGAGCTGTACCTGAACGGCAACGGCCTGCGCGAACTCCCCCCGGAGATCCTGGGGGCCAAGCGTCTCCGTGTCCTGGATGTGACGGCGAACCCCATCGACCTCACGATCCCGTTGGAGCTTCAGGGCAGAGGGGTGCTCGTGCGGTTCTGAGCCCTTCGCCGCCGGCCGCACCCCGCACAGGACACGCTGCGGTACGGCCGTGCAGGCATCCATGATCCATCCGCCGTTCCGGGCGGCAGCACCCACCCCGGAATGCTTGAACCAACTTTACCGCAGGGATGTTCCCCTTGTCGATGCGTCCGCTGCCTGTCCTGCTCGCCTTGCTCATGCTCTCGGCCGCCCGTGGCCAGGTGTGCGACCCCTCCGGCAACCTCTTCCTGCTGTCCAATTACGACGGGGGCATCGTCACCATCAACGTGGACGTGAACATCCCGAACCTGGTGATCGGCATTTCCACCTATGAACCGGTGCAGGTGACCCTCACGGGGCCTTTCGTCGGCAACGTGACCCAGGTGCTGTACGCGGGGATGAACTCGAACCAGAACAACAACAACTGCGGCCAGGGCAACTTCACCACCTCGGTAACGGGCGTGCCACCGAACATCGTCACCATCAACCCACCGATGCAGCCTCCCCAGGTGGGCTACACACCGGTGCACAACAACGGCACCGGCCAGTGGGGCGGCGTGGTGATCGGCGCGGCGGGCCTCTGCGACACCACGGTCAACACCGGCGGGGTGAACACGCCCGATGAGCTCGTCTTCCACTTCGAGGCGCAGACCGGGGCCAGCCTGTACGCCCACCAGACCCAGTACGCGTGCTGGCAGAACGGCGTGGTGGACCTTTCCGACGGAGGCAACTGCTGCATCGATGTGTCCCCTTCCGTGCCGCCCTCCGCCACCATCTGCGACCCGAACGGCAACCTGGTGATCTACTCGAACTACGAAGGCGGCGCGCTCACGATCAACGTGGACCAGAACATCCCCGGGCTGCGGATCGGCATCTGCACCTACGAGGCGGTCGCGGTGAACATCACAGGGCCCTTCGCCGGCAACGTGACCGAGGTGATCTACGCCGGTTTCGACGGCACCAACGGGCCTTGCGGCAACAACCCGCCCACCACCACCATCACCGGCGTGCCGCCCGGCATCGTCACCCTGTACAGCAGCACGCTGGGCAACATCGCCATCGCCAACTACCTGGGGGAGGAGCTCGTGCCGGGCTTCAACGTGGTGAACTGCATGACCGGGGCGGAAGGCCAGTGCAGCACCTCCTCGCAGGGCGGCGGCAACTCGGCCCCGCAGATCGTGCAGTTCTTCCTGGCGGAGTTCGGTCCGGGCACCACGCTGTACGCGCATCAGGTGCAGTACGGGTGCTTCAACGGCACCTTCAACGTGTCCGCCGGCGGCAACTGCTGCCTCAGCGCCACCGGCACACCGCCCAACCCCATCTACATCGGCAACGCCACCTACGACCTGATCCCGTGGACGGACACGCTGCTCTGCAACGGTCCCATCACCATTGACCTGTCGTACTACACGGGCATCTACTCGGTGCTGTGGAGCGATGGCAGCACCGACCCCGCGCTCACCATCACCGCGCCGGGCACCTACACCGTGGAGATGGGCGACTATTGCCACTATCCCGGCGCCACGATGCTGGTGGACACCGTGGTGGTGCGGCCGTGCTGCCAACCCTCGCTCGTGAGCACCGTGATCGACCCCATCAGCTGCGCCGGCGTGGAGGACGGGAGCATCACCGTGTCCCCGCTGGGTGTGAACGGGCCCTACACCTTCGCCTGGAACACCGCGCCACCGCAGAGCACGCCCGCGATCGATGGCCTGGGCCCCGGGACCTACAGCGTGCTGATCACGGACAACGGGGGCTGCGACACCACCCTCACCTTCAGCCTCGATGATCCGCCACCCGTTGAGCTGGTGCTCTCGGGCGACCAGGAGCTGTGTGCGCAGGAGAGCGCCCTGTTCACGGCGACGGCGCAGGGTGGCAGCGGCGACATCACCATCGGCTGGAGCACCGGCGAGCAAGGTCCTGTGGTGGAGCCGTCCTTCACCACGAGCACGACGCTGGTGGCCACGGCCACCGATGCGAACGGCTGTTCGACCACCGCTTCACTGCCTGTGACCGTGCGCCCGGCGTTGGAAGGGGTGTACGTGCCCAACGTGTTCTCCCCCAACGGCGACGGCATCAACGATGCGTTCCTGGTGCCCGTGGACCGCTCCGACGGGAGCGATGTGATGCGCATCTTCAACCGCTGGGGCAACGAGGTCTTCACCACGGACGACCTGGTGCGCGGCTGGAACGGGCAGGTGAACGGTGAGCCGGTGCCCGATGGTGTGTACCTCTATCTGGTGGAGGTGCGCGACCCGTGTGCGGGTGATGCGCGGCAGAGCCTGCGCGGGCACGTGACGGTGCTGCGATGAGCGGGCGCCCTTGAACGCTACCCCCTCCTCAGGAACGCGTCCCATCCCTGGGCCGTGAGCTCGTGCTCGCCGCCCTGCTTGTCGACCAGGCGGTAGCCGCTTTTCGCGTCGGTCATATGCCCCACCACGGTGAGGTCCGGGTTGCCCTTGATGGCCTCGAAGTCGGCCTGGCGGATGGTGAAGAGCAGTTCGTAGTCCTCGCCGCCGCTGAGCGCGCACACCGTGGGGTCCAGGTGGAAGTCGCGGGCCGTGTTGAACGTGTGCGGATCGATGGGCAGTTTCTCGTCGTAGACGCGCACGCCCA